>CACXJE010000015.1 GCA_902767915.1 Oscillospiraceae bacterium | reverse complement strand
GTGAGGGCGCTGACGTGGGCGCTGAGCCGATCCTCAAAGTCCGCCATCCGGAATTCGGGGATGTCCTCATCCGGGTAATCCAGCACCGCGTGATAGTGGCTGCAGATATCGGTGAGATCCTCGTAAATCGGGCGGATTTTCCGCTCCAGGGCGCCTCCCACCTGGGCGGCGGCGTTGGCGGCCATGTCGGCGGTCTGGGCCTCGATCAGGTCTGCCACGGCCTCGGCCCCGGTCAGATCCATTTTTCCGTTCAAGAACGCCCGCTTGGTGAACTCGCCGGGGGCAGCGTTCCGGGCGCCTGCCCGGAGCAGGGCCTCCAGGCCGGCGGCCAGCACGGCAGGGGAGCCGTGGCATTGGAGCTCCACTGTGTCCTCGCCGGTGTAGCTGTGGGGAGCCCGGCAGTATACGGCCAGGCAGCGGTCAATCTCCCGGCCCTGCAGGTCGAACAGGGTCCCCATGCAGAGGGTGCGGTCCGGGGCTTCCCGGAGAGGCTTGCCCGACCGGAGGCGGAAGACGGCACCGGCAACCTCCGCGCAGCCGTCGCCGGACAGACGCAGAACACCGATGGCACAGGGCTGCTTTCCGGTGGCAATGGCAGCAATCACGTCAGACATGGTTCGTTTCCCTCCGTTTCTTTTCTGACTATTATATTCTGCTTCTCCCAATAAAACAAGCCCTTTGCGGTTGCTTTTTTTTGCGGCGTCTGGTACAATAAGGCCATCAAGAACGAGGAAGGTGGCGCCATGGGCGGCTTTGAACAGATGCTCAACGTGATGCTGGTGGTTATGCTGGGCTGGGCCGGGGTTTACGCGGTATACACGGCCATTCGTCTCAACCGGGAATACATGCTGTTTCCGAACCGGTTTTTGTATCCCGCCAACTGCCCGCCGGAGGCCTGCACAGACGTGACAGGCTTTATTGCCTTCCAGCTGCCCCGGCTTTGGATCCTGGGGATCCTTTGCCTGCTGCTGGCGGCGTTGCTGGGGCTGTCCACCTTGGTAAAGCTTCTGCCGCTGCCGGACTGGTGCAGGACCTACGTACTGCCGTTTTCAGGCTTCGGCGTGTTCGCCTGGTATATCTCGGTGAACGCCCGGGCCGCTAAAAAATTCTGGTGAGGGAACGAATATGAAAATTGTAGTTTTGGACGGAGAACGGGCCAATCCCGGGGATCTGCGCTGGGACTGTCTGGCGGAGCTGGGCGAGCTGCGGGTCTATCCCCACACGGCGCCCGCGGAAATGGCTGCCCGGATCGGGGACAGTGAGATCGTGATCGTGGACAAGCTGGAGATCACCCGGTCTTTGCTGGAGGCCTGCCCCTCCATTAAGATGATCGCCCTGTTTGCCACGGGCTTTAACCACATCGACGTGGAAGCCGCCAGGGAGCGGGGGATCCCGGTCTGCAACGTGCCGGGCTATTCCTCCTTTGCCGTGGCCCAGCTGGCGGCGGCTCTGGTACTGGAGATCTGCACCCAGGTGAGCCGGCACAACGCAGCCGTTCACAACGGGGCCTGGACCGACAATTCCTATTTCTGCAGCATTGCCCCCGGCCTGTCGGAGATCAACGGAAAGACCGTGGGCATCATCGGCTACGGCGGCATCGGCCAGGCCTTCGGCCGGATGATGAAGGCCATGGGCGCCCGGCTTCTGGTGAATGCCCGGCATTTCCGGCCGGAGCTGGAGGATGAACTGACAAAGTACGTCAGCCTGGACAGGCTCTTTGCCGAGTCCGACATCATTTCCCTGCACTGCCCGCTGAACGCGGACAATCGCGGCATCATCAACCGGGAGAACCTGGCAAAGATGAAGGACGGTACGATCCTGATCAACACGGCCCGGGGCGGGCTGGTGGTGGAGCAGGACGTGGCGGAGGCCCTCCGGTCCGGCAAGCTCCGTGCCCTGGGGCAGGACGCCTTTGACCGGGAGCCCATCACCCCGGATAACCCGCTGCTGCAGGCCCCCAACGCCTGGCTTACCCCCCACATGGGCTGGGCTCCCCACGAGACCAGGGAGCGCCTGATCCGGATGGTGGCCGACAACATCCGCTGCTATCTGGAGGGCTGCCCCATCAACGTGGTGAATCCGTAATTTCAGGCTGCAGCGGGAAGCAAGCCCAAAGCTGCAGGCAAAAAAAGGAGTTATTATATGTTCCAAGAAGACAACCGCGAGCCCATCGCGGAAACCGAAAAAAAGCAGCATTCCCCGGGAGCCTGGGCAATGCTGATCCTCTCCTGCGTCCTGGTGCTGGGACTGTCGATCTGGCTGATCACGATCCTGGTCCGGAACAGCAGGGCAAACCAGCCGGCGGAGACGGATCCTGTGCAGGTGGAAACCCCTGCTGCGCCCGACACCGAAGCCCCCGAAACCGAGGCCCCGGAGACAGAAACGCCCGACACCGAGGAGCCTGCGACGGCGGCGCCCGACACCGATGCGCCCGCGACGGAGGAGCCTACCACCGAAGTGCCGACCACCGAGGCCCCGACGGAGCCGCTTCCCGAGCCCACGCCGGATGACGTCACCGGCCCGGCGGATATCACCGGGAAGGCCGTAAAATCCGGCACCGTCTATATCGTGGGAGACAGCGGCTACGGCGGCTACTGGTTCGGCGAGACCCAGAGCGCCCGGTATTGCGAGGCTGTGAGCAGCGTGGCCCGGGCGCTGGAGGGCAAGGCCGACGTCTACAGCCTGATCTGCCCCCTGGCCGCGGGCGTGAATCTCTCCGACGAGACCCGGGAAGCCATCGGCTACAGCGACGAGCGGGAAGCCATCCGCTGGATGTGCGACCACATGGATCCGCTGGTCCACAACGTGCCGGTGTGGGGTGCGCTGAAGAGCCACAACGACGAATATCTGTTCTTCCGCACGGACCATCACTGGACCTCCCTGGGCGCCTATTACGCCTATCGGGAATTCTGTGCAGTCAAGGGAATCCGGCCCCATGAGACCGATGACTTTGAGACCTACGTTTATGAGGGCTTCATCGGCAGCCTTTACAGCTACAGCAACAACAATGCCGCCCTGAAGTCCAATCCCGACACCGTCACCGCCTATATTCCCAACGGCACCAATGCCATGACCTGCTATATGCCCACAAACGGCGGCTACAGCGAATACAACTGGGAGATCGTCAAGGACGTATCCGGCTACAACCGGGGCTCCTACTATCTGACCTTTGTGGCGGGGGACCAGCCCTTCAACTATGCCCACAATGAGACCGTCACCGACGGATCCTCCGTGCTGATCGTGAAGGACTCCTACGGCAACGCCTTTATCCCCTTCCTGGTGGATCACTATGAGCATATCTACTGGATCGACTATCGGAGCTACGGGGATTGGAGCGTCTGGGCAGGGAAGGAGAATTCCGCCATTTCCACTCTGGTGCTGGAAAAGGGCATTCAGGACGTGATCCTCTGCAACAACATCTCCTCCACCGGCAGCAAGGGCCTGCTGGACACTATGGAGAAAATTTTCAAGTAACCAGCGAAGAATCAAAACGCCATGAAAATGTGATGTACATTTTCATGGCGTTTTCTCTTAAAGTTCTTCCTCCACAGGATTTCTGAGAAGGACCCGGATCAGGATCAGCACCACGCCAAGCACCAGCGTCAAAACGCCGATGATCGCAAGCTTGTTGCTGAAGGGACGAAGGAAGAGGGAGGTCAGATGGATGTGCTGCGTGTTCAGCCAGATCCGGAGGCCAAGGCTGGCCAGAAGATCCAGAACCCCGATCACCGCAAAGCTGATCCCGATGCCGGTGAGGGCCGAGCGGGGAGACCGCAGCAGGGTCAGGAAGATCAGAATGAGGAAGAGCAGCACCAGCGCCAGGCTTGCAATGGGGATCCAGGTGGAAAGCAGGGACCGGATCAGATCCAGGTTCACACCGGTTTTCTCCCGCAGATAGTCCTCGGACAGCTCCCGGGCATGGAGGGAATTGTCAAAGAGCGCGTCCAGATCATAGTGCTCCAGGTAGTTGCCGACCCCGTAGCTCAGATCGTGCTCATGCTCCCGGAAGGAGAATCCGGTGTAGCGTTCGATTTCCTGATCGTTTTCCCGGAAAAAATCCACCACCCGGTTTCGACTCAAAGCGTTCAAAGAGGCGCCGAAGAACAAATAGTCGGTGTAGTCGGAAATCACATCGCCCACAAAGTCCTTCACAAAGGGCTGGTCCATCACGGTGTCCGCCTGCCGGTCCGAGATGCCGTAATCCTGTTCCAGGTCGATCCCGGCCTGGTTTTCCAGGAAGGGGATCAGGGACAGAACGGTGCCGTCCTCCATGGGGATCTCAATCTCCCGCAGATCCAGAGCGTTGACGGTGTCCTTGACCTGACCGGAGTTGTAGCTCCAGCGCAAAGCGCCGATGGCGGTGGCGGCCAGGCCGGAGCAGACCAGAAGGATGCACAGGAAGACCGACAGGATCCGCAGCCCCACAGGCACAAACCCGCTGCGTCTGCCGGGGTCCCTGCTCTCAACCAGCTGTTCCGGCTCCGGCTCGGGAGAGAACGTGGACGCTGTCCGGGCCGGGTCATAACCCCTCCGGGCCCACGCCGGATCCTGCTGCCGGGTTCGACCATAATAGGGCTGCGCCTGGAAGCCGGTCTGCCGGGAAAAAGGCGCCGGCCCTCCGGGCTGAAAGCTCCGGTCCTCCGGCCGCTGGTCCTCCGGGCCGCCATAGGAGGTGTCCAGGGGCAGGGCGGCGGAGGGAGTCTCCGGCGTCGGCACGTAGGACTGTCTGACAGGTGGAATGGGGGCAACGGGAGGCTGCGGCGTGGGGGCCTGCTGGGTCGGAAGACCGCAGCCGATACAGAATTTTGCTTGATCCGGCAGCGTCCTGCCGCATTGTCTGCAAACCATAGATCGCACTCCTTTTTTGTAAGCGTGTTTCGTTTACAGGTATTCTACCACAAAAGTCAAGGACTGGCAAGAGGGGAGAAGACAATGCGGGAACGGCTGGCTCCGGTGGCGGGGAATTCTTCTCCAAAACACCTTTCCCGATCCGAGGGAACCGCTTGCGCCGCGGGGCTTTTTTTGGTATAATCATCCCAGAAGGATGTGTATCAAATGAAACGATGGATTTCTATCCTGCTTGCGGGGCTGCTGACGGCTGGTCTGCTGTCCCCCGTCTATGCCCTGCCGGAACCGGCCGCCCAAAGGCCGGGCAGCTGGGAGGCGATCGAACAAATTGAAAAACAGGCCGGCGCAGATACCGGCATGCAGAGCCTGGAAGCCCGGGAGGCAGCCTACGCCGGCAGCGTGACGCAGATGATCCGGGCGGTGGAGGCCGCTCCGGACTATGTGGCCGGCAGCTTGATCCGCCACGGGGATTTCTTCTTTTGGGAAACTACCGACGGCGGCGTGAACGGCTATTCTCCCTCCCTGCGGGCGGAAATTCACCATCGCGGTGACAGCGCTCCCGCCTCTGCAGAAGCTGCTGCCTTCCGGCAGTCAGAAGCCGACCTGCGCTGCGGCACCGAACCGGCTGCCGGAGAAGCCTCTGGGCAGTCGGAGCCCAACATCCCGAGTACCCGGGACGTGGGCGTGATGGTGCCTTATTCCGGCTCCTATTACTTCTGCGTGGACAAGGCCATCGCCGAGGGCCGGGAGCTGGCGCAAAGCACCGGCGGGGAGCTGCATATCTGTACAGCGGAAAACAGCAGCGTGGATACCCTGGCCCAGCTTTTGCAGACCTGCGGGATCGTTCTGGTGAACTCCCACGGCAGAACAGACTATGAGGTCGGTGAGGATCACAGGTCCAAAGCCAATACCTCCTATATCTGCCTGCCCACCGACGCCGGCTTTACCTCGCAGGACAGGCAGCGCGTCACCGGCCCCTACGGCGCCTATTATCATGCGTTCTACGCCGGACAATCCGAGGACTTCGACGAGGAATACTACTGTGTGGACGGAACCTGCATTGCCAATCACATGGAGGGCGCCGCGCCCCGCAGCATGGTCTGGATGGGCTTCTGCCTTGGAATGGCCACCGAAGGCATGGCGGCGCCTCTGCGGGAAAAGGGCGTGGAGGCGATGATCGGCTTCTCCGAGCGGGTGATTTCCACCACAGACCAGGACTATCGGCTGTATTTCGGGAAGGCTCTGCTGCAGGATTGCACCGTGGGAGAGGCCGCCGCCATCATGAAGGAGAAGGTGGGCTGCCCGGATCCCGTGGATGTGGGCCATGAGCGTGCCTGGCCCATCGCTGTTTCGTCCCAGGATCCCTATCCGGGGCGTGACCATCTCACCGAGGGCCAGGAGGTCCTCTCCACCTGGAAGCTGCATCCGGCCTACCCCATTGCGGTGACGGTGGAGCCTGCCGGGACGGCGGATGTGAAGGTTGTTCGCACCACGGTGCAGATTACGCCGCACCGGGGCTACGAATTCTCCGACTGGGAGATCACGGAGGGAGAGGCCTCCGCGGTCCGAAAGGACAATGCGCTGGCCTTTACCTCGTCGGGACCCTGTGCGGTCACCCTTCGCATGGCGGAACGGACCCCTGCCGAGGTACAGTTCAACCTGGGCCCCGGGCAGACCGCTGCTGCAATCCATGAGTTTGTCGGCGATACCGTGGTGCTCCCGGAGCCGGAAGGAATTCTGGAGGCGGATGCCTATTTGTATCATTTCGTGGGCTGGAGCTCGGAAGCAATGCCGGAGGACAGCCCGGAGGTGCCCGCTCTGCTGGCTCCCGGCTACAAGCTGAAGCTGACCCAGCCGGAAACCGCTTTTTATGCCGTCTACGGATACTTTGCCGCGGAGGACGGGGTGAGCCGGGGGCAGTTCCGCCGGGTTACGGGGGAACCCTCCGACTGGGCGGGAGCCTATGTGCTGACCTATCAGTCCGTCAAGGCCCTGCGGGCCAGCAGCCGCGTCACCGGGCAGGGCATCATCAGCACAAGTGCCGTCGCGGACCTTGTAAAAGTCGGCTGCTTCCTGGATGGGGACTGGCTCAATGAGGTGCCGGAGGAGCTGGTCTATGAATTTCTCCCGGACGAAACCGGGGCCGGTCTGCTGAAAATGAGGACCAGCGAGAATTATCTGGCTGTGCCCTCCTCCAACGTGCTGCTGTCCACGGTGACGGACCCCGGCACCACGGGCGCCCTCTGGCGCATGCGCTGGTCCGATGGAACAGCGGTGATCACCAACGCCCGCTTCACCTCCCGTATGATCCAGTTCAGCCCCACCTCCTCCGGCTTCTGTACGCTCACGACGCCCCGGGGGCCCCTGACCCTCTATGTCGGCGTTCCGGGCCAGCACCTCTATACGACGAGCCCTGTGACGAAGCAGCCGGCACCGAGCCTTCCCTGCAGCGGAGGGGAGGATTGCCCGGGCAGAGTCTTTGCGGACATGCCGGCAAAGGGACACTGGTCCCATGACCCCATCGACTGGGCCATCGCCTCCGGTGTGACCTCCGGCACCGGGCCCACCGCCTTCAGCCCCAACAAGACCTGCACCAGAGCCCAGATCGTGACCTTCCTCTGGCGGGCAGCCGGCTCCCCGGCGCCGGAAACAGCGGACTGCGGATTCACAGATGTCAAGCCGGACGCCTATTATCGCAGCGCGGTGTTGTGGGCCGTGGAACAGGGCATCACTTCCGGCGCCGGGGGAACAGCCTTCCGGCCCAATGCCGGCTGTACCCGGGAACAGGTGGTGACCTTCCTCTGGCGGGCAGCCGGAAGCCCGGAGCCCGAGACCGAGGACTGCCCCTTCACGGACGTGAAGCCGGATTCCTATGCCCGCAAGGCGATTTTGTGGGCCTCGGAAAACGGAGTGACCTCCGGCACCGGCAAAACCACCTTCGGCCCGAAGAACACCTGTACAAGAGCCCAGATTCTGACCTTCCTGTATAAAGCAAGGGACTTGAAGCAGGAATCGGGCTCCTGAATGCAGGGCTTCCTGCGAAACGGAAACACAAAAAGGACCGATCCTGCGGCTGAAAACGCCGCAGGATCGGTCCTTTTTGTTCTTTGCTGCCGGGGAAAAGTCCGGCGCCGGGAAGAAAGCGTCAACAGCTGTGATACGTTTGGCGGATGATGCTGACCTACATAACCCGCATCACGGCGTAGGCACAATAACGGCGAGGATCGACCAAAACCAGGTCGATCCTCGCCATGTTTTCCGTGTGCCCCTCCGGACACGCAGCTATTCCATGATGAGCCCCTCCGACAGGCGGATAAGCAGCCAGCGCTGGGCCTGCTCGGTCAGTGTAACCATGGTAAACGGCCTGCCGTCTTTTCCGGTACGCTCCGTCAGCGTAATGCCGACGGATTCTCCAGCAGGGGTGGGACGACGGCGTAGATTGTTCGCTTCGGAGCTTTGCTCCTTCAAGTATCCCTCTGCCAGCAGCTGATCGGAAAGCTGCCTGCCGGTGAGCTCTCCTGCCTCGTTTGCATCCTTCAGGGCGGTCAGCCGCCGGGCAAACTCTGTCATGGAAATCCCATCCGGGTCGCAGACATACCGGGCCAGCTGCTCCGGCGTCAGGCGAAGGGGCGGCTGGGGCTCCTTCTTCTTTGCTTTGGCGGGCATCTTCGCTTGCTGCTCCTGCTTCCATTCGGCAATCACGGCCAAAACTGCCTGGCCGTATTTTTTCGCTTTCTGTTCGCCGACGCCGGAGATTGCCAGCAGCTCTGCTTCTGTGGAGGGCTTTGCGCTCGCAATGTTCAGCAACGTTGCGTCATGGAAGATCACGTAGGCCGGGACCCTGGCCTGCCGGGCCAGCTCTGCCCGCAGGGTGCGGAGCCGTTCAAACAAATCCTGATCCGCTGTTCTCGGTTTTCCGGGAGTGGTGGTTTTTTGACGCTGCGGGGTTTGTATTTTCTGACCGATATGCCGCCAAAGTACCTGCTCGTTCTGAAAGAGCACCTTGTCAGCCTTCTCCGTGGTGATCAGCACGTCGTAATCTCCGGGAGGCCGCTGCAGATAACCCTGCTTCACCAGCTCGCGGACGTATTCACGCAGCAAAGGCCGCTTGACGTCCTTCATAATGCCGTAGGTGGGAAGCAGGTCGTATTCCCGGGCCAGCAGGGTCTTGTCCTTGCTGCCCGCCAAAACCAGGACGAGCATGGTCTGGCCCAGGCCGACCCGGTTCTTGCGCTCTACCCGGCGGACGCAGGAGAGAATCTTCTTTGCGGCCAGGGTGATGTCCTCCTCCACCGTCTCCCCGGAAGGCTCCTCCTCCCTTTGAATGCAGTTGCCGCAATTGCCGCAGCCGGGAGCGTGGGGCTCTCCGAAGTAGTCCAGCAGGGCGGCCCGGAAACAGTCCGTGGTCTTGCAGTAGTTCTCCATCTGCCGCAGGCGCTGGGTGTCCCGGATCAAGAGCTGGACCTGCAGGGCTTCGTCCAGCTGCTCCCGGTCATTGCCCTTCTCGATCAGATATTTTGCCGTCATCACGTCCCCGGCAGAATACAGCAGAATGCAGTCAGCAGGGGCCCCGTCCCGTCCGGCGCGGCCCGCCTCCTGGTAATAGCTTTCGATGTTCTTGGGCATGTTGTAGTGGATGACAAAGCTGACGTTGGACTTGTCGATGCCCATGCCGAAGGCGTTGGTGGCCACCATGACGGTGGCCCGGTCATAGGCGAAGTCCTCCTGGTTCTCCCGCCGCTCGGCGTCGTCCAGTCCCGCATGATAGCGGGTGGCGGCAAAGCCGGCGGCGCGCAGCTTTTGGCATACCTGCTCCACGGTTTTCCGGGTGGCGCAGTAGACGATGCCGCTCTTGTCCCGGCGGGCCTCCAGATAGTCCATGAGCCAGGCCGTCTTGTCCCGCTCCCGGCGCACGTCAAAGAACAGATTGGGGCGGTCAAAGCCCGTGACAATGCGCAGGGGCTCCTGCAGCTCCAAAAGCCGCACGATGTCCTCCCCCACCTCGGCGGTGGCGGTGGCGGTAAAGGCGGCAAGCACAGGTCGCTGCGGCAGACGGTGTACAAAGGCGGGAATGTCCAGATAGTTGGGGCGGAAGTCCTGTCCCCACTGGCTGACACAGTGCGCCTCATCCACCGCAAGCAGAGAGATCCGCTGCCCCGCGGCAAAGGCCAGGAAGCTGTCGGTCAAAAGACGCTCTGGGGCCACGTAGATCAGCCGATATGCCCCAAGCTCGGCCCGGCGCAGTACCTCCCGCTGCTGGGCGGCAGTGAGGGAGGAATTGAGGAAGGCCGCCGGGATGCCAGCCTCCTTCAGGGCCGCCACCTGGTCCTTCATCAGGGAGATCAGCGGCGACACCACCAGCGTCAGCCCCTCCAGCAGCAGGGCCGGAATCTGATAGCACAGGCTCTTCCCGCCTCCGGTGGGCATGACCCCAAAGGCGTCCCGCCCGGCCAGAATCGCGTCAATCAACGCCTCCTGCCCGTCCCAAAAGGACCGGAACCCAAAGTGCTCTTGCAGAATCGTTTGTTTGTCCATCTGTTTCTCTCCTTCCATCATGATCCGGCTCAGATGCATCCTATATTACCGTGTCGATCAGCTCCCCGGCGATTTCTCGGCTCTCCAGCCGCATGACGCTTTCCTCGGCCTTCCCAAAGCTCAGAATGTTCACGCTGCCATACCAGGAAATACTTACGTCAATCACCGTGAATTTCTGATGAAAGCCGGGGCGGAAGACCACCTGAATGCCGTAATCCATCAGATATTCCGCGTTGTCCGGCACGGATTTCCGGTCCCTGGCCGGCAGATCCTCTGCCGGACGGACAACAGCCTTGACCGAAACACCACGCAATATTGGCTCTGAGAGTACCTTGACCAGCTTCTGCAATCGGGATTTTGTCATAAAGGGGCTGACGATCAGGATCTCCTTTTCCGCGTTTTTCAAATCCTGGCAGAATACCGGATAGAAGCTCTTTCCGTCATAAATCAGGTCCTTTGTCAACGGGGTTTCGGCGTCTGCTTTGATTTGGTATCCAATGGAGGCGTAGGCCTTCAGCCGCTTTTGATACATTGTTTCCAGCATGGGGACATGAACGTCCACATAGTCGTAGACCTGCACCTCCTCCTTGCCGGGGTAGTTCCGATGCAGCCTCCCGG
This sequence comes from Oscillospiraceae bacterium, assembly GCA_902767915.1. Lineage (GTDB taxonomy): Bacteria > Bacillota > Clostridia > Oscillospirales > Oscillospiraceae > JAFRPC01. The sequence goes on along the minus strand of CACXJE010000015.1, from coordinate 35,224 downwards.
CGTATTGGGCCACGATCCCCTTCCAGGCCACGGGAAGCGTCAAAAACAAGGTGTCGAGCCGTGGACAGTCAAAGCCCTCTCCCACATATTTCCCCGTCGCCACCACGACCAGCGGTTCTTCCGGCGGGACAGCCTGGAGCCGTTCCATGGTCTCCCGACGCAGCTTGGCGGAGGTCGTGCCATAGAGTGTTATCACATTGGGGCAGGCTTGAGAAAGAAGTGCCGCCAGTCGAAGGACGTGCTCCCGCCGCTCTGTCAGTAGGATCGGGCTGCGGCCCTGGGCCAGGGCCTGCTTTACGTCTCTGACAATCAGCAGATTTCGCCGCTCATCCTCTGCCAGATCTGTGTACAAGGCGGCAATTCCCCGATCCTCGGCAGCGGTACGGTAGGAGGTGAATCGCGGAATCACAAAGTGCGCAAAGCTGCGCTTTTGTGCCTGTTCCTTTGCGTCCACCCGGTAGCGCATGGGCCCGCACTGCAAAAATATGATCGGATGGTGGCCATCTGCGCGGGTGGGAGTGGCGCTGAGTCCATAGACGTATTTTGAATTGACTTCCTTCATCACCCGCTCGAAGGTGACGGCAGAAACATGGTGACATTCGTCTACGATCACCATACCGTAATCCTTGACCAGTTCATTGACGGTATCGTCCTTGAGAAGGGATTGAAAAATAGCAACGTCTACAATTCCGGAGAGCGTGTTCTTGTTTCCCCCAAGCTGGCCGATCAGTGGACGGGCTTTTTTGTGTCCCCGCCTTTTCGGCAGGGGCTCCGGCGTCTCGTCGATTTTCAGAAACTCCTCCAGGGCATTCTTCCATTGGTTTAGCAGGGCCTGGGAGTGAACCAAAATCAGGGTATTTGTTTTTCGCTGCCCGACCAGATAAGCGGCAATGACCGTTTTCCCGAACGCGGTGGTCGCGGACAAAACCCCGGTATCATGGGCCAGCAGTGCCGCAGCCGCAGGCTCCTGCTCGGGGCGAAGCATTCCGTTGAATTCCACTCGAATCGTGCGCCCCGGCTGACGTTGATCGGAAACGCGGAAGGTCACACCTGCGTCATCAAGCATCTCTGTGAGAGAATCTTCGCAGCCCCGCGGCAGAGCAAGATACCCGTCCCGCTCCTCGGCTGTGCTGAGAACGCGGGGTTTATTAAAAATGGGCAGCCGCATCGCCTGCGCCTTATAAAACTCCGGGTTGCGAAAGGCCGCCAGCCGGACAAGCTGATTTCTCGCCCGTGGGGACAGCCCCGCCTGCGTCAAGTACAGAAGATTGGCTTTTACGAGTTCCAGATCCTGCGGGAAATCCATGGACGTAAGCAAAACGGGACGCGGCTTCTCCCAGGGCTTCGGATCTTCCTCCGAGGGCACCAGATTCCCGAGCACATTCCCCCGGGCGTGAAGCTGGCAAGCCAGCGCAAAGTCCTCGGTGCTCAGCCTGGGGATGGACGCAAGAAACGCCCACTGATCCGGATACGGTTCAAAGCGCTCATCCACAAACACGCTGTTTCCCCGGCGTCTTGCCTGCCCCTGCAGCGGCAGGGAAATCAGATTTCCAAAGCCTCCCTTGGGAAGCGTGTCCTGGTTTGGAAACATCCGGTCGTAGGCGCTTAGCTTCAACGTGCCGCCTGCTTCCATTGCGGCTGTTAACAGCGCGGTTCCCAGCCTCCGCGCTTCGGCGCAGGGGACAGATTCAGAGAAAAACAGCCAGAGATGCGCCCCGGCTCCGCTGCGGGAGCGCTCCACGGCACAGGGCAGCTCCCATCTTTCACAGGCAGAGCGAACCAGCGCAACGTTCTCCTGCCAGCCCTCGTCGTCGAAGTCCAGGGCCAGGAAGCGGCAGGTATCATCCGGCAGAATCGGATAGATGCCGATGACGTCCCGGCCAAGCTCGTCCTTGCCTCGGAGATGGCGGTCAATTCTCTCATCCGTCAGCGGAAGCAGCTCGCGGTGTTTGCAGTCGGAGCAGCGTCCCTTTGGCTTGAGGCAAACGCCCGGTTTCCACTCGTTGCCGCAGGAAGGCGAATATCCGCTTTTCCCGGTCTTTGCGCTCTGCCACCGAAGAGCAAACACATCCTCCCGCCCGCGAAACAGGGAGCGAAACAGGGCAATTTTCTCCTGGGGCGGGGAATACATGTGGATTCGTTCCGATGGCCGCAGCGGCTGCTCCGCCGGCTTTCTTTCAACCGGCGGGAAGTCCACGCGTTTCGGCGCGGGTTTTCCAATGCCAAGCCGCTCCCGCAGTTCCGCGTTTTCCTGTTCCAGCGCCCGAAGGCGAGCAAGCAATGCTTCATAAGTCAAATTCCGACCACTCATCCCTGTTGCTCCTTGCGTTTTTGTTATTCACGCTGTCAATGCTTCAGTGCCGTGATCGGCACGACATACACGCCGTCTTCGCGCCGGTAGGCATAGGGTGAGGTGCCGGTCAGGACCATCAGGAAGGACGGCTCCTTCATCTTAGTCGTGTCGATCTTATCGGCAACGGTTTTCAACGTATGCGCGCCTTCTTCAATCAGCTTATCGCCGCCGAGCTTGATCTCGACGAGGCCGTAGCTTCCGTTGCGAAGGTGGATGACGGCGTCGCACTCCAGCCCTTCCTTGGTGCGGAAATGGTACACGCTGCCGTCCAGCGCTTCCGTGTAGACCCGCAGATCCCGGATGCACAGCGTTTCAAAGAACAGGCCGCAGGTCTCCAGATCGTTCAGCAGGTCCCCAGGACCGACGCCCAGCGCGGCAGTGGCAATGGAGGGATCGACAAAGTAGCGGGTGTCCGACGTCCGGATCGCTGTTTTGGAGCGAAGGTTCGGGCTCCAGGCGGGGCAATCCTCGATGACGAAGATCTTTTTCAGCGCGTTCGTGTAGGAAACCACAGTATCCTTGCTCAGCTCCATATCGTCGCTGACGTTGATATCCTCACAAATCGTGGTGTTGGGCGCCTGCGTCCCCTGATGCCGTGCCAGGGATCGCATCAAAAGGCGTGCGCGGTTCTCGCTGCGGGAAACGCCGTCCACGCGGCTGATATCGGATTTCACAACGGCGTCCAGGTAGTCAAAAGACTGGATCAGCGCGTCTTCGCCCTCCAGAAAGGTCGCCTGCGGCCAGCCGCCGCGGCAGATGAGAAACGCAATGTCCTCCAGCGTCGCCTTGTTCTCCGCGAAAACCGGCTTGTCGTCCGGAGAAAACAGTGCGCCGAGGCTGACCGCGCCGGAGGACTCTCCGGACTCATACAGACTCATGGGCCGCATTTTGATCCAGGCAAAGCGGCCGGTGCCAGTATGATGCACCTGGTCCATTTCCGCAGGCACTGCAGATCCGGTCAGCAGGAAATGGCCGAAGCCGGCCCGGTGATCCACCTCGAAACGAACGGCGTCCCACAGCTTCGGCGCCATCTGCCATTCGTCGATCAGCCGCGGCGTATCGCCCTGCAGCAGAGAGCGAGGGCTGATATCCGCCAGCTGGAGATTCTGCTTCACCCGGTCAGGATCGCTGATATACAGGATGCTGGCAGCGTGCTGCTCACAGGTGGTGGTTTTGCCGCACCACTTTGCTCCTTCCACCAGGATAGCGCCTTTATTTCTCAGGCGATTTGCGATCGCTTCATCGATCACTCTCGGCTTGTAGCTTGCCATACAACGTCCCTCCGTCCAGTTTGGTGATTCTATTATAAGTCATATCTGCGTCAGATGCAATAAAAACCTGCGATTTGGCGAAATTTTTTCCTCTGATTTGGATGAGTTTTATCCGGCACTTTGGCAAATCACGACACGTCGAACACCGGGTGACAACAGGGACAGCGATCGTGGATGTGTTTGTATGTCACCCTATGTGTCGCGGAGAACAGTCCTCGCTGTCACGATAGGAGCATGATCGCCATTTACACTATTGCCCTGGAGAACGAGGTCGCAGACAATACATATCAACGCTCATTGCTGGACTGGCTGCACACTACAACAAGCCGGTGGAATACGTCCAGCTCGTCCTCAGCGGCAACCCGGAAAAGTACCTGTAGGGACCAAATGAGCATCGGATCGAGGATTGAATAAATATGGCGTTGTCTCAATTCAGCGGCTTATCGCTGCTTTAAGACAACGCCATTATTCAGTATTAATTTTTTACTCTTCGTAGCTAAATAGCATTATATGTTATCCGGTTAAAGCTGAAATTGAATCCGTTTAATCAGAAGAAATGTTAGCGTCCGGCAGAAATGACCAGCCTCATTAGCGATTTCAGCAGGACCTGAACAGAAGCTAATGCTTATTTAGCAATGTCCGGAACGTCAGAGCGGATGGTCGAAAACAAAGCTCCACGATCCAACGTGGTAAAATATCCGCGTTTCTGCCGACGTAGATGTGGAAGATCACGAAAGCAGGGTGAAGAACAAGCAAACCGATTGGGAAGAAAACCAGCGGGCCAACATCTGTGTCGATGCCAAATAGAATAAACAAGAAGAATCCGAGATACAGCAAATACAAAATCACAAAAACGAAGATGAACTCGCCCGGCTGCCAGACATTTCCGTTATAGGGGTCCCGGCTGCGGCGAACAGAATACACCCTGGGGATGCGCTTACCACCGTGGGCCCGTTGGTAACCCCGCTGGGCGGTTTGCACCAGGTCGTCCCAGGCGGCGCCGCCTGCACAGAAAGAGCCAGCCGTAGAAATAGTACAGCAGGCCCAGGCCGGACACGATTGTCACCCCGAAGAGCAGCACATAACCCAAGGTGCGGACGGAAGACGGGTTAACCGAAGCGAGTACAAGGGCTATCATAATTGGAACAAAGACTATCGCCCACATCAGCATCCCCATCCGTGAAAGGTGCCGGAGGTAGTTGTTTTTTTGATAAAAGAGCTCGTACTTCTGTTCGGGGGTCAACGGGCTGGTGATCCGGCAGCATTCAGACCAGTAACTTGCGAATGTTACCATGTTCACAACATCTGCCTTCATCGTACGGGTGATCCAAAGTCGAATGTCAAACATTCTGAATTCCTTCGGAAGATTGAACGTCATGTAATATGCTACATTCCGCGGCTTTGCCTCCCGGAAGACGAACCGGCGGAAGAACCCAACTTGATCCAACCGCCAGCCGGCGGCCTCCTGAGCGGCCAGCCATTCATCCAGCTCGTCCGCCCGCCAATAAGGGCGAAGCCAGTGCCTTTTCAAAACAGCTTTCACGCTTCATCCTCCTTCAGGATGCGATACCCCTGCGCTTGCAGGGCAGTACGGATGCGGCGGTCGACGTCTTTTACCTGGTCCGGCTTCATTTTGCGGCGGTTGTAGTCGTTGCGGAAGCCGGGGATGTATTTCAAGGAATCCTTTTGATAGTACCAGGTGTTACCGGGCAAAAGGCTGACGGTTTTCTCGTCTTCCTCCTCGGAAAGATAACACCACTCCGCCAGACGCCCTTGGAGCTTGCAGTAAACGGCGTATTCGCCGAGCTTTACCTCGCCCTCATGCAGACGGCGGAGCATTTTCACCCGTTCCTTTTCCTCGCCGGTCCGCTCCTCTTTCATGTCGCTGCGCATCTGGCGGACGTATTCCCAGAGGGACATGTTCAGAAATTCCTCAACGTCGCAGACAGGCCGCTTTTCCGGATGGCTCTTGGGCAGGCCCCGGGCAAAGACCAGCCGCCGCGCCATGCCTCTGGCGTAGTTTTGCGCAGGACGGCCCATCATGCCGGCCTCGTAGCCCTGCTTGCCGCCGTTCATATAATAGTGGCCCGTGGGGCACTCCACCACGCAGGGGAGGATGGCTGCGTCGTCGGTGTTCACCGGCAGCAGCCGTGCCTTGGCCTTTACGTCCTCGTCCACCCGGTCCGCCAGGATCACCACCAAAGAGACGTAGGCCCTGGGCGCCCTCTTCTCCTGTTTGGTATGAAAGCGAACGGTGCCGTCCGGGAGCCTGGAGAGCTGATGCCTGGCCTGCCCCAGCAGAATATGGTACTGCTCCGCGTCCAGGTGCTCCGTCTGGCACAGGACCAGCCGCTTTTCGATCATGGAGTGGTAGACGGTCCAGGAGTAGGCGTGCTTGCAGTACACGGTGAAGCGCTCGTCCGCCCCGTCCTTCCATTTGCGGCCCCAGAGGCGGCAGCGGCGCAGAATCCTGCGCTGGGCGGTGGCCCGATCCAAGCCGTTGACCCGGGAGGCGTATTCCAGCCGGTCCCGCTGCCAGCTGTGGATTTCATTCAAAATGACGTCAGAGCCGAAGAGCAGGAAGAAATTGTGAAACAAGTACCACAGGGCCAGCCCCATCACCCCGATGAAGCCCAGAGCAAAGGCCAGGCCCGGGACCTCGACGCCGTGCCTTTCCAGAATCAGCGGAACAAACAGAGAACCAAAGGCCAGATATGCCGGCGAATACAGCAGATGCTGGCACAGCCAGGGATGTTTTAGCGTTGGGAATTTCATTGCAGCCTCCTTCAAAAAGAAAAACCCACACACGCTTGCGTGCATGAGTCTCGATCATACTATGATCGGATAAAACGATTTCAAAAGATTCAAAGATCTGAAAGGGTTTTATGCGATGATCGTATCTGGGCGCACCGGCAGCGAAGCTGCGGCTTGACGACAGGCCCCCGTCCGGAAGGACGGTACTACTCCCTCGTGGGTATTCAAGATTGTAGAAGTATTATATCACATCCCGGCCCCCTGTCAAGAGGGCCGGGAAGATTTTCTGATATGCAGCAATCCGGCGGGCAGTGAGATGCGGAAGAGCCACTGCTTCGGCAAAGGTGAGTCATAGAAAACAGCCGCTTTTCTTTTTACCCTGCACACAGTATAGCCGATCTCGTAAGAAATGGCAAGCCCACGGTTTGAGATTTTTGAAAAACCGGGAGCTGGCCGAAATGCATTTCTCACGCAACCCCCACGCCCGGACGAAGGAAGCTTCGCTTCCGAGGGAGGCTGCGGGAAAACCACGATGTGGCTTTCCCGCAGAGGGCAGCCGACAAAACGGGCTGCCCGCGCCGGTGGAATTCTGTCATTCCGAGGAGGCCTGAAAAGGCCGAAGTGGGAATCCGTCCCCATGCGTGGGGAGAACGGATTGCCACGACCAGCGTGCGCGGTTATGTGACGGCCCAAATCTGCAAGCATGGGCGCAGCAGATTTGGCTGCCGGAACTTATGCTGTGCAGGTCTCACAATGACAAATTCCTTAGAAGTGCCTCCCCGGGAGTCTTCGTCCCAAAACCGACCCTTCGTCTGGATATCCAAACCTCAGAAACGCACAGACGGCGTCTGATACTGAACTCCATTAAAATGCTTTAAAAAAGCATTTTATAGCGCCGAAGGCGCGTTGGAGTTCGCATGATAAGCGACACCCGAAAACTTGTTTTCGTTGGTGGAGCTTAGTATGAGAGAGGAGCGCAAACGCAGCGGCAGAGAAAGCCGCCCGGCGTCGGGGAGACCTCGGCGCCGGGCGGGGAAAGAGAGCATGGGGAACAATTATGAAAAGGAAAGAAATGAAGAAAAGAGAAAAAGCAGGTTGAATGGACCGGGGGCTCGGCTTCCCCGGTTCAGGCAGAACAGTCTTGCCCGGTTCCCCAACGGGCAGAACGGGGATTTTCAAAGGCAGAAGCTTGCGGGGCTTCCGGAGAATGCCCCTGCGGTGATTCAGGGATTTTCTTTCAGCAGGGCGTAAACCTGTCCCGGCTCCGGCATGGAGCGGATGGCGCCCTTTTTGGTGGTGACCAGATAGGCAGCCGCATTGGCGAACCGCAGCATCTCCCGCAGGCTCTCGGCAGACCGGTTTTCCAGGCCCTTTGCCAGCACGTCGTGGAGGACGCAGGCACAGAAGGTGTCTCCGGCGCCGGTGGTCTCAATGGTGCCGCCCAGGCGGAAGGCGGGCACAAAGACCCGCTGGCCGCAGCAGTAGGAATAGCTGCCCTCCGCGCCGGCCGTCACGTTCAGCAGCCGGATGTTCGGGAACTGCCGCTGCATTCTGGAGGCGCCCCGGTCAAAATCCGTCTCGCCGGTGAAGAACTCCAGCTCGTTGTCGGCGATCTTCAGAATATCGCAGACCCCGAAGCCCCACTCCATCTGCTGCCGCGCCACCTCCAGATCCGGCCAGAGGGGCGGCCGGAGATTCGGGTCGAAGGAGATCAGCGCGCCGGCCTCTTTGGCGATGCCGACGGCGGTCTTGGTGGCGGCGCGGACGCCGGGATGGGTCATGGAGAGGGTGCCGAAGTGGAAGATCCCGCAGTGAGCGGGCAGCTCCCGGGGCAGCTCCTGCTCCGTCAGCATCATGTCCGCGCCGGGATTCCGGTAGAAGGAAAAGTCCCGATCCCCGCCGGGCTTTGTATGGACGATGGCCAGGGTGGTGTGGACCGTGTCGTCGGTCAGCAGGTGGTCCACATTGATGCCGGCTTCCAGCACGGTTTTCCGCAGCTGGTCGCCGAAGCCGTCCTTGCCCACCTTGCCGATGAAGGCGGTTTTGCGGCCCAGCTTTTGCAGCATAGCCAGCACGTTACAGGGCGCGCCGCCGGGATTCGCCTCAAAGAGCGGATTCCCCTGGCCGCTGAGCCCGTTCTGGGTAAAGTCAATCAACAGTTCGCCCAGGGCGACCACGTCGAAGGTCTTTTTTTCCATAGATCATACCTCCAAATCATATTTCTCCACGTCGATGATGGCGGCGCCGTCACAGGAGAAGGAGATGGAATCGGCGGAAATGGGGGTGTAGAGCACGAAGCTGGCGGCCTGCTCTCCGTCGTTGACAAAGAGCTCCAGGCTGTAGCGGTCCAGAATGATCCGCAGCTTCAGCTCGTCATAGGCGGACACCGGGAAGTCCCGGATATTTACGATGTCATGGGGGAAGCCGGAGCGGCTCCGGTCCACCCGGATGGTGTTGTTTTCCGGCTTGTGACGGATCATGGTGACCCGTTCGCCGTCCTTGGCCACGTTGACCTTGAAGTAGCGGTACATTTTGTTCTTGTTGCCGGGACGGACTGTTACGGTCATATCCAGGAACCGGCCGAAAATTCCCTGGAGGTTGGTCTCGTCGGAGATCATCACGTTCTGATACTTGACCTTCACCGTCCGGCAGGCCTCCAGCTCCCGCACCGGATTCTGGATCAGCCGGCCGTCCTTTACCCGCAGCTCTCTCGGCAGGGTCATCTGGCCGAAGAAGGGCAGCTCCTTGATCTTGGAGCCGGAGGATTCCCAGCTCTGCATCCAGGCAATCATGATCCGGCGGCCGTCCGGGGTTTCCAGGGTCTGGGTGGCATAGAAGTCTGTGCCGTAGTCGATGGCCTGGAGATTGTCCCGCAGCAGATGCCGCCGCTCCCGGTCGTATTCTCCGATGATGCACAGGGTGGAATTGCCCGGGTGGAATTCCAGGCCCATGGAGGTCATGTCCTGGGGACTGGTGAGCAGCACGGCCTTGCCGTCCAGCTGGAAGAAGTCGGGACATTCCCACATCTTGCCGAACTGGTTGTGGCCGGAGGCCAGGACCGAGGAGAAGCTCCAATGCAGGGCGTCCTCGCTCTCAAAGAGCAGGATGGAGCCGGAGCCGTCGGCGGGGCGATTGCCCACCACGGCCCAATATTTTCCGTCCTCGAACCAGATCTTGGGGTCCCGGAAGTCAATGGCGGAGCCGCCCTCCGGCAGATCCCTGGCGTCAAGCACCGGATTGGCCTCATATTTTTGATAGTCCACGCCGTCGCCGATGGCGATGCACTGGGTCTGATAGCCGTCCACCACGCCGTTGGAACGGCGGACGTTCCGCACACCGGTGTACATGAGCAGATGTCGACCGTCGGGCAGCTCGATGGCGCCGCCGGAGAAGCAGCCGTCCTTGTCATAGGGCGTATCCGGAGCCAGCGCACAGGGCAGAAACTCCCAGTGGAGGAAGTCCGTGGTCTTTGCGTGGCCCCAGTGCATGGGGCCCCATTTAACGTCGTAAGGATAGTATTGGAAAAACAGGTGGTAGGCCCCGTCAAATCGGCTGAAGCCGTTGGGATCGTTGGCCCAGCCCACGCCCGCAGTCAGGTGAAAGCTCGGATGCAGGTCCGGCGTAAGCCGATCCCGATACTTTTGCTCAAAGACTCTGGCACGATGTATGGTAAACTTGCTCATGGAATACTCCTATCTTTTGGTCTCGGTTTCCCGGAGGGTCCGTTCCCGGTCTTCCTCACTCATGTGCTTGAGGAAGACCTGTTCGATGGTGATACTGCTGAGCCAGGTGGTAAAGGCCGGCATCAGGAAGATCAGGAACGGGACGATCAGGATCAGAACGATGGCAATCACCACAAACAGAAGGACGATCAGGGACAGCAGGGGATGGGCGGCCATCAGCAGGAAGCTGAGACGCACGGATTCCAGCGTGCCGCCCTCGAATCTGGCACAGTAGGCAAACAGATACTGGGTCCAGCCGCACAGGATCGCCATGATGCCCAGGATCACCCAGTAGAGGAACCCCAGAGGCCGTCCCTGGATCTGCATGGAGCGGAAAACCAGGGAGTCAAAGAACAGCAGCACCAGCGCCAGCAGCGCGATGAGCCAGGCGCCGGTGGCCCGCTTGAAGGACTCCTTGAAGCCGGTCCAGAAGTTTTGCCAGAGATAGCCCTCCCCCCGGCGGATATAGTGGAAGACTGTGTTGTACAGAGCCGTGGAGGCCGCGCCCAGCGTGACGATGGGCAGACTGAACACAAACCAAAGAATGCTCAGGATCAGGCAGTCTGTCACCCGGGATAATCCCCGCATGATGGGATTGTCGATGTTCAAAAAACGCCGCATTGAGATACCTCCATTTTATGCGCGAGCTGATCTGATCGATTCCGGAATCCGACCGGGGGATCAGTTCGTATATTCTGTCAGGTCCGTAAAGGTGACGCTGTTGTTCTCGGCGAACAGACGGATGGCCTTGCCGCTGACGCCGTAGAGGCGAACGGTCAGGGCAGCGGTGCCGTCGATGTAGAACACGCCGACAGAACCGTCCTGAAGATAGGTGAAGGAATAGGTCTGATTCGGATCCAGTACGACCGCGGATTCCGCGATGGGCGTGTTGCCCTCGTTGAAGCTGAGGGTCATTGTATCGGCATCGGGGTCCAGAGAAATCAGCTTATACTTGTCCTCCCGGCCGTTGTAGTCAAAGGCCAGGCCAAAGCTGCCGTTGCCGGTACAGGTGAATTTTCCGGTAATGAGAAAGCGCTCATAGGCCGTAAAGGCCTCGGTGTAGCTGTAGCGGGAGCCTGCTTCCACGCTGCATTCCGTGCCGCTCACATGCAGGGGCCGGGCAACGGTGAAGGTGTCGGTGATGCTCTGGGGAGGCGCAAGCACAAGGCCGCCGTCCTCCGACTGCGCCAGCTGCTGCACCAGCAAATTGCCAGCCCAGCCGGCGACCTCCTGGGTGGAGGAGGGAGAGTCGGATCGTCTTGCCCAGCCCACCAGGTAGGAGTTGGTACCGTCCTCCACGTGCTTGGCCGCATAAAACAGCTTGCCCTCCAGCCGCTGGGGCTCGGAATAGGGGCCGTACTGGCTGTCGGAGGAGGCGTACCAGAGGGTGTCATCCTGGGCGGAATAGGTCAGATACCAGCGGTCTCCCAGGCGGAAGGTGTCGCTGCACTCCAGGTTCCAGAAATCACCCGTGGGATCAGTGAAGATAATGCCGTCATAGGTTGCCTCGGACAGATCTGCAGACAGGGTATACTTGAGGATCCGGGCAACGCCGCTCTGAGAGGCGGTGACGGTGAGGGAGATGGTATCGGTAGCCGGGTCATAATAGGCCTGGGGATCCCGGAAATCATTCTTCTGGCCCAGCTCTGCCGGGGGCGTCAGCTCCCAGCCCTCGACCTTTTCAAAGGAGGTCAGATCGGAGCCCTTGGCAACCATGATCTTCTCCTTGAATTCAAAGGCGTCGGAGGAGGTGTGGCCGGTGTAGAAGAACAGGTATTCGTTCCCGGGCTTGACCACGGAGCCGGTGCCGATCCAGCTGTCCTGGCCGCCGTCGCGGTTGGACTCCAGGATCGGGTCGTCGTATTCGGTATAGGAGATGAAATCCTTGGTGGTGGCGAGGTAGATGGAGTGGTTATAGGAGTCTCCTGCCTCTTTCAGATAGTAAATATAGTAAGTTCCGTCTTCGTAGTAGGGCATGGTATCCCCAACGTAGGGCTGGGAAGCGCCGTCCTGCTCGGGCTGGAAGAAAATGTCGTAGTCATAGGCCTCCTCCTGGCTTCCGGGGGTCCGGAGGGTGGAGAAGTCCTTGTCATCATCCAGGAAGAAGTCCACTGTGGTTTCTTCGGCAGTGGAAGACTTGCTCTTGGAGCAGGCGCTGAACAGACTGAGCGCCAGAATCAAGGTCAGAATCACCGCGATGAGTTTCTTATACATAGCTGCCTCCGTTTTTTTGAAATGGCGGACAGGAGGGTTGCCCCTCCTGTCCGCTGGGGCGAATGAAAATGGAGAAATCCGGATTACTGAACGAGCATCTGATAAATGGTGATGTTCGTGAATTCGATGGTCACGTCATCCAGGGCTGCAGTGTTGTCGGAGCCGAACTGGAACAGCATCTCGAAGTCCATGTCGACCAGGAAGGTGTCGGTGGTGGTGAAGGTGAAGGTCTGTTCCTCGGTGGTGATGTCCATGCTCTCGGAGATTCTGGGATCCCAGCTTCCGATGGGGTTCAGGAAGAAGCCGCAGGAAACGTTCTTGTCGGCCTTGACGGTGATCTCCACAGTGTAGTAGCTGTCGGAGGCCAGGGTCAGGGGGTTCTCACGGTAGCCGCAGATCAGCTTGTTGTGCCAGTCCACATTGCCGCCGTCGTCGATCCGGTAGAAGAAGCTGCCGTTCTCGGCCCAGATCGTGCCGACGCCGCGGTCGTTGTCTTCATCGGTGCCGTTGAAGGTGGTCCAGGGGGCGTCCGGGTTGGTCTCGTTGGGCGTGCCGTTGCCGAAGGCGATGAACTTCTGGATGGTCTTGTTGGTGTCCCTGTCGCCCTCGACCTTGCCGAATTCCACGTTGGAGAAGGTGATCTTGTTGTTGGCGGCGCCCTCGGGGGCGTTGCCGATCTGCAGACGGATGACGGGATCGGAGACCTCCGCTTCCGCGGTGAAGGTGTTGGTGATCACCACGTCCTCGCCGGGAGCCGCGCTGAAGCCGTTGAAGTTGGCTCTGGCCTCATGGTACTGGGTCAGGCTCTCCACCAGGGCTTCGCCGCTGACGCCGTTTTCGGCGTTGATGGTGAAGGTGTAGTAGTACTTGGCGCCGTTCTCAATGGTCAGATCGCCCAGGCCCAGGTTGGCCTTGATGCTCCAAACGCCGCCTTCGGTGGGGTAGGCGTTGATGGTGAACTCGCCTTCTCCGGTCACGGCAGCGTCGGCGCCGTCGCCGGCCTCGGCGGTCAGAGCGTCTTCCTTGGAGAAGTCAGCGGTGTAGACGGGGACCAGGGTCTCCTCGCCGGTGATCTCGTAGAGCTCGATCTTGTCGATGGTCACGGTGAAATCGGTGGGGGTGGTGTCCTCAGCGTTGTCGGGGTTCGGGGTGATCTTGCCCAGGTTGAGCAGCAGCTCGGCGCTGCCTTCGCCCTGGCTGGAGAAGTTCAGCTCCACGGGAGCGATCTTCTGGCCGATGCGGACGTTCCAGACGTCGCCGAAGGTGGCCCAGTCCTCCGCGTTCTCGTCGCGGGCGATGAAGTGGCAGTAGGTGTCCTTGGTGGACTTGGCCCAGACCTTGACGCGGTAGTCGGCCTTGGTCACGGCGAAGCCGGGCAGCGCCAGCTGGATGTCGCCGTCACTCTGACCGGGATCGGTGATCTCGACCAGGAGGGCGCCCTTTTCCAGGGAGGCAACAGCGTCGGCGTTCTCACCGATCCGGGATTCCCAGCCGTGGGAATCTTCCACAGGCTGGCTGGAGAAGTCGAACTGCTTGTAGACGGTGGGCTCGCCGGTCTGGCGGGTGGCGGTCAGGGTGGCGTATTCCTGGGTGGTCTTGCCGCCGTTGTCGGTGACGGAGAAGGTCAGCTCATAGTCGCCGGCAGCGGGGGGAACGGCCTTGCCGTTCTTGATGTCCATTTCAGGGGTGGGCTCGATGGTGATCTTGGCGGTCAGGTCGCCGTCCTCCGCGTCGTTGGCGGTGACGCCTTCCAGCAGGTCGATCTCGGAACCGGCCTGGACAGACAGATCATGGACGCCGCTGATGACGGGCGCGGTGTTGTCCGCGTTGTTGTCGGCCGCGTCTTCTTCATCCTTCTTGCAGGCCGCCAGGGTCAGGATCATGACCAGGGCCAGCAGAAGGGCAAACAGTTTTTTCAGCTTCATGAATGTTTCCTCCGATTAATTCCCAAGATACCGGTCGTAGGCATCCTGATAGACCTTGGCCAGCTCGCCGATCTTGCACTTGCCGTTCAGCTCGCTCTGGAAGGCGCTCCAGGCAGAATCGGAGACGCCGCCGTCGGTGATCCACTTGAACAGATTCGTGCGGATATAGTCGTTGAGGGCGGTCTCATAGTTGGCCAGGGTGTTCAGCTCGCTCATGGTGAACTGCAGGTTGGGGCAGGGCTTCACGTTGGTGGGCATGTAGGGAGTCACGTAGGCGGTCAGGCGCTCCAGACGCAGCTTGGCGCGGGGCTCCATGTTGACCACGTTGTTCCAGGCATAGTCGGACAGGTAGATGATGCCGAGAGGCGCGTTCTGCAGACGGAGCTCGTCAGCGGTCAGACCCTCGGGCAGGGGCTTCTGGACCAGCATGCCGTTGGCGTCGAGCTCTTCCTCGTAGACGATGCCGATGGGACCGTAGTTGATCTGGGCGGAGATGATGGGATCATAGTAACGGTCGAAGTAGGCCAGCAGGACCTCGATGTTGGGGGTGTCGGAGAAGAAGATGAGCTCGCCGACGCCGACCTCGGGGTTGTTGGAGATGCAGACGGTCTGGTCGCCGTTGGGGCCGACGATGGGGGCGCAGACGATGTAGTTCTCCGGGTTGGAGACCACAGTCTCAGACTCCCACCAGTAGAAGGCGCCGTACTTCTCCAGGCCCTTGCCGTTGGCCAGGAACATATCCTGGGACTGGTCGAAGGAGGCCTCGGAGATCAGGCCCTTGGAGACCCAGTTGGCGATGAAGTTGGTGGCTTCCTTGAACCGGTCGTCCTGGACGGTGTAGGTGACCTTGCCGTCCACAATGATCCGGTGCTCCAGGTTGTCGTTCAGGCCGAACATGCCGTACAGATCGCACTGGTTGCCCTGCCAGTTGTTGTAAACAAAGCTCAGGGGGCGCTCGTCGGTGGTCTTGCCGTCGCCGTTCATGTCGTTGTCCTTGAAGTAGGTCAGCATGGCTTCCATCTGGTCAGCCTTGATGGTCACGCCGTCCTTCAGGTCGTCCGCGGACAGACCGGTCACAGCGCCGGCGTCAATGGCTTCCTTGGCCCAGTTCTTGTTCAGGAACAGAATGTTGGGGTTCTGCAGCAGTCCCATTTCCTCGATGCGGGGCAGGGAGTAGATCTTGCCGTCCTCCACGTTGATGAGCTGGGCCTTGATGTCGGGCCGCTCTTCCAGAATCTTGGAGAAGTTGGGCATGTACTCCAGATAGTCGCTGATGGGCACCAGCACGTTCCGCTTGGCGTACTTGATGATCTCGCCTGCGCCCATGCCGGCGTGATAGATGCCGTCGGGACGGTTGTCCTTGTTGCCGAAGATCAGGTTCTTCTGGGTGCTGTAGATGGACTCGGAAACATTTTCCCAGTTCACCGTCACGTTGGTGCTGGCAGCCAGATCCTGCATGATCTTCATGTCGTTGTAGTCCTTGGCGGATGCGTTCTTGGAAGAGTACATATTAAAGGAGAGCTCCTGCGCGCCCTTTTCGTTCAGGATGGGCTTGGTAGGATCGGTCCACTGGAAGCCGTACTCGGACTTCAGCTTGTCCAGGCCGACGCTGGCGGCCTTCTTGGTCTTTTTGCCGCAGGCGACCATGCTCAGAAGCATGACGACGACCAGCAGCAGGGATACCCATTTTTTCATTTGTGAATCCTCCGTAGATGATTTTCTTATTTACTCCTTCAGCGAGCCGATCATGACGCCCTGTGCAAAGTACTTCTGAACGAAGGGGTACAGGCAGAGGACGGGCAGACTGGACGCGATGACGGAGACGTACTTAAGCTGGTTGGCAAGACGGAACTGCTCGAGCATGGTTTCGCCGCTGCCGCCCACGGTGCTTTCAGAGGCGATCAGGATCTCCTTCAGGACCAGCTGCAGGGGGTACTTCTCCTCGTCCTGCAGGAAGATCATGGCGCTGAAGTAGCTGTTCCACTGACCCACGGCGTAGTACAGGGCCATCACGGCGATGACTGCCTTGGACAGGGGAATGACCACGGATCCGAAGGTGCGCCACTGTCCGGCGCCGTCGATCTTGGCCGCCTCGATCAGGCCGCCGGGGATGCTGGATTCGAAGAAGGTCTTGCACATGAAGAGGTTCCACACCGACAGGATCGAGGGCAGGATGATGGCCCACATGGAGTTGATCAGGCCCAGGCTGTTCATGACGTTGTAGAACGGGATCAGGCCGCCGCCGAAGAACATCGGGATGATGAAGAAGATCATGAAGAGCTTCTTCCCGGGAAGGGTCTTGCGGCTCAGGGCCCAGCCGGCGGGGATGGTGACCAGCAGGGCCAGGACCACGGTCAGACCGGTGTAGATCAGGGTGTTGAGGTAGCCTCTCCAGATCTCGGTGTGCTCCAGGATTCTGGCGTAGCCGTCAAAGTTGATGTCCACCGGGTAGAGGATGACCTTGCCGCCCAGCACCGCGTCGGTGTTGGAGATGGATGCGATGACGATAAAGTACAGGGGGTAGAGAACGATCAGGGCGACCAGGCCAAGGAAAATGGCGTTGATCGTATAGAAGATCTTGTCGCCCACGGTGTCCCGCAGGGCATTCCGCTTTTTCTTGGGTTTCAATGCTTTTTCCACGATACAGCCCTCCCTACCACAATGAGTTCTCGGAGAACTTCTTGGACGTGGTGTTGGCGATAATCAACAGCACCACGTTAATCACCGAGTTGAACAGGCCGATGGCTGCGGCGTAGGCCTGATCGGGGATGCCGGTAAGACCTTGCTTATACACGTAGGTGGAGACGAGCTCACTGGTGTGCAGGTTGCCGTCGGTCTGCATCAGCAGGGCCTTTTCGTAACCGACGCCCATCAGACCGCCGATGGACATGATGAGCATGACGCTGATCATGGGCATGATGGCGGGCAGGTCCACGTGGATCACGCGCTGGAAGCGGGAGGCGCCGTCGAGAATGGCGGCCTCATGCTGCTGCGGGTCCACGTTGGACAGGGCGGCGATGTAAATGATCGCGCTCCAGCCGAAGTCCTGCCAGTTGGAGGACAGGATGTACAACGGTCGGAAGGCTGAATCCTTCAGGAACAGGGATTTATACGATCCTCCGAAGTGAGCCGCTATGCTGGCGAGCAGGCCGTCGCTGCCGAAGAACAGCTGCAGCATACCGACCAGAACGACCAGTGAGATAAAGTGCGGTGCGGTGAAGATGGTCTGCAGACTCTTGCCGACCTTCTTGCTCTTGAGGGCGTTCAGCGTCAGAGCGATGAGGATGGGCAGGGGGAAGCCGATGATGAAGCCGAAGATACAGATCAGGAAGGTGTTCTTCATCAGGGGCCAGAACTGGGGGTCGTTGAAGAAACGGGTGAAATTGTCAAAGCCTACCCAGATGGTATTCTCCGACAGGATTTCGTCACCCGGCATGAAGTCCTGGAATGCGATCAGCACGCCGTAGATGGGCAGATAGCAAAACAGGAACACGACCACGACCGCAGGGAGAATCATCAACAGGAACGGAGCGTTTTCCTTGAAGTTTCGTAGTCTGCGGCTCGCGGAATTACCGGGTTTTTTCAGGACAGGCGCTTTCAGCGTACCGGTAGCTGCGTCCATAGATTGCCTCCTTTTTGAAAAAACTCGGTTCAGTCATAACGCTTGCAAACCGGGGCGTTGTTTGCCGCGGAGTCAGCGTCATACCAAATCAGGTTGTTGCCGGTGGCCTTGTCGAAGAGCTGGATCAGGCCGGGTTTGGTGGTGAAGCGAATGTTTCTGCCGATGGAGACGTCGGTGGTCAGGTCCACGGTGGGGATCAGCATGACGACCTCATCCTCGCCGGAGCGGGCGTGGATGTTGTACTCGGAGCCCATCATCTCACTGACCTCGATGGTGGCGGT
The DNA here is from genome assembly GCA_902767915.1 of Oscillospiraceae bacterium. Classification (GTDB taxonomy): domain Bacteria; phylum Bacillota; class Clostridia; order Oscillospirales; family Oscillospiraceae; genus JAFRPC01. The sequence continues at coordinate 17,082 of CACXJE010000015.1, read as the reverse complement.
CAGGTCGCCGGAGCCGACTGTGACGTGCTGGGGACGGATGCCGGCGACGATGTCGCAGGGCTTGACGCCGTTCTGCTTGAGGGCCTTCTGCTGGAACTCGTCCAGCTCGAACTTCACGCCGCGGATCTCGGCAAAGTATTTGCCGTTCTCCAGCAGCAGCTTGCAGCCGTCAAAGAAGTTCATGACGGGCATGCCGATGAAGCCGGCGACGAACAGGTTGACCGGGCGGTTGAAGACCTCCTGGGGCGTGCCGATCTGGTTGACGAAGCCGTCCTTCATAATGACGATCCGGTCGCCCAGGGTCATGGCCTCGGTCTGGTCATGGGTGACGTACATAAAGGTGGTGTTGATGCGGGAACGGAGCTTGATGATCTCTGCGCGCATCTGGTTGCGGAGCTTGGCGTCCAGGTTGGACAGGGGCTCGTCCATCAGGAAGACCTTGGGGTCGCGAACCATGGCGCGGCCGATGGCCACACGCTGACGCTGACCGCCGGAGAGCGCCTTCGGCTTCCGCTTCAGGTACTGGGTGATGTCGAGGATTTCGGCGACTTCACGAACCTTCTTGTCGATGTCCGCCTTCTTGACCTTGCGGAGCTTCAGAGCGAAGGCCATGTTGTCATACACGGTCATGTGGGGGTACAGGGCGTAGTTCTGGAAGACCATGGCAATGTCACGGTCCTTGGGGGCGACCTCATTGACCAATCTGCCGTCAATGTAGAGTTCGCCGTCCGAGATTTCCTCCAGCCCGGCCACCATGCGAAGGGTGGTGGATTTGCCGCAGCCGGAGGGACCGACCAGCACGATGAATTCCTTGTCCTGAATGGTCAGGTTGACGTCGTGCACCGCGGTCACTTTGTTGTCATAGACCTTCTTCAGATCCTTCAGAATGACTTCTGACATGCGAGTTTGATTCCTCCTTTTCTGTAAGAGATTCTGCTCTTTTCACCACTGGTTTACATTAATTAATAACGTAAACCGTAATGTAAACAAATTATAAGACATTGTTTACTGAATGTCAATATTCCCTGTATTTTTTTTGATTTTTTGGAGCTTCGACTAATTTGTTTGCGCTTTGCTTGTGCGTTTTTCCAACATGCGCTTCAAAAAAGTTTACATTTTGCACATATTGATTTTTTACCATCCACATGATATAATCTTTATATCACTGTTCAGAAAGAGGAATTCTATGGCAGTCAAAAGAGTTACAATGCAGGACATTGCCGATGCCTGCGGTCTTTCCAGAAATACCGTTTCCAAAATCTTTAACGGTCGGGGCTCTGTGCCGGAACCAACGCGCCGGACTGTGATGGAGAAAGCCCGGGAATTGGGCTACAGTCAGTTTCCGCAGCGTGAAAAGCAAGAGGAGTCCCACTCGCTTCACACCATTGCGCTTCTGACCAGCAGCACACCTCTGAGCCATACGTTCGGATCCTATTTTGTCACAGCCTTTACAGACATTATCAGCCGCACCGGCAATACGCTGAAAATATATGAGATATCCCAGGAGGAGCTGGCGCAAAAGCAGCTTCCCCCGCATCTGCATCTGGAGCAGACCGACGGCATCCTGTGTATCGAGCTGTTTGATCGGGACTATTTGGAGATGCTCTGCAGACTGGGCCTTCCGCTGATCACGGTGGACGCTTTTTCCGGCGCCTATGCGGACGTTGCCCGCTGTGATTTCATCTCCATGGAAAATATGGCCAGCTCTATAGCCTTGACCCGACGCTTTGCGGATGCAGGCGCCAGAACCTTTGGCTTTGTCGGTGACGTCCGGCACTGCAACAGCTTCTATGAGCGCTACCTGGGTTTTCAGCTGGCCCTGCGGCGGATGTCCTATGCCCAGGACCCGGAGGTCAATATTCTTGCTCCCGACGATGAGCCCTACAATGATCCGGCATGGCTGATGCAGCGGCTACGGGCAATGCCCTATCTGCCGGAGGCTTTCCTGTGCGCCAACGATTACCTGGCCCTTCACCTGATGACAGCATTGAAATACATGGGCTATTCCGTGCCCGAGGACGTGATGGTTGCCGGCTTTGACGGGTCACCGGAATCTGCGGTTGTGACGCCCGGCCTGACGACCGCCCTGATTCCCAGCGCAGAGATCGGACGGATGGCTGCTGAAATGCTCCTGGATCGGATCTCGAACAAAAACCGTCCATTCCGTCGGGTTTACGTTTCCACAACCCCCATCTGGAGAGCCAGCACAAGGTAGGCCGCTGGGATGAGACCAGACTGGCCTATGACGTGGCCAGCTTCATCGGCATGCCCGTCATGAACTTCTTCGACGCCAAGCTGATCCGCGAGGGCAGCAAGTATTTTGTGGAGCTGGGCTGCCATCGGGTGGAGTTCTCCATGGAGAAGGAAGCCAGGCTCTATGCCAACAATGTGGAGAGCCAGGATGTGACGCTGGGTGTTCGTCCGGAGCATACCGACGTGGCGGAGACCGGTGTTGCCGGCCGCGTGGACGTGGCTGAGATGATGGGCTCCTCCGTCCATCTGCACATCACCGCCGAAGGCCGTGACGTGATCATCATTGTTCCCACCGTGGACATGACCGGCAACTACAGCATGGGCGATACCGTTCACTTCACCTTCGCGGGCAAGGTTGCCCACGTGTTCAGCAAGGAGACCGAAAAGAACCTGGAATTCTGATTCTCTGGAAGGTCTTAACAAATTGAATTCATAAGAACCGGACCCGGGCTGGGGATAAGCTCCCCAGTCCGGGTCCTTGCTGTTTTGTGCGCGATCAGTTTTTTTCATTATTTTATGAAGCTGAAACACGGAAACTGTCAGGAATTCCCGGTTTGTATGTGTATATCTCCGGAATTACGGGTCAAACTATCAGCGGCAAGACCCAATACAACTTGAAGGAGATGTAAAACATGAGCAACCGTAATAACAGCATCAACGTTCCCGAATCCAAGCAGGCCATGGAGCAGTTCAAGCAGCAGGCCGCGTCCGAAGTGGGCGTCAACCTGAAGCAGGGCTACAACGGCGATCTGACCTCCCGCGAAGCCGGCTCCGTCGGCGGCCAGATGGTCAAGAAGATGATCGAGTCCTACGAGCAGAACATGAAGTAATTCTGTTCCCGCAGGAGAAAGCGCTGCGGAGAGTTTTTTTCGCGGCAGCAGGACGTCAGCAGAGGCTGGCGTCCTGTTTTTCTGCCTGGGCAGGGGAGAAAATTGAAAATTATTTTTAAATAATTGAAAAAAGCGGTTGATTATTTCGAGTTTGTCATGTATACTGAGAATGCGTCACGATGGCCACTATGGCCTTGTGAAAAATTACCAAATACTACCATAATACGCAGGAGGTACGAAATGAAATACGGACGTACTTACAACTTCTCCGCCGGTCCCGCAACTATGCCGGAGCCTGTTCTGGAAGAGATTCGTGATGAGATGATGAACTACCGCGGCAGCGGCATGTGCGTCATGGAAATGTCTCACCGCTCCAAGGTCTTCCAGCAGATCATTGATGAAGCCGAGGCAGATCTGCGCGAGCTGATGCAGATTCCCGACAATTACAAAGTCCTGTTCATCCAGGGCGGCGCTACCCTTCAGTTCGCCATGATTCCCATGAACCTGATGAAGAACGGCAAGGCCGTCTACATCGAAACCGGCGCCTGGTCCAAGAAGGCCATTGCGGAAGCCAAGAAATACGGCGAAGTGATCGTGGCCGCCTCCTCCAAGGATAAGAACTACTCCTACATCCCCGACTGCTCCGACCTGGACATCCCCGAGGATACCGACTACGTTTATATCTGCGAGAACGAGACCATCCATGGTGTCACCTGGCCCAAGCTGCCCAACACCAAGGGCCACATCCTGGTTTCCGACCAGAGCTCCATGTTCCTGTCCAAGCCCTGCAACGTGTCCGACTACGGCATGATCTACGGCGGCGTGCAGAAGAACATCGGGCCTGCCGGCCTGGCCATCGTGATCATCCGTGAGGACCTGATCCGCGAAGACCTGGATCCCAAGACCCCCATCTACATGATGTACAAGACCCACGCTGACAACGGCTCCATGTACAACACCCCCAACTGCTGGGCCATTTACGTCTGCGGCAAGGTCTTCAAGTACCTGAAGTCCATCGGCGGCCTGGAGGCCATGGAAAAGATCAACATCGACAAGGCCAAGGTCTTCTATGACTTCCTGGATCAGTCCAAGATGTTTGTGGGCACCGTCCGCAAGGAGGACCGCTCCCTGATGAACATCCCCTTCGTCACCGGTGACAAGGATCTGGACGCTGAGGTCATTGCCTACACCAAGGCTGCCGGCTTTGAGAACCTGAAGGGCCACAAGTCTGTTGGCGGTCTGCGGGCCTCCATCTACAACGCCATGCCCAAGGAAGGCGTCGAGGCCCTGGTGGATTGCCTGAAGAAGTTCGAGGCTGAACACAAATAACAATTGACAATTGACAGTTGACAATTGACAATTAGGAGGATTATTACATGAGAATTCTTGTTACTGACGGAATGGACAAGTCCGCAATGGCCAAGCTGCGTGAGCAGGGCCATGAGGTCGTTGAGCAGTTCTATGAGCCCGATCAGCTGGGCGCTGCCCTGCGGGAGTTCGACGCTGTCGTCGTCCGCTCCAAGACCAAGGTCCGTGCCAACCACATCGACGAAGCCAAGGGCGGCAAGCTGAAGCTCATCATCCGCGGCGGCGTGGGCGTGGACAACATCGACGTCAAGTATGCGGAAGCCAACGGCATCACCGTGAAGAACACCCCGAGAGCCTCCTCTCAGTCTGTGGCTGAGCTGGCTCTGGGCCATATGTTCGCCTGCGCCCGGTTCATTTCCGTGGCCGGTCACACCATGCGGGAAGGCAAGTGGGAAAAGAAGGCCTACGGCAAGGGCTATGAGCTGCAGGGCAAGACCCTGGGCATCGTGGGCTTCGGCCGCATCGGCCAGCACCTGGGCGTCATGGCCAAGGCCATCGGCATGAAGGTCATTGCCTTCGATATTTTCCACATCCCCGGCATCGAAGAGCAGCTGGGCATCCCCTACGTGGAAATGGATGAGCTGCTGGCCCAGTCCGACTTCATCTCCGTCCATGCTCCCGCCGTTGACGGCGGCGCGCTGATCAACGCGGAGAACATCGCCAAGATGAAGGACGGCGTCACCATCATCAACACATCCCGCGGCACCAACGTCGACGAAGCCGCCCTGCTGGCTGCGCTTGAGTCCGGCAAGGTCCGCGCCGCCGGCCTGGACGTCTGGGCGGAGGAGCCCTCTCAGAACGCGGCTCTGTACAACCATCCCAATGTCTCCTGCACCCCGCACATCGGCGCTGCCACCGGCGAGGCCCAGAAGCGGATCGGCGCGGAAATCGTGTCCATCATCGAAAACTTCTAATCTGTTACCCCTTTGCGAAAGCAAAAGCATATAAAATCTATGGAGGTCAAAAAAACTATGAACGCTTATGTCCAGAGAGTCATCGAAAACGTCAAGGCAAAGCACGCTTCTGAGCCCGAGTTCTGCCAGACCATCGAGGAAGTCCTTTCCTCCCTGTCCCCTGTGATCGACAAGCACCCCGAGTACGAGAAGGTCGACCTGCTGGGCCGCATCGTGGAGCCCGAGCGTATGTTCACCTTCCGTGTCGTGTGGATGGACGATGCCGGCAACTATCACACCAACACCGGCTACCGCTGCCAGTTCAACGGCGCCATCGGCCCCTACAAGGGCGGCCTGCGCTTCCAGAAGAACGTTTACCCCGGCATCATCAAGTTCCTCGGCTTTGAGCAGATCTTCAAGAACGCTCTGACCGGTCTGCCCATCGGCGGCGGCAAGGGCGGCTCCGACTTCGACCCCTACGGCAAGTCTGACGCTGAAGTCATGCGTTTCTGCCAGAGCTTCATGACTGCTCTGTACCGTTACATCGGGCCCGACATCGACGTTCCCGCCGGCGACATGGGCGTGGGCGGCCGTGAGATCGGCTACCTGTTCGGCCAGTACCGCCGCCTGAAGGGCGTGTGGGAGAACGGCGTTCTCACCGGCAAGGGCCTGAGCTACGGCGGCTCCCTGATCCGTCCCGAGGCCACCGGCTACGGCGCTGTCTACTATCTGCAGGAAGTCCTGAAGCATGAGAACGACACCATCGAGGGCAAGAAGATCGCCATCTCCGGCTACGGCAACGTGGGCTGGGGCATTATGAAGAAGGCTGCTCAGCTGGGCGCTGCTGTCACCTACTTCGCCGGCCCCGACGGCTACATCCATGATCCCGACGGTGTTGTCACCGAAGAGAAGCTGAACTTCATCCTCGAGATGCGTGCCAAGGATCCCATGCACTGCAAGCCCTATGCTGACAAGTACGGCTGCGAGTTCGTTCCCGGTGAGAAGTGCTGGGGCGTCAAGGACGTGGACATCTACATGCCCGCTGCCATGCAGAACGACGTCAAGATGGAGTCCGCTGTTAAGATCGCCGAGTCCGGTGTCAAGTACTACATCGAAGTCGCCAACATGCCCACCACCAACGATGCTCTGGACTACCTGCGCAAGCAGAAGCACATGATCGTTGCTCCTTCCAAGGCTGTCAACGCCGGCGGCGTGGGCGTTTCCGCTCTGGAAATGGCTCAGAACTCCGAGCGTCTGGTCTGGAGTGCTGAGGAAGTCGACGAGCAGCTGCACCGCATGATGGAGAACATCCACCGCGTCTCCGCCGAGGCTGCCGAAGAGTACGGCCTGGGCTACGACCTGGTTGCCGGTGCCAACATCGCTGGCTTCAAGAAGGTTGCCACCGCCATGTTCGAGCAGGGTGCGTTCTAATCAGTTGAAGGCTTTCAATTGACGACAATCTTACATTGACCCAAACATAAATCAAGCCCCGGCTTCCTCGGAAGCCGGGGCTGTTTCTTGTGTTATGTTCAGTGGAAGATGCTGCCGATGCCGCCGGTGACGCTCTGGAGGGCAGAGACCGTGTTTTCCAGGGTCTGCACCGTGTCGTTCAGCGCGCCGATCACACCGTTGAAGGCCTCGATGTCCAGACTCTTCAGGGTGTCGGCCGCTTCCTTCAGGGAGGCGATCGCCCCGTTCAGGGCCGTGATGTCCACATCCTTGAGACTGTCCGCCGCATCCCGCAGGGATCCGGCAGTCTGATTCAGGGCCTCCACGTCCACCGCGCTGAGTTTCGCGGCTGCTTCCCGAAGGGAACCGGCGGTCCGATTCAATGTGTCCACGTCCACGGACGCCAGCTGGTTTGCTGCATCCGTGAGGGCTGCTACGGCCTCGTTGACGTTATCCATGTCCATGACGTCCAGCTCCTGCTGTACCGTGTTGAGACCCTTATCCAGCTTGCCGACGGAGCCGGCCAGCAGAACGATTCCCACCACCAGCAGAATCAGGATCAGACCGAGAAAGCAGGTCTGGATCCGCATCCAGAGCAGCAGCCTCCGACTGTCGGAGGAAGCGTCGCTGCTCCGACGCTCAGTCATTGTAAACCGCCTTCATGCCCTTCATGGTCATGTAGCAGTCCAGCTTGGAGACGATTTCCATCGGCGCGTGCATGGACAGAACCGGCACGCCGGCGTCCAGGGTGTCGATGTTGCGGTTGGCCATGTAAGCGGCAACGGTGCCGCCGCCGCCCTGGTCCACCTTGCCCAGCTCAGCGGTCTGCCATACCACGCCGTTGTTGTCGAACAGACGGCGGATGCGGCCCATGACCTCGCCGGAGGCGTCAGAGCAGCCGCCCTTGCCCCGGGAGCCGGTGTACTTGCACAGGGCGATGCCGTAATTGACCTGGGAGTTGTTGCGCTTGTCGCAGGTCTCGGCGTAGATGGGGTCGAAGGCGTTGGAAACGTCGCAGCTCAGGCAGAAGGAACGCTCCAGGCAGCGGCGCAGCTGGCCCTGCTGGGACTCGCAGATGTCCTCCATGAAGGTCTCGAAGAAGCGGCTCTGCATGCCGGAAACGCCCACAGAACCGATCTCTTCCTTGTCGGCCAGCACGCAGACTGCGGTGTGCTCGGGGGTCTCCATGGTCAGCAGGGGCTCGAAGGAGGCGTAGGCGCAAACCCGATCGTCGTGGCCGTAGGCAGCGATCAGGGACCGGTCCAGACCGATCTCCCGGGCGTTGTTGGCGGGGACCATGGTGAGCTCGGCGGAGAGGAAGTCCTCCTCGATGATGCCGTACTTTTCGTTGAGCAGCTGCATGACGCCCAGCTTGACCCGATCGGCGCCTTCGTCGTCGGCAATGGGCTCGGAGCCGATGAGAATGTTCAGAGCTTCGCCGGTGACGCCCTCGGCCAGAGTCTTTTTCATCTGGTCGGCAGACAGGTGGATCAGCAGATCGGTAACCATGAAGCAGGGATCTGCGGGATCGTCGCCGATGCGGACCGTGATCACAGAGCCGTCCTTCTTGGCCACAACGCCGTGGATGGACAGGGGAATGGTGGTCCACTGATACTTCTTGATGCCGCCGTAATAGTGGGTCTTCAGATAGGCCATGCCGGCTTCTTCATAGAGGGGATTGGGCTTGATGTCCATGCGGGGGGAGTCGATATGGGAAGCCACGATCTGGGCGCCGTTGTCGATATGCTCCCGGCCGATGACGGCAAAGATAGCGCTCTTGCCCCGGTTGTTGCGGTAGATCTTCATACCGGGCTTCAGCTCCATACCGGGCTCGAAGGGCACAAAACCGGCCTCCTCGGCCTTCTCCACGGTGTAGGTCACAGCCTCGCGCTCGGTTTTGGCTGCGTCCATGAACTTCATGTAGTCCTTGCAGTAGCGCTCCAGCTCGGCACGCTCTTCAGCGTCGATCCGGTCATAGCCGTTCTTGGGCGCCCGCAGCAGGGCCTTTCTCAGTTCGTCGGTTCTTTCACTCATGATAAGCCTCCTTGATTATATATAATATGCTTGTTTTTCCAGCAGCGCACAGTGTGCGCAATGATTACAGTTCTGTTTTCGTCGGTTTCGCAGGGAGTCTTTGCATAAAAACGGAATGACATTTTTGTGCAAAAGCTTCCTCGCTTCCGTTATTTTCCAGGGTCATGTCCGCCTGCCCGGCAAACCATTCCGCAGGCTTCTGGGCGGCAATTCGGGATCTGGCGTATTCTTCCGTGATCCCGTCTCGGTCTATGAGCCGCCGGACCCGTACCTCCGGGTCAGCGACGACGGCCACAGTCAGGTCGCAGCGGGCGCCCAGTCCGCTTTCAAACAGCCCAATGGCGTCGATCACCGCAAATGAGGCAACAGGCAACAGGCAACGGGCAACAGGGGACGGTGACGGAGATTCCACCGTAGGGGCGGCCATTGGCCGCCCGCCCGAGGCATTAGTCTTCCCCTTGCGGGGAAGGTGGCGCGAAGCGCCAGATGAGGTGGCGTCCGTTTTTTCGATCTCCTCCAGTACCCGCTTTGCCACCAGGGGCTGGGTGATGTCGGTCAACCGCTGCAACCCTTCCGGATCCGCAAAGACCCGGGCCCCAAGAGCCTTCCGGTCCAGCGTGTAGTTTTTTACGGAACCGGGAAAGGCGGCCTCGATCCGGCCCAGCAGCTCGCCGTCAGAAGCCAGCATTTCGTGGTAGATGGCGTCGCAGTCGAATACCCGGCCACCCATCTCCTCCAGCACCCGCAGGGCTGTGGTTTTTCCGGCCCCGGAGGGTCCGGTGATGCCGATGGTGTACATGTAACTCCGCCCTTTTTTGCAGGGACAAGCACTGCTTGTCCGCTGTATCAGATTTCGGAATGATTCGGACAAGCGATGCTTGTCCCTGCAGGCGCTTCGGAAGCTCCTGCGTCTATGATATGGAACCCGGCGCTTTTCCGCAGCCGGTTCCGGGTGGCCACGTTGATGCCGCCGCCGGTGGGGCAGCGGGCAAAGATCCGTTTCACCGAGCCGTCGTCCAGCTTCCGCAGGGCGGCAAACAGACCGGCGGAGAGAGTGGAGGGCTCCGCCTCTGCCCCGTAGGCGGTGGGGCTGCAGCCGGCGTAAAGGTCCAGCTCCTCGGAGAAGCAGAGCACCGCGTCCCCGGGCTGAAACCGCTGCCGGATGTACCTGGCGGCGGCCTCCCGGCTGCCGTCAATGATCAGTACCTCCGCCGCCGGCGCATAGTGCTTGTATTTCATGCCTGGGGCGCGAACCACCGTGTCGTTGGAGATTTCCCCGGTGACGGCCTTGTCGATGATGAGACCGCCCAGCAGGGCCTCCAGCTCCTCGGGGGTGATCCCGCCGGGCCGCAGCAGCCGCGGCACAGGGCCGGTCAGATCCACAATGGTGGATTCCACTCCCACCCGACAGGGACCTCCGTCCACAATGGCGTCGATTTTTCCGTCCATGTCGTGCAGAACGTGCTGGGCTGTGGTGGTGGAGGGCTTGCCGGAGGTGTTGGCGGAGGGTGCCGCGATCGGGACGCCTGCCAGCCTAATGATCTCCCGGGTGGCGGCGTTGTCCGGGCAGCGAACCGCTACGGTGTCCAGTCCGGCGGTGGTGGTTTTCGGAACCACGTCCCGCACGGGAAGCACCATGGTCAGGGGCCCGGGCCAGTAGGTTTTTGCCAGCAGCCAGGCGCTGTCGGGGATGTCCCGGCAGAAGTCCCGCAGCTGGACCGCATCGTGGATGTGCAGAATCAGCGGATTGTCCTGGGGCCGGCCCTTGGCCAGGAAGATCTTCTTCACCGCCTCCGGATTCAACCCGTCGGCGCCGAGACCATAGACCGTCTCTGTGGGAATGGCCACCAGACCGCCGGAACGTATGATGGCGGCAGCGGCGTTCAGGTCGTGTTCGGTTGTTGTAAGCAGTTGCGTTGTCATAAGGCCTCCAATCGGATGAAGTATCGCCTTGCGGCGATATGAAGTCTGCTGCGCAGATGAAGTATCGGCTTACACCGATATGAAGTATGCGCAATGCGCATATGGAGGTATCGTTTAATTCTTCGAATAAAACGATGAAAGAAGAAAAAACCGCAATATGGCTGCAGGCCATACTTCATCCGCGAAGCGGCCTTCATATACGAAGCCGCGTCAGCGGCAAGTATACTTCATATGCGCAGCATACTTCATTCCTCCGTGCCTCCGGCGCGGAGGCGCTCCGCCTGGGCCGCGTTGGTCAGGGCGTCGATCATGCTGTCCAGATCCCCGTCCATAAAGCTCTCAATGTTGTGCTGGGTCAACCCGATCCGGTGATCGGTGACCCGGTCCTGGGGAAAGTTGTAGGTGCGGATCTTTTCGTTCCGCATGCCCATGCCTACCTGGCTTTTCCGGGTACCGGAAACCTGGGCGTCCCGCTTCTCCTGCTCGATCTCATAGAGCTTGGAGGCCAGCATATTCATGGCCTTTTCCCGGTTCTGGAACTGGGAACGCTCCTCCTGGCAGGCCACCACAATGCCCGTGGGCTTGTGGATCAGCCGGACCGCAGAGGAGGTCTTGTTGATGTGCTGGCCGCCGGCGCCGGAGGAGCGGTAGACCTGCATCTCAATGTCCTCGGGGCGGATGTCCACCTCAGCTGCCTCCATTTCCGGCAGCACCGCCACCGTGGCGGTGGAGGTGTGGATCCGGCCGCCGGATTCGGTCTCCGGCACCCGCTGGACCCGGTGGACGCCGGACTCAAACTTCATCCGGGAGAAAGCGCCCTCACCGGAAATCAGAAAGTCCGCCTCCTTGACGCCCCCCAGCTCGGTTTCGTTGTAGTTCAAAAGCTCCAGCTGCCAGCCCTTGGAGGCGGCGTACATGGAGTACATCCGAAACAGACTGTGGGCAAAGAGGGCGCTTTCCTCGCCGCCCACGCCGCCGCGGATTTCCACGATGACGTTCTTGTCGTCGTTGGGGTCCTTGGGCAGCAGCAGGATGCGGAGCCGGTCCTCCAGCGCCTCCATGTCCTGCTTGGCAGCCTGGTACTCCGCCTGCAGGAAGTCCTTCATCTCCGGCTCCTCGCCCATGAGCTCCAGAGCCTCTGCCATGTCGGCCTTTGCCTTTTTCCAGGCCCGGAAGGCCGTAACCACGGGCTCCAGCTCCCGCTGCTCCTTCAGGTACTTTGCTGCCAGCTTCGGATCCGCGTAGAAATCCGGCTGCTCGGAGCGGGCGCAGAGCTCCTCGTATTTATTTTCGATCAGTGCAAGCTTTTCTTCCATACAGGACTCCTGTCAATGATTGCGTCTATACATTATATCATATCGAAAAGGGTTCTTGCAATCGTTTTCCGAAATATTCTTTTCCCTTTCGACAGTGGATTCGGATTTGAATAATTGTAGCGCGGGCAATCTGCTCGCCGTTCATCAGACTTGGTGCTTACTGTGCGGGCAAATTGCCCGCGCTACAAAACCCAAATTTGCCGCTCAACGCCCCGTCAGGAAGGCTTCGATCTCGCTGCGGGCAGCGCTGACCCGGCCCTGGGCAAAATTGGGCTTTCCGCCGCCCCGGCCGTTGAGCGCTGCGTTCAGCTCCTTCACAAAGCTCCGCAGGTCGCCGCCCTCCTGGCCGATGGCGTAGGCATAGCCTTCCGCATCGCTGCCGGAGAAGGCCCCGCATCGGCCGCCGCAGGTCTCCATCACCGCGGCGCAAAGCCGCCGCAGGGAGTCCGGGCTCAGCCCCTCCTCGAATAAGGTCACGTTTCCGGTCCCCCGCAGGGAATCGGCAGTCGCCGCAAAGCAGCGATTCTCCCAGAAGGCCTTTTCCTGCTTGACCTGGCTCAGCTCACCCAGAACCCGTTCCACGGCCTTGGCCGTTTCCAGGGGCTTGGCCGAAAGCAGGCCGGAGACCGTCCGGTTCTGCGCCGTGACTCCTGCAAGATAACCGTAAGCCCGTTTCCCACAGACCAGCTCCACCCGGACCCCCTGGTGGAATTTCACCACAGACAGGAGCTTAACGATCCCGATCTCTCCGGTCCGGGCCACATGGGTCCCGCAGCAGGCGCAGACGTCCACTCCTGGAAACTCCACCAGCCGCAGCCGGCCGGAAATGGCTTTTTTGCTCCGGTAGTCCTCCGGACAGTCTGCCTCGCTGTCATAATACCGAATCCGGGTCTCCCGGTCTGCCCAGATGGCCTCATTCACCAGCGCCTCGGCCTTTGCCAGCTCCTCCATGGTCAGGATCATGTCAAAGTCGATGGTGATCAGATCCGCGCCCATGTGGAAGCCCACGTTCTCGCAGCCATAGAGTCGGTGGACGGTGCCGGAGACCAGATGCTCGCCGGAATGCTGCTGCATCAGATCGAAGCGCCGGTCCCAGTCGATGGCGCCCGCAACGGTGCCGGACAGGGGCGCGTCCACAGTGTGCAGGATCACACCCTCCCGTTCGTGCACGTCCAGCACCTTCGCGCCGCCGAGAACCCCGAGATCGCAGGGCTGTCCGCCGCCCTCGGGATAGAAGGCCGTCCGGTCCAGGGTGACCAGCCAGCCGCCCTTTCCGGCCTCACAGGAGAGGACCCGGGCGGAAAATTCTTTCAAATACGGATTGTTTTCATACAGTTTTTCTGTTATCATAGTATCACCCATAGAAACTTATTTCGGTTTTGCTCGTCTAAATCACAGAACCGGAAAGGAGGCGTTTGCCTTGAAGGGAAAGAATAAATGTAAAATTCTTAAGGAGATCCGGCAAAGGATCGCCGACGAAAACGACATTCCCTATGTGACCCGGGAATGCACCTATCAGGGAGAATGCAAGGGGACCTGCCCCAAGTGCGAGGCGGAGCTTCGCTATCTGGAGCAGGAGCTGGAAAAGCGCCGCAAGCTGGGCAAGACCGTGGCAATAGCTGCCGTGGCGGCGAGCCTGTCCATGGCGCTGACCGGCTGCGTCAAGCAGGGAAGTCCTGTTTCCACCCAAGCGGGAGCCCAGGGAACAGAAGCGACCCGGGTGACAGTACAGACGGATCCCACGGAAACCTGCCTGCCCCTGGAGGGGGAGGCCGTGGAGACAATCGCCGGAGAAATCGACACGATGCCGCCGGAGACGACGCACTTTGAGCTTGCCGGAGCTCCGCTTCCGGAGGGCAACACCGAGATTCAGCCGGAAACCGAGTCGGAGTACGAGCTGGAGGGCGACGTGGCCATCCTGCCCGACGCCGAAACCCAGCCGTGACCGCGCCCCGGTATCCGCTGCTGGCCCTGTCCCGGCATCGGATGGAGATCGACGGGCAAGGCGTCACCACCTTGGTTGCCGGAAGCGGCTGTCCGCTTTCCTGCGCCTATTGTATCAATAAAAAACTCCTTTGCCAAGCCCCAACTTTGGTAACGGCGGCGGAATTGTATGAAAAGGTGAAGTGCGACGACCTGTATTTTCAGGCCACCGGCGGAGGCCTCGCCTTCGGCGGCGGCGAGAGCCTGCTGCACATGGATTTTTACGACGCCCTGCGTCCGCTCTGTCCAAGCTGGCATTTCACCGCCGAAACCAGCCTGCACGTTCCCCCGGAAACGGTGGAGCGGGCGGCCCGCCTCTTTGACGCCTTCATCGCGGACGTCAAAACCCTGGATCCGGAAATCTACCGGGCCTATACCGGATCGGATCTCGGCCCGGTGTATGATAACCTGGCCCTGCTGTACCGTCTGGTCGGCCCGGAACGGATCCACGTCCGGGTCCCGCTGATCCCGGGCTATAATGATAAAGCCGACCTGGCCCGGACTGTCGAATTGTTGAACGTCTTGGGCCTGATGGACATCGAATGCTTTCCCTATGTGATACGGGAGGAAGTGAATCCATGAATCTGACCATTGAACCCGGCTTCGCCGCCGGGACCGTGACTGCGCCGCCTTCCAAAAGCATGGCCCATCGGCAGCTGATCTGTGCCGCCCTGTCCCGCCGGCCCTGTCGGGTGGAGAACCTGGCCTGGTCCGAGGACATTCTGGCCACCGTGGACTGCCTGCGGGCCCTCGGCGCAAGCGTCGCCTGCCAGGAGGACGCCGCCGAGGTGGACGGTGCTGCCTTTCTGACCGGAGAGGGCCCCTTGACCCTGCCCTGCCGAAGCTCCGGCAGCACGCTTCGGTTTCTGATCCCTCTGGCGCTCACCACCGGTCGGCCGGTGACCTTCACCGGCACGGAGCGGCTGTTTACCAGACCTCTTTCGGTTTACGAATCGCTCTGCAAGCGGCAGAAGCTCCGCTTTGAACCGGAAGCGGAGCACCTGACCGTGGAAGGACGGCTTCGCCCGGGTGAATATGAGATTCCCGGAAACGTCAGCAGCCAGTTTGTCACAGGTCTGCTGCTGGCGCTGCCGCTGCTGGCGGAGCCCAGCGAGCTTCGGCTGCTGCCGCCGGTGGAAAGCCGGCCCTACGTGTCCATGAGCCTCGGCGTCCTGCGGGATTACGGGATCCGGATCGTCTCCATCGGGGAGGACCGTTTCCACATCCCCGGCAAGCAGAAATTCCGTCCCCATCGGGTCAAGGTGGAGGGAGACTGGTCCAACGCCGCTTTTTTGGAGGCGCTGAACACCCTGGGCAGCCGGGTCAAAATCAAGGGCCTGGTGGAGACCAGTACCCAGGGCGACAAGATCTGCCGGGACTGGTTCCGGCGGCTGGCCAAGGGCAAAACAGAGCTTTCCCTGGCGGACAACCCGGACCTGGCGCCGATCCTGATGACCCTGGCGGCGGCCCTCCACGGAGGCGTCTTTACCAATACCGCCCGGCTGCAGCAGAAGGAGTCCAACCGCGGAGAAGCCATGGCCAGGGAGCTTCGGAAATTCGGGGCTGAGGTCCTGGTGGATGAAGACCGGATCTGGGTGGCTGATACCAGACTTTCCCGGCCCGCCGAGCCGCTGGATTCCAACGGTGACCACCGGATCGCCATGGCCCTGGCGGTGCTGTGTACCATGTACGGCGGAACCATCCGGGAGGCAGAGGCGGTGCAAAAGAGCTGGCCGGACTTTTTTGACGTATTGAAGGAGCTGGGGCTCTCTGTAGAACCCGAGAACGCGGAGGCGCAGGATGAATCTGGAATTTGAACGCAAGCTGACCATCCCCATGGAGACCAAGGCCATGTATCCGGTGACGCCGGATCTGGTGCCTGTTGTCCGGGAGCGGGCAGAAGCCCTGCGGCGGATTTTTGAAGGGGAGGATGATCGGCTTCTGCTGATCGTGGGTCCCTGCTCAGCCGACCGGGTGGACAGCGTCATGGAATACCTGGAACGGCTCAGCCGCCTGCGGGAGCAGGTGAAGGATCGGATCTTCCTGGTGCCCCGGCTGTTTACGAACAAGCCCCGGACCTCCGGCGACGGCTATATGGGCCTGGTCCACCAGCCGGATTCCACCGGCCGCCCGGATCCCTATAAGGGGATCATCGCGGTTCGGGAGCTGCATCTGCGGGCCCTGCGGGAAACCGGCTTCACCTGCGCCGATGAGATGCTCTATCCCGAAAACCACCGGTATCTGGACGACCTTCTGGCCTATGTTTCGGTGGGTGCCCGGTCTGTGGAGGACCAGCAGCACCGCCTGACCGCCAGCGGTCTCGGCATTCCTGTAGGCATGAAGAACCCCTTGTCCGGCGATCTCCGGGTGGTGATGAACGCCATCCACTCGGCCCAGACCGGCCATACGTTTATTTACAGAGGCTGGGCCGTCCATTCCCAGGGAAATCCCCACGCCCACGCAATTCTGCGGGGCAGCCGGGCCGGCGACGGCCGCAGCCGGGCCAATTATCACTATGAGGACCTGCGCCGTCTGCTGGACCTCTATCAGGAGTTCGGCCATCAGAACCCTTCCGTGCTGATCGACGCCAACCACGACAATTCCGGCAAGGATCCCTTCCAGCAGCCCCGGATCCTGCGAGAGGTGCTCCACAGCTGCCGGATCGACCCGGAGCTGGGCCGGCTGGTAAAGGGCTTTTTGATGGAGAGCTACCTGGAGGACGGCTGCCAGCCGGTGGGAGGCGGCGTATACGGCCGGTCCATCACGGATCCCTGCCTGGGCTGGGAAAAAACAGAACGCCTGATCTTAGACCTCGCGGACGCCTGATCCGCGAGGTTTTTGTTTTCCACAAACTGTGGATAAAAAAGTTGAAAAAAAGAAAAAATAGTGCTTGACAATTGGGGAGGAACGTGCTATTATATCGAAGCGCTCGCGAAAAGGGCGCGGTTGTACCTTGAAAATTAAACAACGAAAACATGAACAAACACCATGGACAAATACCGGTCGATTGAAAAAATCGGCCAAAGAACGTTG
>CACXJE010000014.1 GCA_902767915.1 Oscillospiraceae bacterium | reverse complement strand
AACGCCCCCGAGTACGCCTGCATCAAGGAGCTCATGGACGCTGTCGACACCTGGATCCCCACTCCCGACCGTAAGGCTGATATGCCCTTCCTGATGCCCGTTGAGGACGTCTTCACCATCTCCGGCCGCGGCACCGTGGCCACCGGCCGTGTCGAGCGTGGTACCATCAAGAAGATGGAGCCCGTCGAGATCGTTGGCCTGTCCGACGAGAAGAAGAACACCGTTGTCACTGACATCGAGATGTTCCACAAGCTGCTTGACTTCGCTGAGGCTGGCGACAACATCGGCGCTCTGCTCCGCGGCATTGACAAGAAGTCCATCGAGCGCGGCCAGGTTCTGGCTAAGCCCGGCTCCATTCATCCCCACACCAAGTTCAAGGGCCAGGTTTACGTCCTGACCAAGGAAGAAGGCGGCCGTCATACCCCGTTCTTCAACAACTACAGACCCCAGTTCTACTTCCGTACCACCGACGTGACCGGCATCATCACCCTGCCCGAAGGCGTTGAGATGTGCATGCCCGGCGACAACGTCGACATGGACGTTGAGCTGATCACCCCCATCGCCATCGAGAACGGCCTCCGCTTCGCCATCCGTGAAGGCGGCCGTACCGTCGGCTCCGGTGTTGTCATCGGCATCAACGAGGACTAATTCTCAATCAAAAAAGGACCTCCCCTCCGGGAGGCCCTTTTTTGTTCTCCAGATTGACATTCCATACGCAGCGGTGTATACTTATCGTATAGAATTCCTTGGAATGGAGGAGAAGCCATGATCTGTCCCAACTGCGGCCGGGCCTTCGAGGGCAGTTCCTGTCCGGAATGCAGCTCTGCGGCTGCTGTGGGGATCCCGGAATCGGCGTCCCATGAGACTGCTTCCACCCTTTCCCAAACGCTGAGCATCTATCAGAAGGTGGACCCGGCCCAGCCGAGCTCTCTGCTCCGCATCGTCGGCAGGCACAATGTGCGGGGCTATGATGTGATCCGCCGGCTTGCCCGTTCTCCCTGGTTCCTGATCGGTGTCATCGCCTACACGGGATCCTGCCTGTGTTCCGTCCTCGGGAGCTTGCATCTTTTCAACGATCGTCCGCTGCCCGGTGAATTCCTGACTGTTTTTTTCGGCGGCCTCCTGCTGACAATTCTGACGACTGTGGGCCTGTGGATCACCTTCTCCGCCACCGGAAATCGTAGCGACGGGAAAATGACCACGGCGGGCCTTACCATGATCAAGGTGGCGATGTTTCTCGAACTCGCCCTGTTCGGAATTCTGTCACTCTTTGCGTTCTTCTATCTGACCGGAAGCAGTATGGTTTCCCTCTTCAACGGCTTCGCGGACCTGTCCGAACTTATGGACGGCGGCAGCCATAAGGTCGGAAGCGCACTCTGGGTTCTCATCTGCCTTCTGCTGTCCGGCGTGCTGGTGCTGTTTGTGGTATATATGGTAAAAATCATCAGCTTGATCAATCTCGTGAGCGGCGTTTTCCGCACCGGGGTGCCGGATACAAAGGTCTCTGGCTTTGTGGCGGTGATGAATTTCCTGATTGCCGCCTCCCTGCTTCAAAGCACGCTGGGTTCCTTCGACACCGATACCTGGCTGTCCACGCTGGGTACGGTCAGCCAGGCCGTTTCCTACATTGCCTTCGGCGTCTGTATCTTCCGCCTTCGGGCGGCTATGCAGGCGGTTGCACGAAGCGATTTTTGAAGCCTGCATTTCGGCATGACGCCTTGAACGAACAGATGTATACGATCCAAGACAATATCAGAAACGGAGGAGAAGCCATGATTTGTCCCAACTGCGGCCGCGAGAACAGGGGGTCCTTCTGCACCAACTGCGGCACGAAGCTGACGCCCCCCGCCGACGCACCGGTTCGGAACCCTGCCCCGCAGGAGCCTGTGCCCGGGGCAACCCCCGGGGCCGCCGTGCCGGTTGCCCCCGCGGCTCCGGAAACACCCCCCGCCGCCCCCGCCTATCCCACGTCTGCGCCGCCTGCCGGCTATGGCGGAGCGCCGGCGGCAAATTACGGCAGACCCGCTGTGAGCTATGGGGCCCCCGCCTATCAGACGCCGCCCCAGAGCTACGGCGCACCGGCCTATGGCGCGCCGGTTCCGCCCTATATGCCGCCGGTCTATCCGCCCCGGAACCGCTTTGGCGGCCAAGGCCAGAGACCCGTTTCCCGGGAGGGGCGTCGGGTGGCTCGCAGGCTGGGCAGCTCTCCCGCCTATCTGATCGCCGCCGTGGCCTTCACCCTCTATATGCTGCTCTTTACGGTTTTTGCCGTCCAGGTCATCGGGATCCTCACCGGTGCCGAGAGATATTGGCGGGGCGGCTACATTTCCGGTCTGTTCTCTGAGCGGATCTCCGAACGGGAGGCAGTCATGTGGGTGGTCTATTGCGGGCTTTCCGTGTTGTTCTCGGTGCTGATCGCGGCCGGCCTGTGGATCACCTTCGGATCCGCGGTCAAGCGGGGAAGCGACCGGATGTCGGGAGCGGGCCTGACCATGATCAAGGTGGTGACCATTATCCGGCTGGTCCTGTTCTGCATTTTCTTTGCCCTTGTCCTGTTCGGCGCTTTGATCGGGGGACTGATTCAAGGTGCTGTGAACGATGCCTTTGAATTCGCGGAGCTCCGGGGAGTGGGGATCCTCTATTTCCTGTTGATGACCAGTATCCTCGTGGGCGTCATGGTGATGGGAATCCTGTATTATGCGGGGATTCTCAGAACCCTGAACGCGGTGCGCAGCAGCCTGCAGACCGGGATTCCCAACCCCGGCGCCTCCGGCTATGTGGCGGTGATGAATTTCCTCATGACCACCGGCCTGCTGTATCTGACCCTCCGGGTCTTCCGGACGGACGGTGCGCTCTTCGGCTTGGCCCTGCTCTGCCTGTGCGTGTCCCTTTGCACCTTCGGCGTCTGTATTTTCCAGTACCGCGGGGCCATGGCGGAGGCCGCCGCAGCGGAACCGGAGCCCATGTGACCGTCCTGTAAAAAGCTCCCTCTGTGAGAAATTTCTCACAGAGGGAGCTTTTGTGTTGGCCTATCAGCCGAACAGGCCGCCCAGCTTGCTGGTGACGCTGTCCAGCTTCACCTTGGCCTTGACGCCTTCCACCACGGCGTTGATCTGGTCCTCAGGCAGGTCCACACCGATCAGGCCTTCCACGGTCTTGGTGGGATCCTTCTGGAACTTCTCGCCGATGTCCTTGTCGCCCTTGACCTTGTCCACGATTTCTTCGATTTTTGCTTTGATATCCAGTGCCATTTCAGTTCCTCCTAATCTTAATCATGCTGAAAGCTTACTTCTTTTTCTTGAACAGATTCTTGAGCTTGCTGAAGAAGCCGCCGACGTTGATCTTGCCCTTGACGCCCTCGATGATGGCCTTGATCTGATCCTCGGGGAGCTCGCCCACGATGCCCTTTACAGCCTTGACGGGGTCCTTCTTAAAGAGCTTGCCCAGAGCTTTGTCGTTCTTGATCTTGCTGACGATTTCTTCGATCTTTGCCTTGATGTCCAGTGCCATGCGGAATCTCCTCCTGTCAATTATTTCTTCGGTGTTGCGAACACCGCGGATTCAATGAGAACCTCCTCCTGGGGAACGGATTTTTCTCCGTTGTAGGCGTTGTAGCCCAGCTCGATCTGACAGACCTTGTCCACGGTTTCCAGCCCGGCCACGATGTAGCCGAAGGCAGCGTAATTGCCGTCCAGGGTGTCGTTGTCCGCGTGCATCAGGAAGAACTGGCTGGTGGCGGAGTCCTTCGCGGTGGTGCGGGCCATGGAGAGCACGCCCCGGATGTGGAGCAGGTTGTTCTCCACCCCGTTGGAGGAAAATTCGCCCTTGATGGGGGTGAGCTCCTCCGCGCCTGCGCCGCCCTGGATCATAAAGCCGGGCATGATCCGGTGGAAGGTGGTGCCGTCGTAATAGTGCCGGGCCACCAGCTCTTTGAAGTTCTGGGCGGAGATGGGCGCCACGTCGGGCCGCAGCCGCACCACGATCTGGCCGAAGTCCTTGACCGTGAGCAGCACGTAATCCGTTTCCGCCTCGCTGGTCTCAAAATCGGAGACCTGCAGGCTGTTGATCTCGGCCTTGACAGCCTCCATGTCCACAGCAACGGGATTCTCTTCCTTCTTCCCGTCCAGGGTGAGGAGCAGGATCACAACGCCTGCGATCACGCAGCAGGCCAGGGCTGCAATCAGAAGGATGCGGGGAAGATTTTTCGGAGCCTTGGCGTTTTGCTGAAGCTCAGTGCTGCCCTGCTTTTCCAGCAGCCTGTAGTAGTTGCTGAGATCCTTTTTGCAATTCGGGCAGATCTTCGGATTGCCCTTCGGCAGCTTCTTTTGACATTTCGGACAGTTCAATTGTGTTCCTCCATTCACGTATGGTTTATACCGATACGAAGCAGTAAAGTTGTAGCGGCGCACATTGTGCGCCATTCATCGCCTGCGTCAGCAGGCGATCATCGTCGCGCAGCTTCCGTGGCGCACACTGTACGCCACTACAGAACAGTTTCTCCGAGCAAGCCGTCCTCGTACAGGCCGGTGATCTTCACGGGCAGGACCTGGTTGTGCAGAGCCTCCCCGGGGGCGTAGACCCGGATCGAATTCGGCGCATGGCCGGTCCAGCATTGTAGCGGCGCACACTGTGCGCCATTCATCGCATGCGTCAGCAGGCGATCGTCGTCCGCCGGGTCCTGTGGTATGCTGATCTGCGCCGCTGTCGGGCTTATCTGCTGCCTGCTGCCTGCTGCCTCCTCCTCGAACAGCACCGCCTGCACCGTCCCGATCATGCGCTCCCGGAAGGCTCGGTTCATCTCCCCGGCCACGGCGATGGCCGCAGCGGAGCGGGCCTCCTTGACAGCGTTGCCCAGCTGGCCGGGCATCTTGTCGGCAGGGGTGCCGGGTCGGCGGGAGTAGGGGAAGACGTGCATGGCGGCAAAGCCGCATTTGCGGATGAAGGTCAGGCTTTCCGCAAACTCCGCCTCGGTTTCCCCGGGGAAGCCCACGATCATGTCCGTGGTCACCGCGCAGCCCGGGAAGGCGGCCTTCAGCAGGGCCACGCTTTCGTAGTAGCGGGCCGTGTCGTATTTCCGCCGCATCCGGGACAGCACCGTGTCGGAGCCGGACTGCATGGACAGGTGGAAATGGGGGCAGAGATTTTTGTGGGCGGCCATGACCCGGCAAAAGGCCTGGTCAATGATCCGGGGCTCCAGGGAGCCCAGCCGGATCCGCACCGCGGGAACCGCGGCGCAGATGGCGTCCAGAAGCTGCACAAGGGAGCTGCCATCGTGGAAATCCCAGCCCCAGGAGGCGATTTCGATGCCGGTGATCACGATCTCCCGGTAGCCCTCCGCAGCCAGCTGCTTTGCCTGCGCCACGGCCTCTGCCAGGGGCAGACTCCGCACCGGCCCCCGGGCGTAGGGGATGATGCAGTAGGAGCAGAAGTTGGAGCAGCCATCCTGAACCTTCAGCATGGACCGGGTCCGGGTGGAGAGACCGCCGGCGGGCAGAATTTCAAACTGCCGCCGCTTCAGAGCCTCGTCCAGGGCCTCCCGCCTCTGCCGGTCGGCCACGGTCTGCAGGGCCAGCTCCAAAAAGGCCTCCCGCCCGGCGGAGCCGGAGATCACGTCCACACCCAGGTCCCGGATATCCTCCGGCTTCACCTGGCTGTAGCAGCCGCAGACCGCCACCACCGCCCCGGGACTCTGCTTTCGGATCCGGCGGATCACGTTGCGGTTTTTCTTGTCCGCCACGGCGGTGACTGTGCAGGTGTTGACGATCGCCAGGTCAAAGGCCTCGTCGGGCTCCACCTCGGTGTGGCCCCGTTGGGTCAGCCATTGCTCCATGGCCTGGGACTCGTATTGATTGACCTTGCAGCCTAAGGTTACAATGGTAAAGTTCATAGTACCTCTCATGGAATTGTGTAGGGACGAGCCGCGCTCGTCCGCGGACAGGGCCTGTCCCTACGATATTATTGATGCCTGGGCAGGTAATAGTCGTCACCCTTCTGATAGAAGGGGCACCTGGCCTTCGGCGCGGCGAGATACCGGTAGTACTCGTCCTCGTCCAGATCCATCCGGCAGTAATACTCGTCGGTCTCCTCGTCGTAATCGTAATGCCAGCAGGATTCACATAGAGTGGGATCCATCTCAAGTCCTCCCGGAGTTGCAAATTGAAAATTGAGAAGGCGGTTTGCCTCGGTAAATACTTCAGAATGTATCATAGCACAAAAAACCGGAAAATGAAATACTTACAATTGAAATTTCAAAAAAAGGATGATACAATCATATAAAATCCTTTGTTTTCCAACGAAATGTGAAAAACACCGACAATTTTCGATTGTCAACACGGACGGAACATACGAACCATAACGGGAACAAAAAGCAGGAGGTTACAGCATGGGTATCGTAGTCATCGGCGCAGTTTTTGTGGACATTAAGGGCTTCCCCACGGATAAGTACATCCCCCAGGGGCGGAACGTGGGCTGGATCGAGCAGGTCCACGGCGGTGTCAGCCGGAACGTGGCGGAGGACATTGCCAACGTGGAGCTTCGCCCCACCTATGTGAGTCTGGTGGACGACAACGGCGCCGGCGCGGAGGTGGTCCGCAAGCTCAAGAGCCACAAGGTCAACGTGGACTATATCCGCACCGTGAAGAACGGCATGGGTACCTGGCTGGCGGTCTTTGACCATACCGGCGACGTGGTGGGCTCCGTCTCGCAGCGGCCGGACATGACCCCGCTGCTGGACCTGCTGGAGGAAAAGGGCGACGAGATCTTCTCAAACGCGGATTCCATCGTGATCGAGATCTGCCTGGACAAGGAGATCGTCAAAAAGACCTTCAAGCTGGCCAAGAAATATAACAAGCCCGTCTACGCCGTGGTGGCCAATATGTCCATCGCGGTCCAGCGCCGGGACTTCCTGCAGGACTGCGCCTGCTTCATCTGCAACCGGCAGGAGGCCGGCATCCTGTTCTCCGACGACTACACCGAAAAGACCATCCCCGAGATGGAGGCCATCCTGGCGGAGAAGGTCCGCCGGGCCCGGATCCCCAGCATGATCATCACCCTGGGCGACAAGGGCGCGGTCTACGCGGATATGTTCGGCTATAAGGGCTACTGCCCGGCGAGAAACGTCATCGTCAAGGACACCACCGGCGCCGGGGACGCCTTCTGTGCCGGCGTTTCCGTGGGCCTGACCTACGGCAAGACCCTGGCGGAGTCCTGTGAGATCGGCTCCTTCCTGGCGGCCTCGGTGATCATGACCTCCGAGAACGTCTGCCCCCGCTTCCTGCCCAGCGAAATTGGCCTGGACGTGGAAGTGGAAGACGAAGACTGATACAGCCCGTGACCGAATCCACACGTAGCGCCGGCAATCTGCCGGCCGATCCCGATTGCAGCGCCGGAAATTTGCCGGCCGACCTTCCCTCCGTGAATGCCGCATCCCACTACGTCTACCTGGTCCGCTGCCGGGACGGGAGCTATTACTGCGGCTATTCCACCGACCCGGTCCGGCGCTCAGCGGTCCACAACTCCGGCAAGGGAGCGAAATATACCCGCTCCCGCCTGCCGGTGGAGCTGGTCTATACCGAGGCCTGCCCCACCAGGGAGGCCGCCCTCTCCCGGGAATGGCACCTCAAGCGCCTGTCCCACAGGGAGAAGGAAGCCCTCGTAAACGACGCCGCCCTGCAGCGGCGCACGGAAGTCCGCGCCATTTGAAGACGTGCCGCAAAATGCGTAAGCCAGTCATTCCGAACCGGTGCCCGACGGTACCGGTGTGGGAATCTGTACTCTGAACCCGGAACCACAGATTGCCACGACCAGTGTCCGCACCGGTCTCGCAGGGACACGCATTTTGCGGCACGTTTTTTCTATCCCCCTGTCCGAAACCCCGCATCCCCTGCGTTATAGAGAACAGAAACCAAAAAAGGAGACCCTGCCATGTGCCCCACCGTGCTGTCCCGGGATCGGCTGAACCCGGAGTTTGAGCGCACCTATTCTGAATATCGCGGGCTGATGCTGGCCCTGGCGAACCGGATCCTGCAGGACCCGGCCCTGGCGGAGGACGCGGTGTCCGAGTCCATGGTGAAGGTGCTGGAGCACTGGGACTGCCTGGACGAGCCGGTGAGCCCCCGAACCCGCCGGTTTGTGGCGGTGGTGACGGAGCGCACCGCCCTGGACCTGCTGCGCAGGCAGAAGCGGGCGCAAATCCTGCCCCTGGAGGCCCTGCCGGAGCAGGGGAGTCCCGGGCCGGACCCGGACCTGCGTCTGGCGGTCCGGGAGGCCCTGGACCGGCTGCCGGAGGAGCAGCGCACGGCGGTGCTGCTGGCTCTGACCTGCGGCCTTACGGCAAGGCAGGTGGCGGAAACCTTGGGCTGCAGCCCCGCCAAGGCGGAGAAGCTGATCAGCCGGGGCAAGGAAAAGCTGCGGAAGCAGCTGCGGGAGGTGGAATAGATGAAACGGAAGCAAATGCGTGACGAGCGCCTGTCGGCCCTTCTCACAGAGGCCTATGACGCCCATTTGGACGCGGCTCTTTCCTGTCATTGCGAACCGGTGACCGACGTCACCGGTGTGGCAAGCCGCTCCTCCAACACCAATTCCAAAGATTGCCACGACCAGTGTGTGCACTGGTCTCGCAATGACAACAAGGACAGCGGGGAGCCGGAGGCGCCGGTGGCCATCCGCTCCACCTCCACCAAGCGGGCCCGCTGGCAGGGGGCCGTGGCCGCCGTCCTGGTGATGACCATCCTGGGCGCCGGCGGCTGGCTGCTCCATCGGCAGCTCACCCGAAGGTCCGCTGCCCCCATGGAAGGGACCCAGCTCCCGGAGGAGACGACGCCCGCCGAGCCGTTGAACCCCCAACACTGCCACGCCGCCGACCTGGGCGGCGAGACCGTCTGGGTCCTGGACGACGAGAACGCCCGCTACGAGGGCGAGTATGATTTGCAGAGCCTGACCGAAAAGAATCCGGAGATCAACTGGAGCCGGGACGAAGAAAGGGAGGGCTTCGAGCAGCAAACGCTCATGTCCTATGCGGAGTATGCTGCCTATTGCGAGAAATGGGGCATGGATCAAAAATACCGCGATCCGGACCAGCGTTATCTGGTCTGGGCGAAATGGTATCCCAATAATTTCGGTGAAGATCTGAGACTGATCGACGTGACATGGGACGCACAGACGGCATATCTCTATTTCTGGAATCAGGACGAGCCGCAAGTGAAGCTTACAACTTATTGGGCTAACCCCGGGCGCGCTTGGGTTTTGGTGCTTCCGACGACGCTGGAGATAACCAGCCTGGAGACGCGCCGGGTGATGTCCGAAAAGACGTATCACTGGAAACACCTGGATCTGACGCTTTGGAAGAAGAACAAAATGGAGACCCTCCCGGACGGCTCGATCCGGATCATCGGCTGGGCAGAGAGAGCGGAACCCTTTGGACATGTCCCGCCAAAGGCTTTTATCCTCCGCTTCGGAGATGAAACGATCTGCATTTGGACCGAGAATACGCCGATGTGGGATCCGGAGGGCGAACCGTTTGAGGATTTCTTCGATATTTCAAAAGAACCCACGGGCGGCGGCTTGCCGTACCGATACCTGTTCGTCCGGGCCGAGGGCTGCCAGCGCATCGAGGACAGAGGCTTGAACGGAGAACCCGATGAATACCCCGATTACCGTGCCGACTGGCTGTTCCTCAGCTGCAACGTAGACCCCGAAGCCGCCTTCGCGGCGGTGAATGTGAACGGTTCCGGCGAGCAGGAAACAAACGCTGTTTTCACCGAAACCGAGAACGGAAATTATCTCAGTCCCTGGGGCGAGGAATATGCGCTTCTGGCAAATGAAGGTATTCTGGATTGCATCGGAACCGAAACCTTTGTCGGGAAGGTGAACGGGGAAGGGGAAGGGCCTGCATGGAAGGCTGCCTATGGATTTTATGCGCTGGATGAGGACGAGGCCCGCAACATTCTGATCCGGGTTTCCTCCAGTGAATGGTACGGCATCTATCGCAAGGTATCCTCGCCGCCCTTTGATTTCTCCGTGGACAACTGTGTCAGGCTGGAGCTGGTGAAAAACAGCTGGCTGCTGAAAAACAACACGGAGCATCTGACCTGCGGCGACGGGATCGCCGACCCCGCGGAGATCGCGGCGTTCCTGGCTGACGTCCGGTCTCAGAAGAGCCCGGAGGAGGCCGGGCTGTATGATCTGGTCCGAAAAGAGAACGGCTTTTTAGAGAACTGCTATCAATACGGCGTGATTTACGGCTTCTTCTCGGAAGAACCGAATCTGGCAGTCCCGATGACCGTGACCTCCTACAATGACATGGCCTATTCCGTCTCCATCGAGCAGAAAGAATACGTTCTTCCGGAGAAATGGGTAAAACGGCTGCGCGGAAAAAGCTGATCGGAATCTACGGAATGGCCGCCTGCGCCGAAGAGTTTTCGCAGTACGGAGCCGCAAGGACGCAGGCGCTGCGCAGTACCGGATCCACTTCTGCTCACAAAGAAACCTGTAAAAATCTGTAACAGGTCTGCCCAAGAAAAATTCTATCGGTTTTGCGTAGGGCGGCCAGACCTCTGGCCGCCGTCTGTACGCTGGCGGTTGTCGCGGCGGCCTGGGGTCAGGCCGCCCTGCGGTAAGGGGTGAACTGTTACAAAAATCTTTTGTCAGAACCGAAAAAAAGCCCCAAAGTCTGTTGACTTTGGGGCTTTGGTGTGCTATAATTGTCTCCCAATATGCGAAAATCTGCGTTGCCGCAGATTTCACCCTTACTATACACAGTATAACACAGGCCGCCCGGGATTGCAAGCGGCTCCCGCGAGAAAACGTCAACTTACCCGGGCGTATCGAATCCGCAGCGGCGCACAGTGTGCGCCGCACAAGTCTGAAACAACGAACAACTGGCGCACGCTGTGCGCCGCTACAGTAATAACGAAAGGCAGTGATGAATCAACATGGCATTGGTGAAAGACCAGTATTTCGGCAAAACCCTGCGTAAGAGCTATGCCAAGTACGAAGAGATCCTCGAAATGCCCAATCTGCTCAAGATCCAGAAGGATTCCTACAACTGGTTCTTGGAGGAGGGCCTGCATGAGGTCTTCCGCGACACGGACGCCATCACCGACTACACCGGCAACCTGGAGCTGACCTTCCTGGATTACTCCATGAACGACAAGCCCAAGTACACCGTGGAGGAGTGCAAGGAGCGGGACGCCACCTACGCCAGACCCATCAAGGTCCGGGTCCGTCTGCGCAACAAGGAGACCGGTGAGATCAAGGAGCAGGAGATCTTCATGGGCGACTTCCCCATGATGACCAACGGCGGCACCTTCGTCATCAACGGCGCGGAGCGTGTCATCGTCTCCCAGATCGTCCGCTCTCCCGGCATGTACTACGGCGACGAGGTGGACAAGGCCGACCAGCATTCCTATACCGCCACCGTGATCCCCTACCGGGGCGCCTGGCTGGAATATGAGACCGACACCCAGAACGCTTTCTACGTCCGCATCGACAAGAACCGGAAGCTGCCCATCACCTGCCTGATCCGCGCCCTGGGCGTGGACACCGACGCCAAGATCCTGGAGCTCTTCGGCGAGGATCCCCTGATCACCGCCACCCTGGAGAAGGACACCTGCCACTCCGCGGAGGAGAGCTTCCTGGAGATCTACCGCCGGCTGCGTCCCGGCGAGCCCCCCACGGTGGACAATGCCAAGTCCTACCTGGAGGCCCTGCTGTTCGACGAGCGCCGCTACGACGTGTCCAAGGTGGGCCGCTACAAGTTCAATAAGAAGATGGACATCTGGTCCCGTCTGGCGGGCCATGAGCTGGCCCAGCCCATCGCCGATCCCATGACCGGCGAGATCCTGGCGGAGGCCGGCGAGGTCCTGACCCGGGCCCGGGCCCATGAGATTTCCGACCACGGCGTCAATTCCGCCGTGCTGAAGCTGGGCGAGAAGGAGCTGAAGATCTTCTCCAACGGCATGGCCGACATGTCCAAATTCGTGGACTTCGACCCCAAGACCATCGGCATCAAGGAGAAGGTGGACTTCGCCACCCTCCGCACCATGCTGGAAAAGGCCGCCGAGGAGAACTGGACCACGGAGGACTGGCAGTTTGCCGTGGAGGACTACGCGCCCACCCTGCTGCCCAAGCACATCACTCCCAATGATATCCTGGCCTCCATCAACTATCTGATCTGCGTGGCCAACGGCGTCGGCACCACCGACGACATCGACCATCTGGGCAACCGCCGCCTGCGCTGCGTGGGCGAGCTGCTGCAGAACCAGTTCCGGGTGGGCTTCACCCGTCTGGAGCGGGTCATCCGGGAGCGCATGACGGTCCAGGATCTGGAAACCGTCACCCCCCAGAGCCTGATCAACATCCGGCCCGTCACCGCGGTGATCAAGGAGTTCTTCGGCTCCAGCCCCCTGTCTCAGTTCATGGACCAGAACAATCCCCTGGCCGAGCTGACCCACAAGCGCCGTCTCTCTGCCCTGGGCCCCGGCGGTCTGAGCCGTGAGCGCGCCTCCTTCGACGTCCGTGACGTGCACTACTCCCACTACGGCCGTATGTGCCCCATCGAGACCCCCGAAGGTCCCAACATCGGCCTGATCAACTATCTGGCCTGCTTCGCCAAGATCAACGAATACGGCTTTGTGGAGGCGCCCTTCCGCAGACTGGAAAAGATCTATGACGAAAACGGCAAGTATGTGGGCTCCAAGGTCACCGACCAGGTGGACTACATGACTGCCGACGTGGAAGACGATTACCGGGTCGCCCAGGCCAACGAGCCTCTGGACGAGAACGGCTTCCTGGTGAACACCCGTGTCACCTGCCGGCACCGCAACGAGATCATCGCTGTGGACCGGGAGCAGATCGACTATATCGACGTCTCCCCGAAGATGATGGTCTCCGTGGCCACCGCCTTCATCCCCTTCCTGCAGAACGACGACGCCAACCGTGCCCTGATGGGCGCCAACATGCAGCGGCAGGCCGTGCCTCTGATGGTCACCGAGGCCCCCATCGTTGCCACCGGCGTGGAGCACAAGTGCGCCGTGGACTCCGAGGTCTGCGTGAAGGCCGAGGGCACCGGCACCGTCACCAAGGTCTCCGCCGACTGGATCACCATCCGCTATGAAAACGGCGAGGTCAAGGATTACAAGCTCACCAAGTTTGCCCGGTCCAACCAGGGCACCTGCGTCAACCAGCGGCCCATCGTCGAGGTGGGCGAGGCTGTGGAGGCCGGTCAGGTCATCGCCGACGGTCCCGCCTGCTCTCAGGGCGAGATCTCCCTGGGCAAGAACGTGCTCATCGGCTTCATGACCTGGGAAGGCTACAACTACGAGGACGCCATTCTGCTGAACGAGCGTCTGGTCCGGGAGGACGTGTTCACCTCCATCCACATCGAGGAGTATGAGACCGAGGCCCGCGACACCAAGCTGGGGCCCGAGGAAATCACCCGGGACATCCCCAACGTGGGCGAGGACACTCTGAAGGATCTGGACGAGGAGGGCATCATCCGCGTGGGCGCCGAGGTCACCTCCGGCGACTACCTGGTGGGCAAGGTCACCCCCAAGGGTGAAACCGAGCTCACCGCCGAGGAGCGTCTGCTCCGGGCCATCTTCGGTGAGAAGGCCCGTGAGGTCCGGGACTCCTCTCTGAAGGTTCCCCACGGCGAGAGCGGCATCATTGTGGACGTCAAGAAGTTCACCCGCGCCAACGGCGACGAGATGAGCCCCGGCGTCAACAAGGTGGTCCGGGTCTACATCGCCCAGAAGCGGAAGATCTCCGTGGGCGATAAGATGGCCGGCCGCCACGGCAACAAGGGCGTCGTTTCCCGGGTCCTGCCCGAGGAGGATATGCCCTTCATGCCCGACGGCACCCCGCTGGACATCGTGCTGAACCCCCTGGGCGTTCCCTCCCGTATGAACATCGGCCAGGTGCTGGACGTGCACCTGGGCTACGCTGCCAAGACCCTGGGCTGGAAGGTTTCCACCCCCATCTTCGACGGCGCCAACGAGAAGGACATCCGCGAAACCCTGAAGCTGGCGGGTCTGCGGGAGGACGGCAAGTCTGTTCTCTACGACGGCCGTACCGGCGAGCAGTTTGACAACCTGGTCACTGTGGGCTGGGTCTACTTCCTCAAGCTGCACCATCTGGTCGACGATAAGATCCACGCCCGTTCCACCGGCCCCTACTCCCTGGTCACCCAGCAGCCTCTGGGCGGCAAGGCCCAGTTCGGCGGCCAGCGGTTCGGCGAAATGGAAGTCTGGGCCCTGGAGGCCTACGGCGCCGCCTACACCCTGCAGGAGATCCTGACGGTGAAGTCCGACGACGTGACCGGCCGTGTCAAGACCTACGAGGCCATTGTCAAGGGCCACAACGTGCCCAAGCCCGGCGTTCCGGAATCCTTCAAGGTTCTTGTGAAGGAGCTGCAGTCCCTGTGTCTGGACATCAAGGTCCTGGACGAGAAGGGCGACGTCATCGAGCTCAAGGACGAGGATGAGGACGATGTGGTCTACACCGCCGGCGACAACGAATACGTCCATGAGGAAGAATTCGTTGCCAACCCCGACGAGGTGCTGGAATCCGGCTATAACTTCGACGAGGAGCAGGACGAGGACACCTTCGCCGACGTGCTCCAGGAGGTCGTTGCCGAAGCCGAGGCCAACGACGACTATGAATAAGAAGGAGGAGAAATACAATGGCAAATGCAATTTTTGACGCAATTAAAATCGGTATTGCCTCCCCTGACATGATCCGCGAGTGGTCCTACGGCGAAGTTCTCAAGCCCGAGACCATCAACTACCGCACCCTGAAGCCCGAGCGCGAAGGTCTGTTCTGCGAAAAGATCTTCGGGCCCACCAAGGACTGGGAGTGCCACTGCGGCAAGTATAAGAAGATCCGCTACAAGGGCAAGATCTGCGACCGCTGCGGCGTCGAGGTCACCAAGGCCAAGGTCCGCCGGGAGCGGATGGGCCACATCGAGCTGGCCGCCCCCTGCTCTCATATCTGGTATTTCAAGGGCATCCCCTCCCGGATGGGTCTGCTGCTGGACATCAGCCCCCGGATCCTGGAAAAGGTCCTCTACTTTGCCAACTACATCGTAGTGGATCCCGGCGACGCCCCCCTGATCAAGAACCAGATCCTCACCGAGAAGGAATACCGGGATCTGCGGGAGAAGTATGAGGACGATTTCGACGCCCGTATGGGTGCCGAGGCCGTGCAGCAGCTTCTGAAGGCTGTGGATCTGAACCAGCTGTCCACCTCCCTGCGGGAGGAGCTGAAGACCGCCTCCGGCCAGAAGAAGCTCCGCATCATCAAGCGCCTGGAGGTTGTGGATTCCTTCCGTCTCTCCGGCAACGATCCCGCCTGGATGGTCATGGACGTGCTGCCCGTGATCCCGCCGGATCTGCGGCCCATGGTCCAGCTGGACGGCGGCCGGTTCGCCACCTCCGACCTGAACGATCTCTATCGCCGGGTCATCAACCGCAATAACCGTCTGAAGAAGCTCATCGGCATGGACGCCCCCGACATCATCATCCGCAACGAAAAGCGGATGCTGCAGGAGGCTGTGGACGCTCTGATCGACAACGGCCGCCGTGGCCGCGCCGTCACCGGCGCCAACAACCGGGCGCTGAAGTCCCTGTCCGATATGCTCAAGGGCAAGCAGGGCCGGTTCCGTCAGAACCTGCTGGGCAAGCGTGTCGACTACTCCGGCCGTTCCGTTATCGTGGTCGGCCCCGAGCTGAAGCTCTATCAGTGCGGTCTGCCCAAGGAAATGGCCATCGAGCTCTTCCGGCCCTTCGTCATGAAGAAGCTGGTGGAGGACAAGGTTGCCAATAACATCAAGTCTGCCAAGAAGATGATCGACAAGGGCGCCACCGAGGTTTGGGACGCGCTGGACGTCATCATCAAGGACCGCCCGGTCATGCTGAACCGCGCGCCCACCCTGCACCGTCTGGGCATCCAGGCCTTCGAGCCTGTGCTGGTGGAGGGCCGCGCCATCAAGCTGCACCCCCTGTGCTGCACCGCCTTCAACGCCGACTTCGACGGCGACCAGATGGCTGTGCACGTACCCCTGTCCGCCGAGGCCCAGGCAGAGGCCAGAATGCTGATGCTCTCCGCCAATAACCTGCTCCGGCCCCAGGACGGCAAGCCCGTCACGGTGCCTACCCAGGATATGATCCTCGGTACCTACTACCTGACCTACAAGCGCTACCAGATCAACCACTATCCCAGCCTCCATGCCGCCATGCAGTATATCTCCAGCGGCAAGCTGACCATGGACGATCCCGTCTTCGTCCGCAACAGCTGGGACGATCCCGCCTCCGAGGGCTTCCATCACTTCATCAAGACCACCGGCAACGGCATCCACAACGAGACCGACCGTCCCGACGAGGCGGAGGACGCCTTCGAGACCCTGGCCGAGTGCGTGGCGGCGCTGGACGCCGGCAAGCTGGAGCCCACGGCCACCGTTTATATCTACAACATCTGGGATTCCGAGAAGGACATCCTGGAGGAGGATCACCTCTATATCAAGTCCATCGCGGCCCTGGCCAAGGAGGCCTTTGAGAAGGGTGAACGGCCCAGAGAGATCCTGCGGAGCTTCACCGGTGTGGACGAGGCCATGATGGCCTACTCCGAGCACGCGCTGGATATGCATGAGCCCATCCGGGTCTACCTGGAGCGGGAGATCGACGGTGTGATGCACCGGGGCATGATCGACGCCACGGTGGGCCGTCTGATCTTCAACGAGCCGCTGCCCCAGGATCTGGGCTTCTATGACCGGTCCGACGGCGACCTGCTGGCCCTGGAGATCCAGGAGAAGGTGGGCAAGAAGCTGCTGGGCAAGATCATCGACAAGTGCATCCGCATCCACGGCTTTACCATCGCCACCGAGATGCTGGACAAGGTCAAGGCGCTGGGCTACAAGTACTCCACCAAGGGCTCCATCACCGTCTCCATTGCGGATATGGCCATCCCCGAGCGGAAGTATCAGCTCATCCGTGAGGCCGAGAAGGAGGTCGTCAAGATCGACCGCCAGTACAAGCGGGGCTTCATCACCAACGAGGAGCGCTACCGCCTGACCGTCAAGGAGTGGGAGGAGACCATCAAGAAGGTCACCGACGCCCTGCAGTCCAACCTGGACACCTTCAACCCCATCTTCATGATGGCGGACTCCGGCGCCCGTGGCTCCATGAACCAGATCCGTCAGCTGGCCGGTATGCGTGGTCTGATGGCCGATACCTCCGGCCGCACCATCGAAATCCCCATCAAGGCCAACTTCCGTGAAGGTCTGAGCGTTCTGGAGTACTTCATCTCCTCCAGAGGCGCCAGAAAGGGCCTGACCGATACCGCTCTGCGTACCGCCGACTCCGGTTATCTGACCCGTCGTCTGGTGGACGTGTCCCAGGAGGTCATCATCCGGGAGGACGACTGCGGCACCACCAAGGGCTCCTGGAAGTCCCAGATCGTGGAAAAGGGCCAGACCATCGCCACCTTCGGCGAGCGGATCCACGGCCGGTTCCCGGTCAACGACGTGACCGATCCCGCCACCGGCGAGGTCATCCACTCCAAGGACGTGATGCTCCATGAGGAGGACGCCAAGAAGTTCCTGGCCCACGGCATCGACAAGGTCTACGTCCGTTCCGTCCTGGGCTGCCGCGCCAAGTCCGGCGTCTGCGCCCGCTGCTACGGCATGAACCTGGCCTCCTCCAAGCTGGTGGATCCCGGCGAGGCTGTCGGCATCATTGCCGCCCAGTCCATCGGCGAGCCCGGCACCCAGCTGACCATGCGTACCTTCCACACCGGCGGTGTTGCCGGCGACGATATCACCCAGGGTCTGCCCAGAGTTGAAGAGCTGTTTGAGGCCCGGAAGCCCAAGAAGATGGCCGTCATCTCCGAGACCACCGGCATCGTGGCCGTGGACGACTCCCACCGGACCGCCCTGCGCTCCATCACCGTCACCTCCGACGACGGCGAGGTCAAGGAGTACCAGGTGCCCTATTCCGTGGGCCTGCGGGTGGAGAACGGCAAGGAAGTCCACAAGGGCGACCGGATCACCGACGGTCCTCTGAGCCCCCATGACGTGCTCCGGATCCGGGGCGAGGAGAAGGTGCAGGATTACCTGACCCAGGAGGTCCTGGCCGTCTACCGTCAGCAGGGCGTTGACATCAACGAGAAGCACATCGAGGTCATCATCCGTCAGATGATGCGGAAGGTCAAGGTCAACGACCCCGGCGACACCGATCTGCTGTCCGAGACCCAGGTGGACGTGGTGGAATTCGAGGAAGCCAACGAGAAGATCGCGCGTGAAAACGCCGAGCTCCAGGCCAGGATCGACGCCGGCGAGGAGGGCATCGAGCTGAAGAAGCCCGCCACCTCCACGCTGATGCTGATGGGCATCACCAAGGCCTCCCTGGCCACCGAGTCCTTCCTGTCCGCCGCCTCCTTCCAGGAGACCACCAAGGTACTGACCGAAGCCGCCATCAAGGGCAAGGTGGACCGTCTGGTGGGCCTGAAGGAGAACGTCATCATCGGCAAGCTGATCCCTGCCGGCTCCGGTCTGACCGTCTATCGGGACTTCAACATGACCAAATGCCCCGAATCCCCGGTCACCGAGGACATGATCAACAACGAAGCGCTGTAATCCGGTCTCCGGATCCCGCGCAGATACAGGAAAGCCCCCGCCATCCGGCGGGGGCTTTCCTGCGCGATCAGCAGGTCCATATTCGGATTTGTGGGGCTCTTGCGTAGGGCGGCCTGACCCCAGGCCGCCGCCGTCACGCTGGCGGGCATCGCGGCGGCCAGGGGTCTGGCCGCCCTACGCAGCATCTCGCCAAACCCCGATCTGTGAAAAACCTTCCCACAAATGAATCCTCAATTGTTCCACTCTGCGGGCTCGTTGCTCAGAACCAGGTATCCGTCCCCGGTCTTCCGCAGGTTGGCCACGTACATCACAGGCGTGTCCCGGCCGTCCTCCAGGCGCCAGTACCGGAGCTGCAGCTCGTTGTCTGAGCGCGCAAGGTAGCTCTCCACCTCGATGATGATCCCGCCCGGATCTTCACCGAACAGATAGAAGCAGTCCCGGTCCTCCAGGTAGACCCAATCTCGCAGGTCGTTGTATTGGATCTGGTCCAGGGTCAGGCCCAGGGTGCTTTGCAGCAGGTCGTTCAGGGTCTGCTTCGGCAGTTTCACCGGCTCCACGCCCGTGTCCAGCTGCTCCGCGGTGGCCGCGGCCTCCAGCTCGGCCCGTTCCTCGTCGGAAAGGGTATTGTCCACCCCGGGGAGCCCGGCGCACAGCAGATTGCCCAGCGGCACCAGATCCGGAGCGGGGAAGGCCCCGCACCGCAGGATACGGCCGTACCAGCTGTTCTCGTCCTCAAACAGGGCCTGCAGCGCCGCCAGTTCGTCGTCACCGAACCAGCCGGGCATCAGGTATTCTGGCCAGTCCGTCAGATATTCCTCCGGAATCGCCGGCACGTAGACGGCCCCGCATTGGGTCAGTCCCCCGGCGGTCTCCCGGACGTCGCCCACCACCCAATAGCGGTAATAGGGCAGGAAGTACCGGTCGTTCCCGGTGCGGTAGACCAGCTCCGCCGCCACGGTGTGCGCCAGCAGGGCCTCACCCAGGGGCTTGCCGTTCCGGAACACGGGCATCGAAGCGTTGGTAAAGAAGAAACCGTTCTTCAAGGCCTGATCCGCCTCCGCCTTGGAGAGGATCGGATAGGTGCCCACCGGCTCGGCGGCGTAACAGGAGGATACGGCGCTGGGCGGAACCAGATGGGTCCGATAGCCCGTCAGATTGCCGTTCTCGTCCATGTAAAGCTGTTCGTGGAAGGTATATTCCAGCAGCCGCTGTTCCAAACGGGCGGCCTCATCGTCACGGGCCGGCTCCGTCAGATAGTAGACGCAGGTATAGGTCCGGGCCTCCATATCCGCGTAGCCGTAGACCGGCTCGCACTGGACCTGGAGTCCGGAGCAGCCCATCTCGCAGTATTCCGCCCAGGCCTGTGCGTAGGCCGCAGCGCTTTCGGGCGTGAGGGGAGCTGCGGGATCATAGACCCACTCGGCTGCCAGCTCGGTGTCCTTATCCAGGGGCTCCCGGAAGGTCACAAGGCATTCTCCGTTTCCGTAAACCGTGACGGTTGCCTTGTCAGTCTCCACGGTCAGCGCACTGGGGTTGGGCACGGTTCCCGCCGGGTCCTCCGGCCGGAGGGCGCCGTCGATCCATTCCTCCCGCTGCACTTGGAGCTTCCAGCGCTGCACCAAAGCGTCGGCCCGAAGCTGCATTTCCTCCCGGGCCAGATAAACCGGGATCCCGGATTCGTCCACATAGGCCATGTTCTGATAGACCGGCAGCTCCCGGGGCAGGTCCATGGTGAAATCAGAAATGGGGCTCAGAGCAATCTCGTTGTTCGGATCCCGGAACAGCTTGCCCTCCTCCCCGTTGTTGCCAAAGCAGTTCGCCAGGGAAAGCACGGGCAGCGCCGCCGGATCCTGGCCGTCGGGACCATCGGGTTCCGGAGTCCCGGAGGAGCGCATACCCGGCATCAGCGCAAGGGGGTAGTCTGTCAGATTGTCGATGGGAATCGCCGGGACGTAGAAGACTCCGTAACGGGTCAGACCCTCGGCCAGATCCCCGCTGTCCAACTCCACCCAATACCGGTAGAAGGGCATGAAGAGGGTTGCGCCATCCAGCCGATAGACGATTTCACAATGGGCAGCGTGTTCCAGCAGAGCCTGGCCGGACACTTCTCCGCCCGGGAAGTAAGAGGGACTGATCGTTGTGATGTAAAAGCCGCTGCGGAAGCTGGCGTCTGCCATGTCCTTCGGAATCCAGGGGTAGAGCCGGGCGTTGTCGTAGTCCGGCAAAAGGTCATGGCGGCTGTCGTCATTGCCCAGCTTCCGGCCCTCCTCGTCCTGTCGCGCTGACCGGAGCGCCAGAAGTCTCCCGCTTTCGTCCAGCTCCATGGTCACTCGGGAGAAGCTATACCCCAGGATCCCTTCGTGGGGATAGGACTCGTTGACCCAAAGGTAGAAGCGCTTTTCGGCGTTGCCCGCCTCG
Source organism: Oscillospiraceae bacterium (assembly GCA_902767915.1). Classification (GTDB taxonomy): domain Bacteria; phylum Bacillota; class Clostridia; order Oscillospirales; family Oscillospiraceae; genus JAFRPC01. Next base: position 12,675 of record CACXJE010000014.1, on the reverse strand, counting down.
TCATAATACACGCTGCAGCCCGGCAACACATGCGGCGGCTCATCGTCTGGATCCGCCAAAGCGTTGATCCAGGCCAGCATGTAATCCCCGTGATTCTCATCTGTTACAGGGTCCGTGGGGAAGGCTGCTTTCGCGGTCTCGGGAATCGCGATGGGACTGTTGAAGCTCCAGGCATAGTCTCCGTTGCGGAAAATCTGCAGCTGGCCCAGTCCGGTTTCCACGGTCAGGTGAGAACCGTCCGCCGTTTCTCCTTCGGTGCTCTCTGTGGAAAGGATTTCTGTGCCAAGGCGTTCCGCCTGGCCTCTCGCAATCCGTTCCATCTCCTCCTGGGTCAGGGCCCGGAGCCCGTTCGCTGCTTCCGACTGCAGCTTGTTCCGAAATACCGGCAGTTGGATCTCAGGAACGGCCTGCTGCCACTCCTCCGGGTAGCCGTTCAGATACTGCGCACGCTCCGGATCCCTGTCGGACCAAGGGCTCAGGTCAAGCTCGCTGTCGATGTCCCGGAAGATACGATCCTCAGACAGAGGTGTGCCGTTTCCAAAGAAGCAATCCCGCAAAGAAAGGATGTCCTCCCCGGTATCGACGGGCGCTTCCACCGGATAATCGATCAGATAATCCGGGTCCACAGCGGGGACGTAGACGGCCGCACAGTCCATCAGGGACGTAACCTCGCCCTCCCGGCAGGGGACCCAGAACCGGTAGAAGGGGAGCAGGATACCGACGTCCTTTGCATCCGGCAGATAGACCAGCTCGCCCCAGGCCAGATTCTCCTCGGTCACCAGCGGAGAAAATCTGGGCTCAAAATAGTACGCTCCCTGCAGTACGGCCTGCTTGGCTTCCTCGGCGGAGATGATGGGGTAGTTTCCCATGCAGCGCCAGTCCTCCGGCACCGTGCAGGTCCCGCCGGCCTCCGGCAGCCGGTCCCATTCCAGCCCCATGACGCTGTTGCCGCCTACGGTCAGCAGCCGGACCTGTTCAAAGTACCGGGATTTCAGCTGCTCCGCCGGATCCTCCCGGACGGGATAGAGAATATAGGCCGTGTAGGAGCTGGACAGGCTGCTGTATCGGTCGCAGACCGCCGGATGGCAGGCGGGCAGACCCAGCAGCGCCTCGACCTGTTCGCCGCAGGCTTCCATGACGGTATCCCGGTAATCGGCGGCCCGTTCCTCAGCCGGAGGCTCCTCCGCATAATCGATCTTTGCGCCGGAGGTGAGCCAATGCTCCTCGTTTAAGAGGATCCGCACCGTCCCGTTCAGGTATACGGTCAGAACGCCCATCTCCGTATCGGCTTCCACCCAGGCAATCTCGCCGCCTTCCTCCTGAATGCGGACGTCTTCGGGTGCGGGAAGGCCCAGCCGGGCGGCTGCTTCGTTCAGGATCCCGCGGAGCGATTGCTCCATTCCGCCCTCCCAGGTCCAGCCCTCCATGTCCGGGTGGGTAGTGGGCACCTCGTAGACCGGCAGCCGGTCCGCGCCGGTCTCCAGGGTCCAGCGGTTGACCCGCAGGGACCGTTCCAGATTGTCAAAGGTCCAGGCGGACTCCCCCCTCCAGTTGCGGTCCACGTAGAATTGCTCCAGCGCCTCGGCCTCCGGCCCGGGCATGATTACGGTGGCGGCCTCGGCGGCGGCCTCCCGGCGGTGCTTCCGCACCTGCCAGAAGGTGAGCCCTCCCAGACCGATCAGCAGGGCGAGGCCTGCCGCGATAGCGCCTCCCACCCAAGGCCGCCTGGTGCTGACCCGGATCCCGCTTTCGGTTTCGGCCAGCAAATCTTCTCCGACCTCGGAAAGGCCGGTCAATAAATCTTCGGATTTCACAGCAAACCCTCCTTCATCAAATATGCCCGGAGCTTCTTCCGGACCCGGGACAGGATCACAGACACCTGGGCGCTGGAGATCCCGTACCGGTGGGCGATCTCCGCCCGGGTCTCAAAGTAGAAGTACCGGCGTAAAAAGACGTTCCGGCTCCGCTGGGGCTGGGTCCGTAAAAACCGGTCCACAGCCTGCCCCAGCTCTCTGGCGCTGAGACTGCTCTCCACGTCGCTGCTGCCGCAGACGTTCTGCAGCTCATCCAGGGCGACGGTGACGTCGGCCCCGCCCCGCTTCATGGCCCCCAGCTCCCGCAGTCGGTCCAGACACAGATTCCGGACGATCCGGGACAGGTAGGCGGACAGAGACTGGGGCTTTTCCGGGGGAATGCTGTCCCAGAGCCGGTAATAGCTGTCGTTGACGCACTCCTCCGCGTCCTCCCGGCTGCGGAGGATCCGTCCGGCCAGGGCGCGGCAGGCGGGTCCGTAGGCCGCCTCTGTTTGGGCAATGGCGTCGGAATCCCGCTTCCAGTATAGAGAAATGATTGCTTCGTCGTTCATGGCTTCGCCTCCTTGCAGGGCCCTTCACTTTGATAGACGGAAACGGGGAAAAGAGTTTGCACCCTCAGCATAACATTTTTTTCCGGGGAATGCAATCTTTTCCCTTGTGCGATCCCTGACGGCATGATACAATCAAATTGAAAGTAGGGGCCGATGCCCACATCGGCCCTTCCTGCCGGCTTGCAGAGCAAGGTCGTAGGGGCCGACTGCGTGCCCTGCGGGTATGCCCACATCGGCCCTTTCTGCCGGCTTGCTGCACGTTCAACGAATACAATTCACAAGACGAGGTGTTACTATGGGTACATCCACCCCCGACGTCGTCCTGGTTCCCTGCGCGGATTACACGCCCGCCCTCTGCCGGCAGGCCATGGAGCAGGCGGTTGCCGCCGTCGGCGGCCTGGACTGGATCCGGCCCGGTATGCGGATCGGCATCAAGGCCAACCTGGTGGCCATGATGAAGCCGGAAACCGCCGCCACCACCCACCCGGAGCTGTTGAAGGCCCTGGTGGATATGATCAAGGAGCGGGGCGCCGAGCCTGTCATCGGCGACAGCCCCGGCGGCCTGTATACGGCAGTTTATGTCAACCGAATCTATCACGCCACCGGCATGCAGTCCACCGGCGCGGAGCTGAACGGGGACTATTCCACCAAGGAAATCACCCTGCCCGGGGCTCTGGCGGCCAAGACCGCCACGGTCACCGACTGGCTCCACCGCTGCGACGGGATCATCAACTTCTGCAAGCTGAAATCCCACGGCATGATGGGCCTCTCCGCCGCGGCCAAGAATCTGTTCGGCACCATCCCGGGCACCATGAAGCCGGAATATCACTTCCGCTACCCGGATCCCAAGGACTTTGCCAACATGCTGGTGGATCTGGACGAATACTGGAAGCCCCGGCTCCACATCGTGGACGCGGTGGTGGCCATGGAGGGCAACGGCCCCACGGCGGGCAAGCCCAGGGCTGTGGGCTGCATCCTGGCGGGGGAGAATCCCCATAAGCTCGACCTGCTCTGCGCGAGGCTGATCGGCCTGGATCCCCGGGACGTGCCCACCCTCCGGGCCGCCATGGACCGGAGGCTGACCCCGGAAGCCCTCGAAGACCTGACCATCGAGGGGCCCTGGGAGCGGTACGTGATCCCGGATTTTGAGACGATCCGGGAGCGGAACGGCCTGCAGTTCCAGAACCTGTTCAAGGGCAAGGCCGGCCTGGCCTTCAGCGGCTTTCTGAACCGGAGCATCGCCGCCCGGCCCGGCGTCGTCAAGGACGAATGCGTGGGCTGCAAAAAGTGCTTCCAGGTCTGCCCGGCCAAGGCCATCACCATGAAGAATCGGCGCCCGGTGATCGACCGGAAGAAGTGCATCCGCTGCTTCTGCTGCCAGGAGTTCTGTCCCAAGGGGGCCATGAAGGTCAAGCGTCCCCCTCTGGCAAGGCTGCTGGTACGGTAAAAACCCGGACTCCGCAGGGCACACAGTCGTCCCCGCTGCTTTTCCGGCAAGCTTGTATGCTGCATAAAATTACTTGCAATTCCATGGGTTATTCACTATAATATATAAGAATATCCCCTCGCACAAATTTTGTGAAAAGAGAGATGAATGTATTATGGGCATTTCCGCGCAGGCGCCTTGGCTGAAATTCTATGGGAACATGCCGGCCCACCTGAACTATCCCAAAAAGACCATCTATCAGATTGTCCGGACCACCGCCAAGGAGCATCCGAAGCTGGTGGCCTACGAGTTTATGAACAAGGAGACCACCTATACCCAGTTCATGGCCCGCATTGACCGCACCGCCAGGGCTTTGGTGGCGCTGGGCATTCAGAAGGGCGACCGGGTCACCATCTGCATGCCGAACTCTCCCCAGGCGCTGGACACCTTCTACGCCATCAACCGCATCGGCGCGGTTTCCAATATGATCCACCCCCTGTCCGCACCCTCGGAGATCGCCTTCTATCTGAACTTCTCCCATTCCAAGGCCATCCTGACCCTGGACCAGTTCTACGGCAAGCTGGTGGAGATCGAGGATCAGCTCAAGCAGCCGGTGATCCGCATCATCGCCCAGATCAAGGACGAGCTGCCGGCCCCGCTGAATCTGCTCTATCCCATGACCAAGGCCGCCCGGAAGATCCCAAAGCTGCCCAAGGACGGCAGTTATATCCTGTGGAGGGACTTCCTCCGGGGCGGTGAAAAGGTCAAGGCGCTGCCCGAGGACGATATGAACTACCTGGAGGGAGCCTCCATCCTCTATTCCGGCGGCACCACCGGCACCACCAAGGGCATTCTGCTGTCCTCCGCCAACTTCAACGCCACGGCCCTGCAGACCATTGCGGCCTCCGGCTGCGAGAACATCATCAACAAGAAGATGCTCTCGGTCATGCCCGTGTTCCACGGCTTCGGCCTGGGCATTGGCATCCATACCGCCCTGGTGGGCGGCGCCCGCTGCATCCTGGTGCCCCAGTTCAACGTGAAGACCTACGCCAAGCTGCTGCTGAAGAAGAAGCCGAATTTCATCCCCGGCGTGCCCACGCTCTTTGAGGCCCTGCTGCGGACCGACATGCTGGAGGGGGCCGATCTGAGCTTCCTGGACGGCATGTTCTCCGGCGGCGACTCCCTGTCCGTGGAGCTGAAGCGGAAGGTGGACGACTTCCTGAAGGCCCACAACGCCAAGATCCAGATCCGGGAGGGCTACGGCACCACCGAGTGCGTCACCGCCTCCTGCCTGACCCCCAAGGACTATGCCCGCTCCGGCTCCATCGGCATTCCCTTCCCGGACACCTACTATAAGATCGTCAAGCCCGGCACCGAGGAGGAGATGGATCCCAACCTGGAGGGCGAGATCTGCATTTCCGGTCCCTCCGTCATGATGTGCTACATCGACAACCCCGAGGAGACCGCCCAGACCCTTCGCCGCCATGCCGACGGCCGGATCTGGTGCCATACCGGCGATTTGGGCACCATGGACGCCGACGGCTTCGTCTACTTCCGCCAGCGCATCAAGCGCATGATCATCACCTCCGGCTACAACGTCTATCCCAGCCAGCTGGAGAACATCATCGACGGCCACGAGAAGGTCCTGCTTTCCTGCGTGGTGGGCGTGAAGGACAAGTACAAAATGCAGAAGGTCAAGGCCTATGTGGTGCTGCGGCCCGGTGTGGAGCCCACCGAGGAGGTCCGTCAGGAGCTCTTTGCCCATTGCCGGAAGCACATTGCCAAATACGCCATGCCCTATGAGATCGAGTTCCGGGAGGATCTGCCCAAGACCCTCGTGGGCAAGGTGGCCTATCGGGTGTTGGAGGAAGAAGCCAACGCCCAGCAGGGGGCATGAGCGCCCCCGGCAAGCAGCGGATCTGGGAGATCGACGCGATCCGGGGCTTCCTGATCCTCTGTGTGATTGCTTCCCACACGCTGTTTTTCAGCTCCTATATGCTGGGGCTGTTCCGGATCCCGCCGGTGATCGAGTACGTGATGCAGTATGGCGGGGCTCTGTTCGTGCTGCTCTCCGGCCTGTCCTGCACCCTGGGGTCCAACAGCCTCCGCCGGGGCGTCTATGTGTTCGTGGCCGGCATGATCCTGACCTTGGGCTCCTATATCGGGGTGCTGCTGGGCTGGCTGGGAGAGGATATGGTGATCCACTTCGGCGTGCTGCATCTGCTGGGCTTTGCCATGATGCTGGCGCCGATCCTCAAAAAGCTGCCCAACTGGACCCTGGCTGTGCTGGGTCTGGCCCTGGTGGTTGTGGGCTATTGGCTGGAGGGGCAGCCCCCGCTGGTCAGGACCCCCCTGCTGTTCCCCCTGGGTCTTCGGTATCCCGGCTTTTCCTCCGGAGATTATTTCCCCATCGCCCCCCACCTGGGCTGGTTCTGCCTGGGCATCGTGCTGGGCCGGATCCTCTACCCCACAAAGCGGAGCCTGTGGCCCGGCCCCTGGGAGACCAGCCTGCCGATCCGGTTCTTCTGCTGGTGCGGCAGAAACTCCCTCTATATTTTCGTGCTCCATCTGCCCCTGGTGGGCGGGATCATGACGGCGATTTCCCTGCTCCTGTAAAAAATTAACAGAAGGGTTTGAAACAACGAATGTCGAAAGAAAAGAAAGAGAAGAAAGAGAAAATCAAGCGCGGCGACCGGCGGGACGGCATCTGGCTCAAAAGAGAGCCTGCGATGAATCAGTTCGTGGCCTATCTCTACCCGAACCGGGCCGACAACGAGGCTTACATCAACGAGGAGATCGACCTGCGGCCCATCGAGGCCTACCTGGCAAAGAAAAACCAGGGCCGGACCGAGGACAAGTACACCTACTTCCATATCATCTGCGCCGCCGTGGTGAAGGCCTTTGTGCTGCGGCCCAAGATGAACCGCTTCATCTCCGGCAACCGGATGTACCAGCGGAAGTTCCTGTCCGTGGCCTTTGTGGTGAAGAAGAAGTTCTCCGACCGTTCCGAGGAGGGTCTGGCCTTCCGCAAGTTCGACGACGACTCCACCATCGACAAGCTCCACGACAGCCTCTGCGAGGAGATCCACACCCAGCGCAAGGAGGGTACCACCGACAACTCCACCTACTTCATGGAAAAGCTGCTGAAGCTTCCCCGCTGGGTGCTGCGGCTGGTGATGAAGATCCTGTTCAGCCTGGACCGGAAGGGCAAGGTCCCCTACGATCTCATCAAGGACGATCCCAACTATTCCTCCATCTTCCTGACCAACCTGGGCTCCATCGACCTGAGCTGCGGCTATCACCATCTGAGCAACTGGGGCACCTGCTCCTGCTTTGTGGTGATCGGCAAGAAGCATCTGGCCCCCGAGTGCCATGCGGACGGCAGCGTGACGGTCCGGCCGGTGATCAACATCGGCGTGACCCTGGACGAGCGGATCGCCGACGGCTATTACTATTCCAAGACCATGAAGCTGGTCAAGTACCTGCTGGCCAATCCGGAGCTGCTGGAGCAGCCCGCCTCCGCGCCGGTGGACTACCTGCCCATGGATGACCGCCGCTTTATGCTGGACCGGGAAAAGGAAACGGTGCCGGCATGACAGAGCTGAAGCTTGGTCTGTACCGCCATTTCAAGGGCAACTACTACGAGGTTCTCGGGGTGGCCCGCCATTCCGAAACCGGCGAGGAGCTGGTGGTCTACCGCCCTCTTTACGGCGAGCGGGGCCTCTGGGTGCGCCCTCTGGCCATGTTTACCGAAACCGTGGAGCGGGACGGAAAAATCATGCCCCGGTTCACCTTTGCGGGGGAGGAGCGGATTTAACCGCCCGTTCGGCGAAGGCCGTACTACAACAATACAACAAAGAGGCGTGATACCATGAAATTATCCTTAATTGTCCCCATGTACAACGAGAGCAGCATCATCGAGGCCAGCGCCAGGACCCTGTCGGATTACCTGGTCGCCCACTTCGAGGACTATGAGCTGATCTTTGTAGACGACGGCAGCACCGACGACTGCGCCGCCCGGGTGGAGGCCATGGCCCTGCCCAAGACCCGGATCATCCGCTACACCCCCAACCAGGGCAAGGGCAACGCGGTCAAAACCGGCATGCTGGCCGCCGAAGGCGAGCTGGCCATGTTCATCGACGCAGACCTGGCCTACGGCACCGACGTGATCGCCCAGGCGCAGGAGCTGATGACGAAGAATCCGGACCGGGACGTGCTGCTGGGCTCCCGGACCCTGCATCCGGAGGGCTACGAGGGCTATACCTTCATCCGGAAGCTGGCCTCCCACGTCTATATCAAGGTACTGAACATTGCCGGCGGCTTCAAGCTGTCCGACTCCCAGTGCGGCTGCAAGGCCTACCGGGGCAAGGCCATCCGGGACATCTTCTCCAGGGTGGAGACCAAGGGCTTCGCCTTTGACTTTGAGACCATCCTCTGGGCCCAGAAGCTGGGCTACAGCTTCATTGAGATGCCCGTGAAGATCGTCAATCACCGGGAATCCAAGGTCAAGGTGGTCCGGGATACCTTCCGCATGCTCAAGGAGCTGCGGGTAATGAAGAAACGGATCAAAAATTACGACAAGTAGGGGCCGACTGCGTGCCCTGCGGGTATGCCCACATCGGCCCAACAAAGCCCGCATCGGTCCGCCGAAGCCGCAGGCAGAAGGGGAAAGGAGACTGACCATGCATCCGATCAAGCATTTTCGCACCATCACCAGGCACCGCCACATGGTCATGGGCTACTGTCTCCGGGTGGGCCTGATCCGGCAGGGACTCTGCCACGATCTGAGCAAATACTCCCCCACGGAATTCTGGCAGGGCGCCAAGTATTACCAGGGCACCCGCAGCCCCAACGCCGGCGCCCGGGAGGCGCTGGGCTATTCCACCGCCTGGATGCACCATAAGGGCCGCAACAAGCACCATTATGAATACTGGACCGACGTGCCTCCCGGAGAACACGAGTATCAGCCGGTCCCCATGCCCACCCGCTACCTGGTGGAGTCGGTCATGGACCGGATCGCGGCCTCCAAGGTCTACCGGGGGAAGGACTACAGGGACGGGGATCCTCTGGCCTATATGGACCGGGAGCATGCCCGGGACAAGCTCCATCCGGATACCTACAAAAAAATGCGCTTCCTGCTGACCCTGCTGCAGGACAGGGGAGAGGAAACGCTCTTCGACTTCCTTCGGAACGTGGTTCTGAAGGAGGTCCCGTATGAAAAATGGGGAGAAAAGCAAGGCCTATGATCACAATCGAAATGGCCGGCCTGACCATCGGCATTGAAAATCGGTTTATGCACAGCCGGCGCTTCGAAGCCTTCCGCACAGAGAGCACCCGGCCGGATTTTACGGTCTCGGTGACCGATGAGGAGCTGGAGGCGGAGTATCGGCTCTGCCCCGGCCGGAAGGAGTACCTGGAGTTCACCTGTACCTACCGGAAGATCGCGGAGCTGCTGCCGGACTATGACGCCTTCGTGTTCCACGGCGCTGTGATCGCCCGCCGGGGGGGCGCCTTTGTCTTTACGGCCCCCAGCGGCACCGGCAAAACCACCCATATCAACCTCTGGCAAAAGGCCTTTCCGGACAGCTGGGTGCTGAACGGAGACAAGCCGGTGATCCGGAAGCTGGAGGGCCGGTTTGTTGCCTGCGGAACGCCCTGGTGCGGCAAGGAGGGGATGGGAACCAACGCCATCCGCCCTCTGACGGCCTTCGGGATCCTGAACCGGGGCGAGAAGAATGAGATCCGGCCTGCTGCCCGGGAGGAGCTCCTGCCCATGATGCTGCGGCAGACCTACCGTCCCAAGGACGCAGCCCGGCTTGTGAAGCAGCTGGGTCTGATGGACGCCTGCTTCCGCGCCCTGCCGGTCTATACCCTGTACTGTAATATGGACCCCTCCGCGGCCCGGATGGCCTGGGAGACCATGGGCCGTCATCTGCCGGAATAAATCCCCGGAAAAGAGCCATCTCTGCACCCTGGGCAACAGGGAACAGGGAACAGGGAACAGACCCGCTCGGTAGCGGCGATCATCGATCGCCACGGGTACCCCGCTCCGACGAGGCACCGGGGTCGGGAACGAAATCTGCCTGGGGCAGCTTGTAACCTGTAACCGTTCGAGAAATCGTGCTATAGCAAGGAATTTCGGCGTAACCGACTTTGTAACCAAGGCCTGTTTTGGTTACGCTGGTTACACCGCTGCCGCCCCCTGCGGCCCGATTTCACCGTTCCCGCCGCCCGGGTAATCCCCATGAAGGGCACAAGGTCTGCCCGCAAAGACGCCCGACATTGGACCTGCTGCGCCACAAACTCGTCCCCGAATACGGAGCGGTATCGAAGTGGTTATAACGGCCCTGACTCGAAATCAGGTGTACCAGCAATGGTACCGTGGGTTCGAATCCCACCCGCTCCGCCAAAAACCGGAAGAACGCATTTTCGCGTTCTTTCGGTTTTTTGGCATGGTATTTATGCGGGTGGGATTCGAAAAGGGCGACGGCGACAGCCGTCACAAACAGTCCGGTGGACTGTTTGTGAGCCCGCGGGAGAATCCCACCCGCTCCGCCAACGCAAAAATTCTGTCATGAAAGTGGCAGGATTTTTGCGCTGTAGTCCAACCTTCAGTTTTCAGTATTCATCCGGCAAGCAAAGAATTGTCTACACGCATCAGACTTTTACATTGAAAGACACGGTATTATCTGATATAATCAACCCTGCAAATCGGGGTTTGGCGGGACGTAGGGGCCGATGCCCACATCGGCCCTCACGCTGATTCGGGGTAGGGCCGATGTGGGCATCGGCCCCTACGAATTGAAATCGCCAAATCCCGGCTTGTCGAGCCGATTTGGACTGCCGCAGCCGCAAGGATCTCGACAGTTTCCCTCCTTTGTGTTGTTCCTTTCATCGGCTTCTCATGGTATAAAGGAAGCACAAAACAAAGGAGGTTTTGAAAATGAACACAGATAAAGCTTATGCGGAAAAGATTGCCAGCGAATACGCCCCCAAAGAGACGAGAAAGGTCGTCGCGCTGAAGAAGCTGGACAACCGCGCGAAACGTCCGGCAACGATTTTTGCCTACACCTTCGGCGTTGTCATGGCGCTTCTGCTGGGCGTGGGCATGTGCCTTTCGATGAAGGTGATCGGGAACGGAAGCACGCTTTTTATGGTGCTCGGAATTGTTGTCGGTGTGATCGGGATCGCCGGCGTTTCGGTCAACTACGCGATCTATAAAAAGCTTCTGGAAAACGCAAAGAAAAAGTATTCGGCTGATATTCTCGCCCTCGCAAACCAGATTGCAGCAGAATAAAGGAGCGCTTATGAGCAAGCAGGAAAGCAGATATCAATACACAGCCTCGTTGATGGACGAGGCTCTCCTGCTTTTGCTGGAACAAAAAGACTTTGACGCGATCACCGTGAAGGAGGTCTGCCAGAAGGCCGGCGTCAATCGCTCGACGTTTTATCTTCACTATGAGACGATGAACGATCTGCTGGAAGAAACGGTCGCCTTCATCAACGACAGATTCAAGGCGTCGCTTGCTGCCGTCCCGACCGAGGATCCGAGCAGGGTTATCCTGACAAGCGAAAAATATCTGCGTCCGTATCTTAAATTTATTAAAGAGAACATGCGCGCCTATCGGGTCATACACCAAAAGGACCATCTGTTCAACTCGCAAAAAACCTTCGAGAGCTTTTATCAGTCGATTTTCTCACCGGCGCTGACGTATTTCGGCGTCAGCGAGCGGGAGAAGAAATATGTGTTTGCGTTCTATACGCAGGGCACGGTTGCAATCATCGGGAAATGGCTCGAAAGCAACTGTCAGGACGAGATCGATCTGATTGTAGATTTGATTATGCGGCACACTTTGGCATACGGACGGGATGCAAAATGAACAGCATAAAACAGTTCCTTGGACGATGGAAGAACGACTTCGATTTCAAAACGCTCACAGCATCCTTCAACTCGCTTGCCGTGACGGTGCTTTTCGCGCTGTATAACGGGTTTCTCGGGGTGTATCATGCCTCTCTCTGGCACGGGACGATCTGCGTTTATTATCTGATTCTTTCCGCTCTGCGGGGACTGATCGTCCTGTCCGAGAAAAGGATCGCAGGCAGCGCGCGGGAGGCAGAGGCGAGGAGAAGGGTCTACGTCATCTCGGCTGTGATGCTGTTCATCCTGAACGTGAGCCTGGTGGTGCCGGTATCGCTGCTGGTCCTGCTGCAGAAACCGGTCGCGTTATCTTTGATTCCTGCCATTGCGATGGCGACCTATACGACCTATAAAATCGTTATGGCGTCTGTCAACCTGAAAAGAAGAACGAGATCGGAAAACAGGCTCGTCAGACTCCTGCGAATGATCAATTTTATAGACGCGCTGGTGTCGATTCTGACGCTGCAAAACACGTTGATCATGGTAAATATGAAGGACGAGAGCAACCGAATGCTGTCCTTGACCGCGGTCACAAGCGCGGCGATCATGCTGGCGGTGCTTGCGCTGTCCATCGCTGCTTTGAGAAAAGGCATTATGAGTCTGAAACGAAAAGAATAAACAGCGTTCTGGTTATCGGTTTTGCTCAGCCTGACAACTGAATGCGGCACCCAACTGAGGCCGAAGCGTTTCAAAGCTGCCGTAGGGACGAGCACTGCTCGTCCCTACGGTGTATTTGCTGAGTAAACCCGATAACCAGAATCAGGATTTGTCGATTTCAATTCGTAGGGGCCGATGCCCACATCGGCCCTACCCCGGATCAGCGTGAGGGCCGATGTGGGCATCGGCCCCTACGACCACACAAACCCCGATTTGGCGAGGAGAATGAAAAAATGAAATGATGAAAGCATGAAAGAATTTCGGAGTCCCTTCGGGACGATTTGAAATCATTTTCCATATCGGAGATAT
>CACXJE010000013.1 GCA_902767915.1 Oscillospiraceae bacterium | reverse complement strand
TCGGAAGAAACCTTGAAAATCATTGCCCTTGTGCTGTTCGGCCTGCTGTATGTGGGCGTCATCGGCTTCCCGAAATATAAAATGTGGGTGGCCCTGGCGGTGGCGGCGGCCTACATTGTGCTTGGGATCCTGCCGCTGAACCGGGTATTTGGTGCCGTGAATTGGAACGCGCTGATGATGATCGCGGGCACCATGCTCATCGTGTATTATTTCATTGAATCCCAGATGCCCAACCGGATCGCCGACGCCATTTTGCGCAAGGCGCCGAATGTGATGTGGGTGACGATCCTGATGTCGCTGTTTTCGGGCATTGTCTCTGCCTTCATTGACAACGTGGCGACGGTGCTGATGGTGGCGCCGGTGGGCATGGCGGTGTGTAAAAAGCTGAAGATCAATCCTGTGGGCATGATTATTTCCATTGCGGTTTCCTCGAACCTGCAGGGCGCCGCGACCCTGGTGGGGGATACCACCTCCATCATGCTGGCCGCCCATGCCGATATGGACTTTATGGATTTCTTCTGGATGAATGGCCGCCCCGGCATGTTCTTTGCCGTGGAGCTGGGCGCGCTGGCCACGATTCCGATTATGATGGTCCTGTTTCGGAAGGATCGGCAGCCGGTCCGCTCTGAGGCCCATGTCGAAGTGTCGGATTACGTTCCCAGCGTGACCCTGCTGCTGATGGTGGCGCTGCTGATTGCGGCCTCCTTCCTGCCGGAAAAGCCGGAGCTTACCAACGGCCTGATCTGCATGGCGCTGGCAATCATTACCATGGCCCTGGAGCTGGCCCGGGAAAAGAGCCCGAAGGGACTCGTTGGGGCCATCAAGAGCGTAGACTACGAAACGCTTCTGCTTCTGACGGCGCTGTTTTGTGTGATCGCGGGCATCACCAATATCGGAATCATCGACGCGTTTGCAAAATGGATCGTCCGGGTAGGGGGGAGCAATCTGTTCCTGCTTTACAGCCTGGTGGTCTGGGGCTCCGTGCTGATTTCCGCCTTTGTGGATAACATACCCTATGTGGCGACCATGCTGCCGGTGCTGTCAGTTGTGACGGCAAAGATGGGTGCGGAGCCCTATCTGCTCTATTTCGGCCTGCTCTGCGGCGCGACCCTGGGCGGCAACCTGACGCCGGTGGGGGCCTCCGCCAACATCACGGCCACGGGGCTTTTGCGGAAGCAGGGCTACGAGGTGAAATTCAAGGATTTTTCCCGAATCGGAATTTCCTTTACGCTCACAGCCGTCTTTGTCGGATATCTCTTTATCTGGTTTGTTTGGAGATGAGCAGGCGCTTCTCTTAGCGCAAAGCCGCTGCTTCCCGGGAGGGACTGTTTTTCGCGGCATTGCCGCCGCCCTTTTCAAGTCCCTCCACGAATCCGATGACACAAAAATCGGAGTGCGCAAAAGCGCCCTCCGATTTTTGGTCCGGGTTGCGGGACTTGAACCCACGGTCTCTTGGTCCCAAACCAAGCGCGATACCAAACTTCGCTAAACCCGGTGCTGCGGGAGTATTATAGCTGAAACTGCAAAAAAATGCAAGTGCAAAATGCCGAACCCTGTATTCCGATGCGTCAACCCCAATATTTTGTGGTCCGGCAGCGCTGGACACAAGATACGGCTGCCCTGCAAAAAAGATCGGATTTTTCAAGGGAAAAGTAGACAAAATCGCCCGAAGGGACTCTAAAAAACTCGTCAATTTTTTACCGCAAATCTTGGCCTAAAATATTGACAATCATGCAATTGTGATGTAAAATAACTTGAACATAATATGGAGTATTAGTGAAAGGTGGAGTGGCCACCTTGGCTTTGCTGCAGAGAAACGGCAAAATCCGACAATGCTACCAAATCAGTATGTTATTTATGTTACACAAGGGGGAAAGACACTATGAGAAATGTACGACGTGGACTTGCAGTGGTCCTCGCCCTGGTGATGCTGCTTCCTTCCATTCTGATTCCCGGAATGGCAGCGGGCAAGTACCAGGATGTCCCCGACAGCAGCTGGTATTCTGCGGCGGTTGAATACGTCACGGAAAAAGGCTACATGGCGGGCGTCAGTGAGGACAGCTTTGCTCCCAACACCCCGGTCACCCGTGCGATGTTCGTCACGGTGCTGGCCAAGGTTGCCGGAGTGAAGGGCCTGGACGATACGGCTTCTGTATTCAGTGACGTACCGGCCGGCAAGTGGTATACCGGCTCTGTGGCCTGGGCGGCACAGAACGGGATCGTCAGCGGCGTCAGCGCGACGGAATTTGCGCCGAACCGCAAGATTACCCGTCAGGATATGTGCGTGATCCTGTCCAAGTTTGTGCAGGTCATGGAATACGAGCTGCCGCAGAACGGCGCCGCGAACTTCAACGACGCTGCCACCATCAGCAGCTACGCGAGAGGCGCGGTCGCGGAGTGCACCGCTGCGAACCTGATCGCGGGCTTCTCTGACGGCACCTTCCGTCCGAAGGGCACCGCCACCCGTGCGCAGATCGCTGTGATCATCATGCGTCTGGCCGAGCTGCTGGAAGGCAAGCCTGTGGATCCTGTCCCGATGCCCGCCCAGAGCTTCAACGGCGCAGCCGGCGAGGACATGAACGTTGCGGTCAACGCCCCCGAGGGCGCTCTGCCTGAGGGCACCGGCATGGCACTTGCACCTGTAACCGACGAGGCTTCCCTGGAGATCCTCGCAGCCAAAGCGCAATCTCGGGTATTTGCTGCTGCAGATATTTCCTTTATCAAGGATGGGGAAGAGATCGAACCCAACGCTGCAGTTGAAGTGCAGATTTCCCTGGACAATCTGCAGAACATCGAAAACCCGACGGTGGTCCACATCAATAAATCGGGCAACGTAGAGGCAGTCAGCGGCGTGGAGATGGTTTCCACCAACCGTTCCGCTACTGAGAAAGCTCTGCGTTTCTACGCCAAGGACTTTTCTGTATACGCGGTCATCGGCGACGGCGAGACCGGTGACAACGCCCGTCTGACGGTCGAGTTCTATGACAGCACCCGTACCGGCGCCGCACCTGTCAAGTCCTACACGGTTACGAAGCATGATATTGTCACTGTGGACGGCAGCAAGTCCATTGAGAACGTTGTCGCGGATCCTGCTGTTTCCCAGATGCAGAACACCATGACGTTCTGCGGGTGGACCACGAATGACGATTATACGGCGGACGATCTGTTGAACACCGATGGCACCTATAAGGACTGCAGCCTGGATAGGGTCCGTGCGGATATCATTACCCTGCTTGAAAGTGGTACCGTGAAGGAAGGCGATACCTACAAGGTTTACGCCATGTACTTCAATAACTTCACGGTCACCTATCTCAACGAGACGGGTTCCACCATCGTCAAATCTGACTCCATCTACACCAAGCAGAGCAAGATGGATTACAGTATCTTTGCTTCGTACAGCGCAGAGAACAGCGACGCGGCATTCCGCGGCTGGACCATAGTGGGCGATCCTTCCCAGACAGTGTACGAGAACTATGAAGAGATCCAGAT
Organism: Oscillospiraceae bacterium; assembly: GCA_902767915.1. Taxonomy (GTDB): domain Bacteria; phylum Bacillota; class Clostridia; order Oscillospirales; family Oscillospiraceae; genus JAFRPC01. The sequence goes on along the minus strand of CACXJE010000013.1, from coordinate 58,636 downwards.
CGATGAGGATCTCAGCTTCAAGGCATATGTCCGCAAGGGTAAGTGGATTACCTTCTCCGAGAAGACCGGCGGCAGCGACGAGTACAAGGGCGCCACCTACACCCCGCCGATCTTCATCCTGGACGGCGAGTTGAAAAAGTCGGACGAGCCGACGAAACCAACTTTGAACGGCTACGTTTTCGATGGTTGGTTTTTGAAGGGCACCAACACCGAGTTTACCTTCTCCGACAGGACCATTCAGACAAATTACGATCTGGAAGCCCACTGGACCAGAAATACCAAGGCCAACTATACCGTCCTGTTCTGGAAGCAGAATCTGGATGGGAACGGTTACGACTTCGACAAATCCCAGATTGTGCGGAATGCTACCGTTGACAGCAGCACTTCCGTCACCAAAAACGGATCCGGCAACGACACCTATGTCACTGTCGACGGCGTGGAAACCAAGTATGAGGGCTTCCGGGTCAAAACCGGAACCATCGAGTCTGCGACGGTTAAGCCGGACGACAGCACGGTTATCAACGTCTACTTTGACCGGAACCAGTATACGTTTACGTTCACTGACAAAGACGGGACTTACACGCAGGTCCGAGCCAGTAACGTTTCTACCAGTGACGCAAGCAACGGGGATTATTACGTTACTTTCACGATAAATAATACAACGAAATACTGGCAGGTTTATGAAAAAACCAGCAGCTATACATATGCCACAGTACCCGCGGATGATTTTGCATCGATTAATGGCAGCAGTTATACAAGTTATAGCAGCACGCCGTTTGTTGCTGTACAAAATGGTTCTTATTATCCGGTATACTGGTATTCATCGAGTGCAGGCTGGGTTATTCGCGTATCATCATCGTCGACATACTATCTTGGAGATGCGCAGGTCTATTATAGATCAAATCCGACCTACTATCAGGAGGCCAATTATATAACAGTCAAGACTGTACAGAAGCCTTACGGAGCTGATATCGTAGATATCTGGAATTTTACCGGCAGCAACGGAAAAACCTATCCGCAGACAGATCCCGTTTCTTCCTGGCAGCCAACCAATTCCACGACCTATACCGCACGTATTACAAAGATTCCCAAGATGCCGGCGGAGGATATCACATATCGGCACATGACGACAAGCAATACGAAACGGCGTTTTGTGTATTATGTGGAAGCCCTGCCCGAATCAGAGAATAAGGTCACGATTTCCGGAAAAGAGTATGTAGTCTACGACGACTTTGAAAACGACTTCAACATTGTATTCTACAATGACGACTTCTGGGAACTGAACGGCTTTATCCGTGACAGGATTACAGACAGCACAGGCAAATCGATTACGATTGCTGAAGACGGTACGCCCTGGACCTCCTCTTCCAGCGGTACTACGACCGTCAGCGGTCAGTTCGCCTCCGGCGCTGCGGAAAATACCCTGTATTTCCTGTACGACCGTGAATCTTACAGCATCCTGTATCAGGACGGCATATACTACAGCCACAGTAAGGATAATAGTACAGGCGGAAATCAGATTTTGGGCCGCGACAAAGTCAATTACCGTACCTATATCCACGAAGACGGCAATATCCTGTATCAGGATGACATCACCTCCTACGATGTCGGCGGAGCAAACTACTATATTCCGACTCTGACCGGCTTTGACTTCCAAGGCTGGTATCTGGACAGCGCCTGTCAGAATCCGGCTACCACTACGACCTTGGCGAAAATGCCGATGGACGGCGTTGTCCTCTATGCCAAGTGGCAGCAGAGGGCGATCCGTGTAGCGCTGTACGCCAACGACGGTACTCTGCCGGAAAACCAGGATTGGGAATTTAAGATCGCGGAGTATGAACAAATTTCCTCCGGCCAGGAGATCAAGCCCACCAGAACCGGCTATGAGTTCGTCGGTTGGTATCAGGATCCGAATTTTACCACTCCCTATAACTTTGCCTCCAAACTCTTCTACAAAGAGAACGACAGCACCAGCACGGCAGCGTTCTATTCTACGACGGACAGAGAAACGTTCGGCGATTCTGAGCGTCCCTTCGTGGTCGGCATTCGCAAGCTCTATGCCAAGTGGCGGAAGGATCTGCCCGGCGCCAACGGCCTGACAGTTATTTACAAAGCAGACGATCTCAATAATCCCTCCACCGGAACAGGAACCTTCCCCTCCAATTATGACGGCACCGATAACAAGACCTCCACCGACAGAAAACCCTATCAGGACGGCACGGAGGCGATTGGACGTGCGGCTTCGGATCCGGAAACCGGGAAGCGCTTCCTGTATTGGGAGTATACGAATCAGGCAGGTGAAACCGTCCACGTTTACCCCGGTAAACCCTTTACGCTGAATGCGGAAGACGCCGTGGTTTCTGACGTCAATTCGCAATCCCTTGTTGGAAGTACGGCCTCTGTCAACCCGGCTGCTGCGCTGAACCGCAGTATCGGCGGCGGAAACCGCCCCCTGGCAGCGGAAGATGCGACCACGCTTGCAAGCTGGGACTTTGAAGATAATAGCTTGACGGGGTGGACACGGTTTGACTCTGATGGAGATGGGTATCAGTTTGCGGTCAGTGAGAATCCATCTACAGCTACTATTTCCCATGGCGGCACCTACTATTTGAGATCCGACTCCTACATCAATGTTTCTTCAACCAATGGAGAAGCGCTGACCCCGGACAACTGGATCTGCACGCCTGCTGTAAATCTTCCTGCCGACGGTGAGAACACAATATCCTTCTGGGCAAAAGGCGTTGACGCAAACTATGCATCTGAAGTGATTTCTGTCTATGTTACCACGAATATCTCCAATACCGGAAGCATTGAGAGCAACGGAACGAAGTTGGATCAGATCACACTGACGGGAGAGTATAAACAGTACAGCTACACGATTCCTTCCTCTTATTCCGGAAACGTGTATATCGTTCTTCGCCACCACGACGTAACAGATATGTTCGCTCTTGCAGTTGACGATATGGAGGTTGTCAACACTCCCGAGCAGGCAGAAGAAGGAGACGAAGTTCTTTGGGTTCCTACAGATGAGATCAAGCCGAATGAGGAATACCTGATTGGCATTATTTCCAGCAATGGGACTGCCTACCTCCTAATGAATTATAACCCTGATGCGAGTCGATACTATTTAACTTCTGGTAGAAATTGGTTTGCTTATTCGATTGCAGCTGTCAGGGACAACGAGGGAAATGTAACTGGTGTTTCTAATGACAGCATTATAAATGCAAATATTGATCACGTTGTCTGGAAATTCATCAGTACAAACACTTCTGGTAAGTATCTGATTCAATCCGGGAATAATGCAAGTATGTATCTGAGAACCTATGCTAGCACCAGTACAAGCAATGAAGCTTTGTATCCCGGCGAATCTGATGAGACTTATGGTGGCTGGTATTATACCAACAGACAGCTGCAGTTGAGAATCGGCACTAGCACAAAGTATATGAGTCGCTACTACAATCAAAGCACTGGAGAGATTACACGTTTTGCAACTGATTTTGATTCTCAATATGCGCAGACCATACAGCTCTACCGCAAAGAAATCGTCCACAATAAGACCATGTACACAGTCAAGTTCTACGGCTGGCAGGGCGCTCTGATTTCTACGCAGGAGGTAGAAGAAAACGGCGCCGCGGACGAGCCCGATGAGAGTGAGCTTGGCATGCCTGCCGGATATGTCTTTACCGGATGGGATCAGACCGGATTTGATTACGTCACAGAAGACATGGACGTCTACGCGCAGTTTGAGACCGAAACCGGTACCAACGTTTATACGGTCGTCTTTGTTGACAAGGATTCCAACGTGATTTCCCGGCAAACGGTTGAAGAGGGTGGAGCTGCCACGGCCCCTGCCGATCCTGCGCCTCCATCCGGCAACTACCGCTTCATCGGCTGGGACGTAGACTTTAGCAACGTCCAGTCTGACCTGATCGTTACCCCTGTCTTTGAGAAGATCGTGACCAAGCAGTATGCCATCACCCTCCATGCGGTTTACGCTCCGATTGAGCCTCAGAAGAAAACCCATGTAACATGGTACGCTAACAACGGTACCGATGACATGGATGATTCCAATGATGTTTTCATGAACGAGGGCTTTGACATCGAGACCTTTGAGATGTTTAAGGATGGTACAGGAAATGACTTGGAATATGACGGCTATACCTTCCTCGGCTGGGCAAGACTCCCGGAGCGACCCGAGCACGTAAACACTTACGCACCGGAGAAACTGCGTGACGAAAGCATGTATGAGACCTATGTGGACACAGTGGATGGTAAAACAAAAATCAAGTCCTACTATGGATTGAATGAGGAGGATCTCTGGCTGGTCTACCATCCTGCTGATGAAAACCATACCGAGGCCTATTTCACGGTTAAGAACGAAACCGGTATGACCGATGGCACCGAGGTGACGCAGATCGCCCCCAACGAGAAGATGCCTTACCACGGCCTCTACGCCGTCTGGAAGCGCGACGTGTTCTACGTAGTCCACTCCTCCACCGGTGTGATGGAAGCGGTCGGCATGCCTGTCGGCACCGGTGACGCACCCGCTGGCATGAGCTATCCAGTCGGCACCGCAGACCTGACCACCTTCGTGCAGCCCGGTTATCTGTACGGTGGTTACTACACCGAAAAGAACAACGACGGCCTGGCCTATGGTTACATTGAGCACACTGCTGTTCAGGCTGAGGCAGATGCTTACACCGCTTCTTCTGTCTCCGTCGGTTGGACTGCCGTGCCCACCTCTGCAACGTCTGCAGTTGCCTCCCCCATCGCTCGGAAGACGATTTCCGGATTCCATGTCTACGACGGCAGCTCCCTCTACACCAACGGCACGAATAAGGCGTATATGAAGGAAGGCGACGATTACGTCCGCGACGACCAAGGCAATATCAAGAAGTGGCCCGCGGTCTGGACTGCAGCCGATGCCGAAACCGTCAACGGCAAGACTATGACCCCCGTTGCCAACAAGGTCTATTACCTGAAGGAGGTCTCCTCCAAGTATCTGACCTCCAAGGTCATCTACACCTTCGATACCACGTTGGGCAATAAGATCATTGACGTGTATCTGCTGTCTCTGTATGATGATGGCAATTATCAGAAAAACAAGGCGGGCTTCTACGTCAATGTTGGCGGCACTACAACGACGACCGACAACTTCAAGAGCAAGACCGGTCTCTCCACCAGCTTCACCCTGGTGCAGCAAGCCGGCTCTGACGGCGATCCGGAGAATCCTGTTGCGACCACAGTTACCGCGGAGAACTTCGGGCTGTCCGGCGGTGCGGTTTTGGTGACTCGCATGACCGAGCTTGCGACCGACGCAAACACCAAGACCTTCACCATGCTGCCCACCTGGACCACTCCCGACGGTGTAGAGGTTCGCAACAACGGCTTGACCGTCAACTTCAATGATCAAAAGACTGCGCTTAGCTGGAACCGCTCCTTCGACGGCACCGAGAAGCTGTACATCAATGTTGCGAATGGTCAGGAGATCGGAGGAGGATGGGCTACTGCTGGAGCAAAGATTTGGGTCAGATTCTACAATGAAGCCGGCAATTACGAAACGAATTGCAGTGAATGGGTACTTGCTGCTCCTACCGGAAGCGGTGATATCCGCTCGATTGCTGTTCCTGCCGGTTCCTGGAAATATTTCCGCATTGCGAGATTCGATCCCAACACGACTCCTGCAGGGGACAACTTCTGGAATGCGACTCAACAACTGACAATAAGAAGCAGCAATGATAGTGCACCTAGCAGCGAGAACTTCGTCACAAAGTTCTGGAATAACGGAACTGCTTCGGAATGGGGTCACTTCCCCAATTAAATCCTTCCTGATCTTTTGACTTGATCAAGAATGGCCCGGCGGGGGCGCAGCCCCCGCCGGAAAAAGAAAAACCGCACGACGGGAGATTGTTTGAATGAAACGTATATGGATGATTCTTGCCTGCTTGTTGGTAATCAGCTTGCTCTTTGCGGCGTGTACGCCAGAGTCAAAAAAGGCTGACCAAAAGCCGATAGTTCCCGATATTAATGATCCGACCGGCGACTCTGCGCAGCTTGATCCTGACGAGAATATCCCCGAATCCGGGGCTGTAAATCAGGATACGGGTGCTTCTGAACCGGAGGTTCCTGCTCAGAGTGAAGAACCCGGTTTGGAACCGCCTGCTTCTCCTTCGGCCGCTGATACGCAGTCGGAACCGGAAACGGAGTTCTCCGGCCTTGATATTGAGGATGAATATACGGAAACAATCGCTGAGAACATCGGCGTCGGCGGTAATTAAATGATAATAAAGGAGGGATTCATATGGGAAACATTGTAATTAACCAGCCCTATGTTGTGCTTACAAATGAACAGTATCAGGAGCTTAACGAGTTGCTTAATGGCAAAAATCTTGGAGATTTCTTTCAGATTCCTGGGTATTCCTATTGGTTCGCTTTACGTTCGGATTTGATGGACGGAGATCTTGATGCAATCACCGGTTGGATCGACGAGGTTGCTCTCGGAGAAGCCTATTTTACGAATTCTGTCCAGCCGAATATTATAATGCCTTAATCTGAAATTTGATGAAAAGAGAAGGAGCATACGCGTCCTTCTCTTTTCGTATTACGGTTATGTATACATATCAAATCAACCTTGCGGGTATCACGGTGACTTGTGATTTCCGTTTCTCTGGTACAATTGAATACTTCCGCGATTATTCTGCTTCAAAGGCAGCAGAGACTGCGCCCGTGGCTGTTCTCCCGCAAAGAGATTGGGACGAAATGGCAAAACAGGGGATTGCTTTTAACGCCTATTCCGAGTATAGTGTGTTTACAAACTGCTGCTCCGATGTGTTGCTGCCGTTTGACCGCGTGATCCTCCATGCTGTTGCGCTGCGTTGGCAGGACAAGGCCTATTTGATCTGCGCCAACAGCGGCGTGGGGAAATCCACCCAGGCGAAGACGCTGCAGGCTCTCCGCCCGGGGGAATTCGGCATCATTTGCGGCGACCGCCCTGTTCTTGAATTCTGCCATTCCGAATCGGTCCTCGACGTTTCGCAAAAACCTCCCAAAACGCCGCAAAGCGGCTTTCGGGGAGGGGAACCGGCAAAGCCGGAGGTGGAGTCTGTCCGCATCCACCCATCCCCGTGGAATGGGAAAGAGAACTGGAGAGGTGCCGAGGCTGCCCCATTGGCGGGCATTATTCTTTTGGAGCGCGGCGAAGAAAACAAGCTATCCGCAATCACTGAGCAAGAAGCGATTCTCCCTTTATATACACATTTCATTCATACAGCTTGGGCTCCAGAAACGATTCGTAGCGTAGCTGCGCTTGAGACAAGGCTGCTTCGAGCGGTTCCCCTCTGGAAACTTGTTACCCATGAGGTGCCGGGCTCTACTATGCTGTTGCTCGACGCTATTTTTTCAGATCCACAGAAAGCAGGAAATATACAATGAAGTATCTACCTCGTCCCGGTATTGTTTTGACAAAAATATGCAATGCGAACGTATTGATTCCAACGCGCGCAGTTTGGCAGGAGTGCAATACAATTATCCGTCTCACAATGTTATGGGCTGCAACCTGGGAGTTGTTGGGGAGAGAGGATTCGGATGCGAAGATTCTTCGTGTACATCAAATCCTGACGAAAAAAACGGATGAGGAAATCCAAAGCAGACTGGATGCATTTTATGCTGAAATGTATAAAAAAGGCTTTTTGATTAAAGACACAATGGAGTCTGAAAATGACGAGAAATGACCAAACTCTTCTTGCCCTGGTGCAGGCCGGTATTCAGGGGGAGGAGCCTACGGATCCGGCGCTGGACGGCTCGGAATGGGAAACGGTTCTGGAGCTGGCGGAGCGTCACAAGCTGCTGCCGCTGGTGCTGGACGCCGCCTTCTCTCTGCCCTCCGCCCGTGCTGTCCTCGGGAAAAGCCTTCCCCCCGGGGGGAAGGTGTCGCCGGAGGCGACGGATGAGGGGCGTCCCGATTGGAGAACCCTCGTGCTTTCGCAGGTCAACCGCCAGGTGGTCCAGGAGAACGAGTTTCTGAATCTGATCCTGGCCCTGCGGGAACGGGGGCTGGAGCCCCTGATGGTGAAGGGCGCGATTTGCCGCAAGCTCTATCCGAAGCCCCTGCTGCGGCCCTCGGTGGACGACGATCTGCTGATCCGTCCCGAGCAGGCCGCGGCCTTCCATGCCGCCCTGCTGGAGCTGGGTCTGACGGAGGACCACGGGGCCACAGATCCGAATGCGCTCTGGGAGCTCTCCTATCACAAGCCGGACTCTCCGCTCTACATCGAGCTCCACACCTGCCTCTTTGATCCGGAATCCCCGATTTTCAGCGGCTTCAACGGCCTCTTTGCCGATGCCTTCGATGCCCCGGACCGGGAACAGGTCCAGGACGTGGAGCTGCTGACCCCGGAGCCCAATCTGCACCTGCTGTTTTTGATCCTCCACGCCTACAAGCACTTCCTGTTCAGTGGCTTCGGCCTGCGGATCATCTCGGACGTCTGCCTGTTCAGCCGGGCCTATGCCGCGCGGATCGACTTTGAAAAACTGCTGCAAATCTGCACCGAGCTCCGATGCCACCGGTTCACAGCGGCGGTCTATCGCATCGGAGAAAAATACCTCGGCATCCCCGCGCCGGCAGCCTTCGCCGCCCTGGAGGTGGACGAAGGCCCTCTGCTGACGGACGTGCTGGAATCCGGCCTCCACGGGGCGGACATCGACCGGCTCCACAGCGCCAACATCACCCTGACCACGGTTGCCGACGACCGCCTGGGCTCCAAAAATCAAACAAGCGGTCTTCGCGCCAGCCTGTTTCCGTCGGCACAAAAGCTGTCCGGCAGCTATCCCTTCCTGAAAAAACATCCCTGGATGGTGCCGGCTGCATGGACGCACCGCTTGACAGGTTATTTGCTGCACCGCGGGAAATACGGCAAACAGAGCCCCACCGCCTCTCTGCGGATCGGCCGGGAGCGGGTGGCCCTGCTGCAACAGTACGACATCATCGATCAAAGCAAATCATAATCGAAACAGTTGAGGCAACCTGCCATGAAAGAAGAAAAGAGCGGTTCCTTCCAGTTTGTCAAGGAAATGCGGAGGCGTTTCAAGGACGGCACCTTCCGGGAGATCCTGGACGACTGGAAGTGGATCTTCTCCTACTCCAAACGCTACAAATGGGCCATCGCCTTTTATACCATCGCCGGCATCCTGGGCACGACCCTGGGGCTGGTTTCCAGCATCCTTGCAAAGGTCACCCTGGACATCATCATCGGCCACAAGGCCTCGCGGCTCTGGCTGCTGTTCACGATCATGGTGGGCAGCGCCGTGTTCAGCATGGTTTTTGAAAATCTGCTGGGCCGGATCTCTCTGAAAATCGGCATCAAGATCGGCAACGACATCCGGGCCGACATCTTCTCCAAGATCATCGACAGCGATTGGGCCGAGCTGAACAAATACCAAAGCGGCGACATCGTCAACCGCTTCTCCAACGACGTGAACACCATCGGCTCCAACGCGGTGAGCTGGCTGCCGACGATTCTGATATCCACCTACCGATTCGTAGCCACCTTCCTGGTGTTGTACCACTATGACGCCCTGATCGCCTTTTTCTCCCTGGCCATGGCGCCGATTTTGCTGTTTGCCTCCCGGTTCGTGCTGCGGAAGCAGCGGTACTACGGCCAGAAGTTCCGGGAGCAGAGCAGCACCATGATGAGCTTCGAGGTGGAGACCTTCTACAACCTGGACACAATCAAATCCTTCGGCATCACGGACCAGTACGAGAAAAAGCTGGACGTCCAGCTGGAGGACATCAAGAAGGTCGCCCTGGACTATAACCGCTTCACGATCCACACGAATATTTTCATGGGCCTGTCCGGCACGGCGGTGTCCATGGCCACCTTCGGCTACTGCCTGTATCGGCTCTGGGCGGGCACCGGCTTCACCTTCGGCACCATGACCCTGTTTTTGCAGCAGTCCAATGGCCTGTCCAGCGCCTTTAAGAAGCTGGTTTCCATCATCCCGAACTTTCTGAGCAGCTCGATCTCGGCCCACCGGGTCCGGGAGCTGGTGGAGATCCCCAAGGAGGTCCACCTGATCGAAAGCGAGGAGCTGTTCGACAAAGCCGCGGACGGTCTGTCTTTGGAGCTGCGGGATCTGACCTTCTCCTACAAGGAGCGGGAGCCCGTCATTGAGGACGCCCGGTTTATTGCCCGGCCCGGAGAGATCGTGGCCCTGGTGGGCGCCTCCGGCGAGGGCAAGACCACCATGGTCCGGCTGCTGCTGGCCCTGGTGCATCCCGATCGCGGCGCAGCCGTGATCCGGGCTGCGGACGGCACCGAGCTGGCCCTGAACGCCGATACCCGGCCGCTGATCGCCTACGTACCCCAGGGGAACAACGTGCTTTCCGGCACCATCGAGGAGAATCTGCGGATGGGCAAGGAGGACGCCACCGAGGCCGAGATGCGGAAGGCCCTGGAGCTGGCCTGCGCCTGGGACTTTGTGGAGAAGCTGCCCAACGGTCTGCAGACCGCCCTGGGCCGCCGGGGCAAGGGAATTTCCGAGGGGCAGGCCCAGCGGCTGTCCATTGCCCGGGCCCTGCTGCGGGACGCACCGATCCTGCTGCTGGACGAGGCCACCTCCGCCCTGGACGTGGCCACGGAGCGCCGAGTTCTGAAAAACATCATGACCCAGGCGCCCAACAAGACCTGTGTGGTGACCACCCACCGCCCCAGCGTGCTGGGCCTCTGCAGCCGGGTCTACCAGGTGACAAAAAAATCCGTCACCGAGCTGGACCAGGAGACCTCTGCGCGGATGGCCATGGATTTCTGACGACCAGGAATCAAAAAACAGATCCCCTTCGCCTCAAGAAAGGAGAATGACATGGAAAAGCAACCCTTATCCCACAAAATGTGCAGAGGCCTCCTCTTGTTTGAGGTCCTTTGCGGAATGCTGATGCTGTGCTTTACCGGATGCGCAAAAGAACCGGAGAATCAGAGAATTACGGAATCGGAAGCCGCGCAGGTGATCGAAGAATTCCTTGCTCCTCAAATCAACGAATACAAAAAGGCATTTCAGGTGGACGATCTGTCCGTTGAGGTGCAGATCAAAACATTTAAAATGATCGGTGATACGCACGTTTCCTGCGGTATTCGCGATATTATCCTTTCCCCTACGCTGTCAGGGCACCTGCGAGACGGTACCTTTACGGAAGAGATGCTGCGTCAGCTGTCGACCATCGAATTTGAGTATGAAGAGATGGAACATAATGGGTTTTCGATCCGTGCAAGCTCCTGCTTGCTTTACCCGATCATTCGGGATGAAGACGGGAATGAATACACGGTGTCGGAGGACGTTCTCTTGAAGGGGGATACCATCGCCTATATTTCACCTGATGCGGAACTGACCGCGCCAGCCAGCGTTGGAGACGACATCAATTCCTTCGGCAGCCAAGGTTCCACCGGGAACAGTTCCGCCGGGAGTCGTCCTACAGGGGAAAAATGTCCGGTCTGCAACGGAACCGGCTACGTGAAATACTACTACGGAGACAGCGACCTTCAGGCATACCTGGACGGATATGATCCGTACACCGTCGGGGAATGCACCTCCTGCAACGGGACCGGGAGGAGATGATCCGGAAACCTGCCCCCTCATATGACAGCCCGCAAAAGACATAGGTTTTTCGTGGTATCATATGAGACTATCCGGGCACAACAGGAAAAGCACCCCTTATGGGGTGCTTTTCCATTCATGCAATCATACGGAACGGCTCCGGTTTAGTCCTGGGGCATGGTGGCGGGATCCACCCGCTCGATCACGAACTTGTTCTGGATGAAGCCCGGCTTCATGTGGACCTTCAGGCAGACGTAGGGATCCTGGGGGCTCAGGCTGATGATCGGGTCGTTGCATTTACGGTTCATGCCGCAGACAATGTGCAGCTTGTAGTCTCCGTAGGGCAGGGGAATGCAAAGGCTCTCCCGGTTGCCGATGGCGCCGAAGGGTGTCTCGTTCAGGTAAAGGCTGAAGCCGTTGGCCATACCCATAAAGTTTCCCATCCGATAGAGGGCGATGGCGGCGGGCTGCTCCACATACAGCGGGGTGCCGCATTTGCCGCAGGGGCCGGATGCGAATAAGTTCTGCACAGTTCCACAGTTGGGACATTTCATACGAAAGGTTCTTGCCATTTCCGGTACCTCCTTCAATCTCGGGCCGTCCTTGCGGCCTGTATCTATTTTAGCCCTTTTCGAAGGACATGTCAACGGTCAATACCCATACTTCTTGCGTTTTCCCAGCATAAAGAACAGGGAAACACCCACGGCCAGCACCTCGCTGGCAGCCAAGGAATACCAGACCCCGTCCAGCTTCCAAAGCATGGGCAGCACAAGGATGCAGATCACAGGCAGAACCAGGGTCCGCATAAAGGAAATGGCCGCGGAGACCGCCCCGTCATTGAGGGCGGTAAAGAAGCTGGAGGTGTAGATGTTGAACCACATGAGCAGGAAGGGCATGGCGCAGATGGTGAAGGCGTGGCCGGTCAGCTCCACCAGGGCCGGGTCATAGCCCACAAACATCCTTGCCAGGGGCCGGGCCAGAAGAATGGCCGCGGCGGTGAGCACCACAGCCGAACCGGACAGCAGGACCATGCTCCGTTTCAGCAGATTTTTCATTTCCGGGCGGTTCCCGGCGCCGAAGTGATAGCCCATGATGGGGGAGCTGCCGTTGGAATAGCCGGCGAATACGCTGATAAACACAAAGGCGGCATACATGACCACCCCATAGGCCGCCACACCGTCCTCTCCCGCATGGCGCATCAGCTGCCAGTTGTAGAGGATACCGGTGACGGAGCCGGAGACGCTGGAGAGCATCTCAGAGACCCCGTTGCCGCAGGCCTTCAGAATGGGCTTGAACTCCATCCGGGTTTTGGAAAAGCGCAGGGCGGAGGTGTTTCGCCGACTGAGGAACCAGAAGAAGGGCAGCAGGCCGCCCACGCACTGGCTCAGACCGGTGGCCAGGGCTGCGCCGACGACCCCAAGCTTGAAGACGGCCATCAGCAGATAGTCCAGGACCATATTGCTGACACCGGCGGCCACCACCACGGCCAGGGCAAAATTCGGCTTTTCCGCCACGATCAGATAGCTCTGGAAGGTGTACTGACCGTGCATGGCAAGGCTGAACAGCAGGCAGACCGTTCCGTAGGTCATCACGTCCCCGATCATGTTCTCGGTGGCGCCGAACAGATAGGCCACCGGCCGCAGCACCGCGATGCCCAGGACCGTCAAAAGGATGCTGCTGACGCCCATCAGGCCGATCATCATGGTGAAGTATCTGCCGGCGTGGGCCTCGTCGCCCTCTCCCAGGGTCTTGGCCACCAGGGCGCTGCCGCCCACCCCCAGCATGGCTCCCACGCCCCCCAGAATCATCAGATAGGGCATGATCAGGTTGACGGAGGCGAAGGCGGTCTTTCCCACAAAGTTGGAGATGAAGAACCCGTCCACCACGCCGTAGATGGAGGTGAAGAGCATGATGCCGATGGAGGGCACCGTAAACCGCAGCAGTCTGCCATAGGTAAAATGATCCGAGAGCTGGATTTTTTGCTTCATTACTCCCTCCCGAACCAGCGTTCGGCGAAGTCCGCCACCGCGGGGGCCAGATCCCGGATCTCCCAGCCGGTGGTGTTGACGGTGAGATGGTAGGCAGTGCGCTGTCCCCAGGGGACCCCGGACATGATAGCCCGGGTCTGGGACCGGACGCTGTCGATCCGCTTCATCTTCCGCAGCAGCTCCTTCTCGGAGAGATTTTCGTTCTCCGACGCCCGGCTCCGGCAGCGTTCCAGCTTGGATTCGGTTTCCGCGCAGACGAAGATGTTGAAGGGCTGATAATCCCGCAGAATTTCATCCGCGTTTCGCCCGACGATCACGCAGTCCTTGCCGAGGCCGGCGATCTCCTCGATCACCTTTCTCTGCTCCAGCAGCAGCTCCAGCTTGGAGGCCTGCAGATAGGCGCTGGACCGGAGGGTGCCCCGGAAGGAGATGGGCTGATTCTGCCAGCCGTGGTCCCGCAGGGTGTTCTCCACATAATTGGGATCCAATCCGCTCTTTTTGGCCACGGCGGAAATGATCTCGCTGTCGTAGTAGTCATAGTGCAGCAGCTCTGCGAGCCGTTTTCCCAGCTCCCGGCCGCCGCTGCCGAATTCACGGCTGACGGTAATGATTCTCATAATAACCTCCGATTGTTGTGTTGCGGGTATCTGATTGCCGGTCAGGGGAAGATCGCGGAGATTGCCGCGGTGAGACCCCGGGCGATGTCCTTCAGAGGCAGGCCGGGAGTGGGCTTCTCCCGGGCGGCAGCCTGGGCGTCGGTCAAGGGCACATGGAGGAAGCCCCCGGGGATATTCCGGCGGGTCCCGGCCAGGAAGTGCAGCAGGCCGTACATCAGATTGTTGCAGACGTAGAGCCCGGCGGTGTTGGACACCTCCCCGGGCAGACCCGCCGCCTGGATGGCCTGGGCCATGGCCTTCACCGGCAGGGTGGAGAAGTAAGCCGCAGGGCCTCCGGGAACCACCGGCTCGTCCTGGGGTTGAAAGCCCCCGTTGTCCGGGATCCGGGCGTCCCGCAGGTTTACGGCGATCCGCTCCGGGGTCAGAGCGGCCCGGCCTCCGGCCTGGCCCACGCAGAGCACCGCGTCGGGGCAGACCGCCTCCACGGCGGCGGTGACGCACGCGATGGAGCGGTCAAATTCCGTGGGAACGGTCCGCTTGATGATTTCAAGCGCGCCCAGCCGGTCCGGCAGCAGATTCACCGCCTCCCAGGCGGCGTTGACGGTTTCGCCTCCGAAGGGCTCAAAGGCAGTCAGCAGGAGCTTCATCGGTTGCCTCCACAGGAAAAGATGAGCGGGACCAAAGGCAGTCCCGCTGAATATGGTTTGTAAATTTGAATCAATACGGCAGCAGCGGGGCGGAGCCGTCGTCCTGGGCGGGCTCTATGGCGCGGATCTCGGCGTCATAGGAATAGGCGTCGTTGACCCGGACAGTCACCACGGCTCCCACCTTTGCCCCCAGGACCATCTTGCCCAGGGGGGACTCCAGGGAGATCAGGCCCGCGTCGGGATTGGTCCGGACCGTGGACACCACCTGGATCACCATCTCCTCCTCGTCCTCCGGGAGCCAGAGGGTCACCTTGTCATAGAGCTTCACCCCGTCGGGGGCGCCCTTTTCCTCGTCGATGAGCCGGGCGGTCTTGATCATGTTCTCCAGGTACCGGACCCGGGAATCGTTGCGGCGCTGGGCGTCCTTGGCCGCCTTGTATTCATAGTTTTCACTGAGATCGCCGAAGGCCCGGGTGCGCTTGACCTCCTCCATAATGGCGGGACGGATGTTCAGCCGCCGATCCTCCAGCTCCTTTTCCATCAGCTCAATGTCTTTTTTCGTGAGTTTGTCGTGCATTCAGATCTCCGCTCCTAATCTTGCGTAACGCCGTGTCATTTCGTAAATCTCGTCTGCCAGCTCCCCGGAGGGCAGCTCGGTGAGCCGCCAGCTCCAGTTCATGGGGCTGAGCTCGCCGGGGGCGTTCATTCTGGCCTCGGCGCCAAGCTCCAGCCAGTCCTGCAGCTGAGCCACAAACAGCCGGGCCACGGAGCTCATGCCGCCCCGGATGATGCCCCGGATGTAGCCCTCCTCCTTGTTCAGGCCTAAGTACCTGACGGCCTTGCCCACAGTCTCCTCCGATTCCGTATCCAGCCATTGGGCCAGGGTGAAGTTGTCGTGGGTGCCGGTGTAGCAGATGGAGTTGGGAACAATGTTGTGGGGCAGATAGTCGCCGTTTTCCCCGTAGAAGGCGAATTCCAGCACCTTCATGCCGGGGAATTGGGAATCCTTCAGCAGCTGGGCCACCTCGGGGGTCTGGTAGCCCAGATCCTCCGCGATGAAGTCCGTGCCGGGCACGGCCTCCCGGACCGCCTCCACCAGCTTCATGCCGGGGCCCTTGACCCACTTGCCGTTCCGGGCGGTGGCGTCGCCGAAGGGGACGGACCAGTAGCTTTCCAGCCCCCGGAAATGGTCGATGCGGATCACGTCAAAGAACCGGGCGGAGGCGCGGATCCGCTCCTTCCACCAGGCAAAGCCGGTTTCCTCGTGCTTGGGCCAGTCGTAGAGGGGGTTGCCCCAGAGCTGGCCGTCCTCGGAGAAGCCGTCGGGGGGACAGCCCGCCACCGCCACCGGGGCACGGAACTCGTCCAGCTGGAACAGGTCCGGGTTCATCCAGACGTCGCAGGAGTCCATGGTGACGTAGATGGGGATGTCGCCGATGATCTTGATGCCGTTGGCCTTGGCGTAGGCAAACAGCCGATCCCACTGCTCATAGAACAGGTACTGGGTAAAGGCGAAGCAGGAGATGTCCTCCTTCAGCTCTTCCCGATACCGGGCCAGAGCCTCCGGATCCCGGGCAGCGGGCTTCTCCGGCCACTGGCTCCAGGGCAGCATGCCGAACTTCTGCTTGAGGGCCATGAACAGACCGTAGTCCTCCACCCAGGGATTCTGGGCCCGGAAGGCGGCGAAGCCGGCCTTGCGGAGCTCCTTGCCCCGGCGATAGGCCTTTTCCAGAAGGGGCATCCGGTAGTAGTACAGAGCGGCGTAGTCCACCCGTCCCGGGGCGCCCCACCAGCAGTCCTCCAGATCCTCGGGCACCAGAATGCCCTCGGCCAGCAGGGTGTCGATGTCGACAAAATAGGGGTTGCCGGCGTAGATGGAGCAGCTTTGATAGGGACTGTCGCCGTAGCTGGTGGGGCCGATGGGCAGGATCTGCCAGTAGCGCTGGCCCGCCCGTTTTAGGAAGTCGATGAACCGATAGGCCTCCTCACCCAGGGTGCCGATGCCGTACTTGGTGGGCAGAGAGGAGATGTGCAGCAGAATACCGCTTTCTCGTTTCATAGTATTTCACCTCTGTCAGAATGTAAAAGCTTCCACCTGTCAGTATAGCAAATTCCGCGGGAAATGGCAACGGGTTATTGCGAAAAAATGCCGGGTTTTGTGTTCATAAGGTCCCGCGTTTCCGCATAGGCTTTGGCAAAGGAGGAATGACAAATGGGAAAAAAGCGGATGCGTCTGCTGGCGGTGGGCCTGGTGCTGCTGGCCGCCCTGGGGGCAGGAACCTGGCTGGCGGCCCGAAAGACGCCGGAGGCGGTCCAGACGGCGGCCTGGGGCCTGTCCTTCCCGAAGGAGGGCGGCTGCCCGGTGGGCTCCGCCACCCGGGAGGAGCTGGCCCGGTATAACGCGGCCTATGTGGGGGATCCGGAGGAGCGGGTGCTGTACCTGACCTTCGACGCCGGCTATGACAACGGGAACACGGCGCCGATCCTGGACGTGCTGAAGGCGCATGAGGTGAAAGCGGCCTTTTTTGTGGTGGGCAGCTTTGTGGAATCCCACCCGGAGCTGGTCCGGCGGATGACAGCCGAGGGTCATATCGTGGGCAACCACACCTTCCATCACTGGGATATGTCAAAAATCTCGGACGAGGCTACCTTCCGGCAGGAGCTGTCGGACCTGGAGACGGCCTATCAGAAGGCCACGGGCGAGGAGCTGCCCAAGTATTACCGGCCGCCCCAGGGGATCTATTCCGAGGAAAATCTGCGGATGGCAAAGGCCTGCGGCTATCAGACCGTGTTCTGGTCTCTGGCCTACGTGGATTGGCTCCAGGACGACCAGCCCACAGCGGAGCAGGCCTTCTCCAAGCTGATCCCCCGGATCCACAACGGGGCCGTGGTGCTGCTGCACAGCACCTCCGCCACCAACGCGGCCATCCTGGATGAACTGCTGTCCCGCTGGGAGGATATGGGCTACAGCTTCGGCACCTTGGAGGACCTGTTTGCGGGAGGATAAGGAAAGCATGCACCGGATTGCGGCTTTCGCATAAGATGGATTGAGCGAAATCCTTCCGAAGCGCTTCGGCTTTGGGAGAAGGCGCAAGATCTTTTGCGGGAGGTAGCAATATGTGTAATAATGGCTTCTTTGGCAACAACTTGTGGATCCTCATCGTGATCGTTCTGCTTCTGGGCGGCGGTTACGGCTACGGCGGCAACTGCGGCTGCGGCTGCGGCTGCAACAACGGCTGTGGCTGCAACAACGGCTGCGGCTGCAACAACGGCTGCGGCTGCGACAACAACTGCGGCTGCGGCTGCTGAGTCCGGTCCAGGCCCGGCCCACGGGGAAACCCGTGGGCCCTTTTCGTCTCGCAGGGTACGATCCTGCCCACCTGTGCGGGCATAAGCGATGCCTACGACCGCGGCAGGTTCTCCCACTCCTGCTGCAGCAGGATTACGGGAACCCCTGCGGCTTCGCAGCGGCGGCGGAGGGTTTCCCGGTCGTCCCAGAACAGGAAGCCCTCCGGCCTGCGGCAGGTGAGACAGGCGGAGCCGGGATTGAAGCTTCCGGAATCGGGAAGGGGCTCCGTCCAGCCAATCGGCGGACAGCCGGGCCGTACCAGGTGCCGGAGCGGGGCCCCGTCCAGCACTACGGGGCCGTATTTGGCCTGCTGCGCCGTCAGCCACCGGCGAAAGGAGAGTCCCGGCAGGTAAGGCCCCGCCAGCACGGCGGCGTGGGGCAGGCCCGCATACTGGGGCGGCACCACCAGCTCCAGATCCCCCAGCCGGGACAGCAGCGCCTCCAAAACCGGATCCGCCGGCCGCTCAAAGTCACAGACCACTACGCCGCCGGCGGCCCGCAGGGCGGCCTCGGCAGCATCCAGAACACCTCGGCCCGGCAGGACCCTGTCGTCCAACACCAGGCCTGCGCAGCCGAAACGAGGGGCGCCGGGCCGCCGCAGCCCGGTCTCGGAAAACCCCCAGCCCAGCAGCAGGGCCGGCTCGGTCACAGAAAGTTCAGAATTCCCGGCAAAATATATGCAATTTTCCATGGACAACGTCCCCCGATCGTGATATATTATACAAAGAACCTATGAAAGCGAGGACCTGACTATGCCCTTCTCGCTGCTGCCGAAAGCAATTTTTCAAAAGCTGACGGACATCACCCCGGAGTTTCTGCATCGGCAGGGCCGGGAGCTTTTGATGCTGGATTTTGATAATACGATGCTGCCCTACACCTCCAAAACCCCCACCCCGGAGCTCCTTCGGTGGATCGACGGGATGAAGCGGGGCGGGATCCGGCTTTGCGTGGTTTCCAACAGCAAAAAGAACAAGGCAAAGGACTTTTGCATGGCGCATCACATCGGCTGCGTGACCCACTCCAAAAAGCCCTTCAACCGGGGGATCCGCCGCTGCCTGGAGCAGTTTTCCCTGAAGCCGGAGCAGGCCGCCCTGGTGGGGGATCAGATCTACACCGACGTTCTGGGGGCCAACTGTGCCGGGGCCATGTCCATTCTGGTCAAGCCCATCCATCTGCATAACTTTTGGCTGAAGCTTCGCCACGTGGCGGAGAAGCCGTTTATATTGATCGCAAGAAAAAGGAGAGTCAAAACACCATGAAAAACTTAGAGAAATACCTGTCCCTGCTGGAAAAGGGCTCCTACGACGGCCTGCTGCTGACCAGCGCCATCTCCCGGAAGTACTGCGCCGAGTTCAACGTGGACGAGGGCGTGGCCATTGTCTCCAAGAAGGGCTGCCGCTACTTCACCGACTCCCGCTACATCGAGACCGCCGAAAAGAACCTGAAGGGCTTTGAGGTCCGCATGGTCTCCAAGGACAACGGCTATATCAAGCAGCTCAACGAAGCCATTGCCGATTTTGAGGTCTTCACCCTGGGCTTCGAGGAGGAATTCCTGACCGTGGCCGAGTTCCGCAGCTATGAGAACAAGCTCAACGCCAAGCTGGTGCCCTGCCAGAAGGACATCAACGCCTTCCGTGTGGTGAAGGAGGAATATGAGCTGGAGCGGATGCGCCAGGCCCAGAATATCACCGACAAGGCCTTCACCGAGGTCTGCAAGCGGATCAAGGTTGGCATGACCGAGAAGGAGCTCTGCGCGGAGCTGATTTACTGCCTCTATAAGAACGGCGCCGAGGGCCTGTCCTTTGCGCCCATCGTGGTGTCCGGCCCCAACTCCTCCATGCCTCACGGCGTGCCCGGCGAGCGGAAGCTGCAGCAGGGCGACTTCATCACCATGGACTTCGGCGTGGTCTACAAGGACTACTGCTCCGATATGACCCGTACCGTGGCCCTGGGCTACGCCACCGACGAGATGAAGAAGGTCTATGAGACCGTCCGCCAGGCCCAACTGGCCGGCATTGCCATTACCAAGGCCGGCGTCACCGGCCAGGCCATTGACGGCGCTGCCCGGAAGCTGATTGCAGAGGCCGGCTACGGCGACTGCTTCGGCCACGGCTACGGCCACTGCCTGGGCCTGGAGATCCATGAGCACCCCATGTGCAACCCCTCCAACGACAAGCCCATGCCCGCGGGCTCCGTCAGCTCCGCCGAGCCCGGCATCTACCTGCCCGGCAAGTTCGGCGTCCGTATCGAGGACTGCCTGATCATCAAGGAAGACGGGGTTGAGATCCTGGCCCACAGCCCCAAGGAGCTGATCATCATCGAGGCATGACAGGGAACAGCCTGTCGAAAGCACCCGTAGGAAGGGAAAACAACCGGATCCTCTATCTGGACCTCCTGCGGCTGGCTGCGGCGTTTTTTGTCATTGTCAATCACACCAACAGCCGGATCTTTCAGAGCATGTCGCCCTCCGCGACCTGGTATCTGTCCCTGGCCTGGTTTTTCCTGTCCAAGGCTGCGGTGCCTCTCTTTCTGATGATCTCCGGGGCCCTGTCCCTGGGCAGGCAGACGGACTGGAAGCGGTGGCCCTGGCAGGTTTTGCGGGCGCTGACGGTGCTGCTTGCGGCCAATCTCGGCTATTATTTCTACGGTGTTTGGAAGGGCAAAAAACGATTAGGCCTCTACTTTGCCGTCAAGAATCTCTTCTACAGCAGCTCCACAGCCCTTTGGTATCTCTATCTTTGGTTTGCCATGGTGCTGTTCATGCCCTTCTTCCGCAAGCTTGCCCAAGCCCTCACCCGGCGGGAGGAGCAGCTGCTGATTCTGCTGTCGGTGGGCCTGGGCGGCGTGATACAGCTGCTGCCGGCCTTCTCCAAGGCCCTGCGGCTAAACGTCGGGTACGGCAATCTGGCCCTGAGCGTTTATGCGGGACTGCTCTTCCTGGGCCACTATCTGCAGACCTATACGGCGCCGAAGAGGAGGACCGCTCTGCTTGCGCTGCTGGTGTTCTGCCTGCTCCTGGCCGGGGAGCTGACGGGGACCCGGGGACTTTACAGCAAAAACCCCGATTCCTACCTGGCCCTGGATAACCGGATCCAGCTCACCATCACGACCCAGGCCGCCTGTCTGTTTGTGATGGCTCGCCGGCTGTGCCGCGGACTGGAGAACCGCCCTGCCGCCGGCAGGATCCTGGCCTTCCTGGGCTCCCAGGCCTTCGGCATCTATCTGCTGGGGGACCTGGGCAAACAGGAGCTGGAGAGGGTCTACCTGGCCCTGAGCAAAGCCATGCATCCGATGGGCGCCATGCTGCTCTATGAGCTGGCGATCTTCGGAGCCTGCATGGCGGCCACAATTCTCCTGCGCTGCATCCCGGGCGTCAAGCGTTTCATCTGACAGAAAAGAAAATGCTTGCAAATTATCTGCGTATGTAGTATACTATATCAGTAAAAATGCCGGAACGGCAGAAATCCTGTATATCTAACGATTTTGGAGGAAACATATATGGCAACCATTACCGCTGGTGATTTCAGAAACGGCAAGACCTTTGAAATGGACGGCAAGATTTATCAGGTCGTGGAGTTCCAGCACGTCAAGCCCGGCAAGGGCGCGGCTTTTGTTCGCACCAAGATGAGAAACATCATCACCGGCGGCGTGACCGAGACCTCCTTCAACCCCACCGCCAAGTTCGAGGAAGCCTTTGTCGAGCGCAAGAAGATGGCCTACTCCTACAACGATGGCGACCTGTACTACTTCATGGACAACGAGACCTTCGATATGGTCCCCCTGGGCAAGGACGTGCTGCCCGACGCCTTCAAGTTTGTGAAGGAAAACGAAGAGTGCACCCTCCTGTCCTACAAGGGCAACGTCTTCGGCGTTGAGTGCCCCAACTTCGTGATCCTCGAGGTCACCCATACCGAGCCCGGCCTGGCCGGCAACACCGCCACCAACACCCTGAAGCCCGGCACCGTTGAGACCGGCGCCGAGGTGAAGATCCCCCTGTTCATCAACGAGGGTGACCTGATCCAGATCGACACCCGTACCGGCGAATACATGGGCCGCGCCAAGGGCTGATTCATCTGTTGACAATTCCGTAGTGGCCGCGGACCTCTGCGGCCATCCCAATCGGACTGAAAAGAAAGGAGCAATCACCATGACATTATCCGAAAAAGCAGCATATCTCAAGGGCCTGATGGATGGCATCAAGCTGGACACCGAGAAGGACGAGAACCGCCTGTTGAAGGCCGTGGTGGATCTGCTCCAGGATATGGCAGTTTCCATCGACGATCTGGAAGACAACGCCATTGCGGTGTCTGACGAGCTGGATGAAATCGAAGAAAACCTGGACGCCATCGACGAGTTCCTGATGGACGAGGACGAAGATGACGAGGATGACTACGACGACTACGAGGACGAGTACGACTTCGGCGACGAGGACGAGTACGACTTCGACGAGGATCCCCTCTATGAGGTCACCTGCCCCAAGTGCGGAGAGGTCCAGCAGTTCAGCGAAGCGGACCTGCTCAACGGCTCCATGCCCTGCTCCAAGTGCGGCGAGGAACTGGAATTTGAGTTCGACGAGGATGACGAGGATGACGAGGAGGAAGGCGAGCCCTTCTGATCCCACAATAAAACAACGCGCCGGCTGTTCAAGCCGACGCGTTTTTTGCACTTGCTTTGGCTGCGAAATGCGGCCAGATCATTCGTCCAGGTCTCCAAGGTCGAAGCTCTCCAGAGGCTCCAGGGTTTCAATGCCTTCGTCGCTGCTGCCCGAGCGGCCGCGGAGAAACACAAAAAGCATAATTGAGATCACCAGCAGGACGCCGACCACCAGAAGGACGATCGAGAGCCTGCTGCTCTTGCGTTTTCGGAATTTCCGGTTCAGAAGCATGGCGTATTGCTCCGAGGAAAAGGAGGTGTCCTGCCGATGGGCGTCCTCGCTGACCGGCTTGGCGGCCTGCGGAAGGGACTCCCGTTGGGTATCCGGCTGCTCTGTGAGGGTTCCCAGATTCACGGTGCCGAAATCCTGATAGTGCCGGTGGGAGCGGTGCTCCCCGCTGTGGTGATGAGCTTCGCTGTGATGGTGATGCGCTCCGCTGTGGCGGTGTTCTTCCGCCTGGCTGTGCTGTCCCGCCTCGTTCGGGCCCGGTGCGGCAGACTGACGGCTGCCGGAGGGGCCTTCCCGTCGCTTTCTGGTAACAACCGTCATATGAAATTGAGAAGGCTGGTCCAATTCAACACCCCCATGCTGCTTTTTTTACATTATACACGATCGGAAGACAAAAAGCAAGATGCAGAGAAAAACAGCGCCGCTGGCCGAAGGTTCTCCCATTGCATTTGTACGTGGGGTTTGCTATAATAGACCCAAACAAACGAGGAGGAGGGGCACTATGGACAGACTGCAGGAGCTGCGGGCGGAGATCGACCGTATTGATGCCGCGCTGGCCGGGCTCTTTCAGGAGCGGATGACTGTGGCTGCCGAAATCGCGGCCCAAAAACAGGCGCGCGGCCTGCCGGTCCGGGACCCGGAACGGGAACGGGCCATCCTTGAGAAGCTGCCTGCCCGGATGCCGGATCCAGCCCTGCGGCCCTATTATGCCCGGCTCCAGGACTGCCTGCTGGAGCTGTCCCGGGCGTATCAGACCGCGCTGCTGCCCCGGACCGACGCTGACGAGGCCCGGATCTTCACCGACTACCCTGTGGTGATCAAACGAGGGGCCCTTGCCCGGGCAGGGGAGCTGTTCCGGTTGGATCGGCGGGTCTTCCTGGTGACAGACAGCGGCGTTCCCGCCGCCTATGTGAAAGCCTTGGCGGCCCAATGCGCCCACCATACGATTTTTACCCTGCCCAAGGGAGAGCAGAGCAAGTCTCTGGAGCAGCTGGCCAACGTCTGGGAGGCCATGCTGCGCCACGGCCTGACCCGGCAGGACTGCGTCCTGGCGGTAGGCGGCGGCAAGGTGGGGGACCTGGCCGGGTTTGCGGCGGCCTGCTTCATGCGGGGCGTGGACTTCTACAACGTGCCCACCACCCTGCTGGCCATGGCGGACGCCGCCGTGGGGGGCAAAACCGCCGTGAACTTTGCTGGGACGAAGAATCCCATCGGGGCTTTTTGGCGGCCTAAGGCGGTGCTGATGGACCCGGAGGTGCTGGGGACCCTGCCCGCCAGGCAGCTGTCCAACGGCATGGCGGAGATTCTGAAGCTGGGCCTGACCCTGGATCCGACGCTCTTTACCCGGTTCGAGGACCCGGCTGGCCCCGGGGATTTGGAAGCTCTGATCTCCCAGGCTGTGGCGCTGAAACAGTCCGTGGTGGAGCAGGACGAGCGGGAAGCCGGCCTGCGGCGGGTGCTGAACTTCGGTCACACCCTGGGCCACGGCATCGAGGCGGCCCAAAGCGGCCGGGGCGCCCTCCTCCATGGGGAGTGCGTGGCCCTGGGAATGCTGCCCCTGTGCGGCCCGGCGGTCCGGGCCCGGCTGCTGCCGGTGCTGGAAGGGCTGGAGCTGCCCACAACCGTCTCTGTGGACGTGGAGGCGGTGCTGGCCGCCGTTGCCCATGACAAAAAAGCCGGTGCCGACGGGATCGAAGTGGTCACCGTCCCGGAAATCGGCCGCTGGCAGTTTGAGAAGATGACGCTGTCACAGCTTCGGGAGCGGCTGCAAACGCTGCTGCCTCAGGGAGGGATACAGAATGCGTAATACCTTCGGAACGAATGTTACCGTCACCCTGTTCGGGGAGAGCCACGGGCCGGAAATCGGCTGCGTGGTGGACGGCCTTGCTCCCGGCCTCCACGTGAACGAGGACTTCATCGCGGCCCAGCTGGCCCTGCGCCGGCCGATGGGGCGCATTTCCACCGCCAGGGTGGAGCCGGATCCCTTCCGTATCGTCTCCGGCGTCTATCAGGGCCGAACCACCGGCACCCCACTGTGCATCCTGATCCCCAATACCCAGGCGAGAAGCGAAGATTATGTCAACTTAAAAACTACGCCCCGTCCCGGTCACGCGGACTATACCGGCTCTGTGAAATACCGGGGCTTTGGGGATCCCCGGGGCGGCGGGCATTTTTCCGGCCGGCTCACGGCGCCCCTGGTGGCGGCCGGGGCCATTGCGATCGGGGCCCTTCGGAGCCGCGGCGTCACCATCGGCACCCACATTGCCCGCCTGGCCGGCATTGCCGACCGGCCCTTTGATGACCTGGGGGAGGACGTGGCCCGCCTTGGCAGCCTGCCCTTTGCGGTGCTGGACGAAGCCGCCGGGGAGAAGATGCGGGCAGCCATCGAGACCGCCGCCAAGGACGGCGACAGCGTCGGCGGCATCCTGGAAAGCGCGGTGCTGGGTCTGCCTGCGGGGCTGGGAGAGCCCTGGTTCGATACCATGGAAGGGCTGCTGTCCCACGCCCTGTTTTCCATCCCCGCCGTGAAGGCGGTGGAGTTCGGGGACGGCTTTGGCCTGGCGGAGGGCCGGGGCAGCGAGACCAACGACCCCTTCCGGATGGAAGCCGGCCGGGTGGTCACCGCCTCCAACCACAACGGGGGCGTCAACGGGGGCCTCACCAACGGCATGCCCCTAATCTTCCGCACCGCCGTCAAGCCCACCCCCTCCATCGGCCTGCCCCAGCAGACCGTGGACCTCTCCGCCGGGGAGAACGTGGAGCTGACCCTCACCGGCCGTCATGATCCCTGCATCGTCCACCGGGCCCGGGTGGTTCAGGACAGCCTGACCGCCTTGGTGCTGCTGGATTTGATACAACCCTTGTAGCGGCGCACATTGTGCGCCACCGGATACCGCAATGGCCGCACCTGCGCCCTTCATGGGCAAACCACCAGAACCATAGAGGAACGCTATGAATTATTATTTGATCGGCGAACATTTGGGCCACAGCTTTTCACCGGAGATCCACCGGGCCTTCGGCCGCACGGATTACGGTCTTAAGGAGCTGACGCCGGCGGAGCTGGGCCCCTTTTTGAAGGCCCGGGCCTTCCTGGGCCTGAACGTCACCGTGCCCTACAAGCAGGCAGTGATCCCCTACCTGGACAGCCTGGACGACCGGGCTGCCGCCATCGGAGCCGTGAACACGGTGGTGAACCGGAACGGGGCGCTCCGGGGCTATAACACGGACTACGGCGCGCTGCTGCAGGCCCTGCAGCGGCTGATGGGCGGCACGCTCAGCGGCAAGACCGTTCTGATCCTGGGCACCGGCGGCACCTCCAAAACCGCGGAGGCGGTCTGCCAAGCCCTTGGCGCAGCCCGGATCCGGCGGGTCAGCCGCACGGGCCGGGAGGAAGCGCTGACCTATGCGGAGGCCCTGTCCGACTGGAAGGCAGCAGATCTGCTCCTCAACACTACCCCTGTGGGGATGTACCCGGATACAGAAGGCCTGCCCATTGCCCCGGCGGCCTTTCCCAACCTCTCGGGGGTGTTCGACTGCGTCTATAATCCCCTCCGTACCCGGCTGGTGCTGGAGGCGGAGCGCCTGGGGATCCCGGCAGCCGGAGGCCTGGAGATGCTGGTCCGGCAGGCAGCCCTGGCAGGCGGCCTGTTTACCGGCTTTCCCCCGGTGGAGGCCCAGATCCAGGCGGTCTGCGGGGGCCTCCGGGCCCAACGGGAGAGCCTGGTGCTGATCGGTATGCCGGGGGCAGGGAAGACCTCCCTGGGCCGCCTGCTGGCCAAGCAGACGGGCCGGGAATTTGCGGATCTGGACGAGCTTTTGTCCCGTCGGGCCGGAATGTCCATTCCGGAGATCTTTGCCCGGCTGGGGGAGACCTGGTTCCGGAATCTGGAAACCGACCTGGTCCGGGAGCTGTCCCGCACCGGCGGGAAGATCCTGGCCTGCGGCGGCGGTACGGTCCTGCGGCCGGAGAACGTCCTGCGGCTGAAGCAGAACGGCAGCCTGATTTTCCTGGACCGGCCCCTTGAGGACCTGCGTCCTGCCCCGGACCGCCCTCTGAGCGACACGCAAGAAAAGCTCCGGGCCCTCTATGAGACCCGCCGACCCATCTACCTGGCCGCCGCCGACAAAACCGTCTCCGTCACCGGCACCCCGGCGGAGACCGCCGCGTCGATCCTGGGAAACACGTAAATCGGGGGTTGTGGGGCCACTATGAAAAACTGCGTAGGGCGGGCTGACCTCAGCCCGCCGCGATGAGGATCTGCCTGTCGGCGGCGGCCAAGGGTCTACCCATAAAGGGCACAGGTGGCCGCCCTACGCAAGCTACCCGCAAATCCCAATCTCACAAAAAGGGGAACCGACCATGAACATTCTGATCCTGAACGGTCCGAACCTGAACCTGCTGGGGCTCCGGGAGCCGGAGATCTACGGCAGCCGGACCTATGATGACTTATGTAAACTTATCGAGGCCCATGCAGCAGAGCTTGGGGTCTCGGTGGAGATCCGCCAGACCAACCATGAGGGGGTGCTGGTGGACTGGATCCAGGCGGCCCGGGGCAAATTCGACGGGATCGTGCTGAACCCGGCGGCCTATACCCACACCTCGGTGGCGATCCTGGATGCGGTGCAGGCTGTTGGGATCCCCACGGTGGAGGTCCACATCTCCGACCTGTCCCAACGGGAGCCCTTCCGGCAGATCAGCTACGTCCGCCCCGCCTGTGTTGCCGTTACTTGCTCATGTTCATCTGCGCGGCGACCTCGGCAGCGAAGTCTTCGACCTTCTTCTCAATGCCTTCGCCCTTTTCGAAGCGAACAGCCTTGACGAAGGTGACCTTGCCGCCCAGCTTCTTGGCAGCGTCGGCGATGTAGTTCTCGACGGAGCCCTGGAACAGGTCGGAGCGGACGAAGTCCTGCTGCAGCAGGCAGTTCTCTTCGTAGAACTTGTTCATCTTGCCGGCCACGATCTTTTCCTTGACCTGGGCGGGCTTGTTGGCCATCTTGGGGTCAGCGTCCATCTGAGCCAGCTGGACCTTCTTCTCCTCCTCCAGGACCTCGGCGGAGACGTCAGCCTTGTCCCAGAAGCGGGGGTTCAGAGCAGCGATCTGCATGGCCACGTTCTTGCCGATCTCGGTGGCGTCAATGCCGCCCTCGACAGCCAGGTTCACCAGAACGCCGATCTTGCCGCCGGCGTGGACGTAAGCCACGGAGGTGTTGTCGTCGTAACGGGCGAAGCGGCGGATCTGCAGGTTCTCGCCGATGGACATGACCTTCTCAGGCAGAACGCCCTCGACGGTCAGCGCGGTGCCGGGGAAGGGGGACTTCTTCAGAGCGTCCACGTCGGCGGGGTTGGAATCCACGACGACCTGGGCAATGCCCTTGACAAACTCGACAAAGGGAGCGGACTTGGCGCAGAAGTCGGTCTCGCAGTTGACCTCGACCACAGCACCCACATTGCCTTCGACCACGGCGTAAGCCATGCCCTCGGCAGCGATGCGGCCGGACTTCTTGATGGCCTTGGCCAGGCCCTTCTCACGGAGCCATTCGATGGCCTTATCCATATCGCCGTCACACTCGGTGAGGGCCTTCTTGCAGTCCATCATGCCCACGTTGGTTCTTTCACGCAGGGTCTTTACATCAGCAGCGGTAAATGCCATTGTTCTTATCCTCCTAATTATCATTCGTAGGGGCCGATGCGCACATCGGCCCGATCTGTTGCGGGATTGAGAAAGGGGCCGATGTGGGCATCGGCCCCTACAGAGTTGAATTATTCAGCGGCTTCGGCGGCGGGGGCTTCTTCAGCCATTTCCAGCTGCTCGCCCTGACGGCCTTCGATCACGGCGTTGGCCATGGTGGCGGCGATCAGGCGGATGGCGCGGATGGCGTCGTCATTGCCGGGAATGACGTAGTCGACCTCGTCGGGGTCGCAGTTGGTGTCAACGATGGCAACGATGGGGATGTGAAGCTTGCGGGCTTCGGCGATGGCGTTGCGCTCCTTGCGGGGGTCAACGATGAACAGGGCGCCGGGGAGCTTCTTCATTTCCTTGACGCCGCCCAGGTACTTCTCGAGCTTGGCGATCTCGCCCTGGTGCTTGATGACTTCCTTCTTGGGCAGCATGGCGAAGGTGCCGTCGGTCTCCATCTTGCGGAGCTGGGCCAGACGGTCGATCCGGGTGCGCATGGTCTTGAAGTTGGTGAGCATGCCGCCGAGCCAACGGGCGTTGACGTAGTACATGCCGACGCGCTCAGACTCTTCCTTGATGGCGTCCTGGGCCTGCTTCTTGGTGCCGACGAAGAGGATGCTCTCGCCGTTCTCGGCCAGCTGACGGACGAAGGAATAAGCCTCTTCCAGCTTCTTCACGGTCTTCTGCAGGTCGATGATATAGATGCCGTTGCGCTCAGTGTAGATATACTGAGCCATTTTGGGGTTCCAGCGGCGGGTCTGGTGGCCGAAGTGGACACCGGCTTCCAGCAGCTGCTTCATAGATACGACTGCCATTTTCAAATTCTCCTTTTTTGTTTTTTCCTCCACCCCAATCATCTTCCACGCTCACCGAACAGAGCGTGCCATGTTTCTGTCATTGCGAGACCAGCGCGCACGCTGGTCGTGGCAATCCGTACTCCAAAGCTCTTTCATTCGGCACAAACGAGAAATCCCTGGGTGTGTGAGTTGCAGCGGCGCGGGCTTTTTCACCCGTGCCGATGTATTATACATGATAGCAAGCGGGAATGCAAGCATTATTTTTCCAAAAATCCGGGTTTTTATCAGGAAATTCCGCCTCAAAATAAATATCCCCCGGCTTAGCCGGGGGATATTTATTGTATCACAGGGGAGGGCTTATTCTTCCTCTTCCTTCTTGGCGTCTTCGATGATCTTGGCCTGGTTCATCTGCGGCACTTCCTCATAGCGGACGAACTTCATGCTGTAGGAGCCTCTGCCCTGGGTCATGGACCGCAGGTCGATGGCGTAGGAGCTCATCTCGCCCATGGGGACTTCGGCCTCGATGACGCCGCCGCCCATACCCATGACGCGGCCGCGGCGCTTGTTCAGGTCGCCCATGACGTCACCGGTGTAGGTGTCGGGCACATAGACCCCGGCCTGGGGCAGGCCTTCCTTGTAGGCGATGCCGGCAGCGGTCTGGAACGCCATATCGGAGGAGTCGACCGGGTGGGAGGAGCCGAAGTACAGGGTGGCCTTCAGGTTCACCACGGGGTAGCCGGCCAGAACGCCCTTGCTGACGCAGTTGCGCAGGCCCTTTTCGACGGAGGGGATGAAGTTCTTGGGCACGCAGCCGCCGACGGTCTCATCGGCGAAGATCATGTCGTCCTGCTCATCCTGATGCTCGAAGCGGATATAGACGTCGCCGAACTGGCCGTGACCGCCGGACTGCTTCTTGTGGCGGCCGTGCTGCTCGATCTTCTTCTTAATGGTCTCGCGGTAGGCGATCTTGGCGGGCCGCAGCTCAGCCTCGACCTTGTACTTGGAGGCCAGCTTGGCGATGATCACGCTCAGATGGATGTCGCAGACACCGGCGATGATCATTTCCTTGGTCTCGGGATCGTTGCCGTAGGTGAAGGAGGCGTCTTCCTCGTTCAGCTTCGCGAGGCCGGCGGCGACCTTGTCTTCCTGACCCTTGGTCTTGGCGTAGATGGCCATGCGGTAGCAGGGCTCGTCGTACTCCATGGGCTTCAGGTTCACGACCTTGCCGGCCAGACCCAGGGTGTCGCCGGTGCGGACGGAGGCCAGCTTGGTGAACACGCCGATGTCGCCGCAGCAGACCTTGGAGGTCTTCATGTTGTCCTTGCCGCGGGGGAAGAAGGTGTTGCCCAGCTTTTCGTTGGTGCCGGTGCGGCCGTTAACCACAGTGAGGGTGTCCTCAATGTCACCGGAAATGACCTTGAAGTAGGAATTCTTGCCATACTGGTCGGACATGGTGTTGAAGACGAAGGCCATGGGGCTGCCGGCGGGATCCAGCTTGAACTCGCCCTCGTTGCCATCCTCGTCCACGGTGACCATGGGCTTGCCCTCCAGGGGAGAGGGCGCGAACTTGACCAGGTTGGCCATCAGGGCGTTGACGCCCAGGCCGGTGGTGTTGCAGCCGCAGAACACGGGGGTGATGGTTCTCTGGGCGATGCCGTCCTTGATGCCCTTGGCCAGCTCTTCTTCGGTGAAGGGCTCTTCCATGAAGAACTTCTCCATGAGGGCTTCGTCGGTCTCGGCGACCTGCTCGTTGAGCTCCATCATGTATTCCTCGATCTTTTCCTCGGCGTCGGCGGGCAGCGCGATCTCGTTGCCGGCGGCGTCGTAGGCCTTCTTCTCAATCAGATCGACGACGCCCACAGGCTGCTCGCCGTTCAGGATGGGGAAGGTGAAGGGGATGACAGAGGCACCGAAGGTATCCCGCATGCTCTGCAGGGTGCCGAAGAAGTTGGCGTGCTCCTCGTCCAGCTTGGAGACGTAGAACATGGCGGGCAGCTCCCGGTCGGCCAGCGCCTTCCAGCCCTTTTCGGTGCCGACGGCGATGCCGGACTTGGCGGTCAGAACGATGACGCCGGAGTCGGCCACACGCAGAGACTGCACGACTTCGCCTGCGAAGTCAAAGTAGCCGGGGTTGTCCAGAATGTTCAGCTTGGTCTTGTTGTACTCCACGGGGATGACAGAGGTCTTGATGGAGTACTGTCTCTTCTTCTCTTCTTCGTCGAAGTCAGAGACGGTGGTGCCGTCGGCGCGCTTGCCCAGACGGGTGATCACCTTGGTGTTGAAGAGCATGCTCTCGCACAGGGCGGACTTGCCGTCGCCGCCGTGGCCCAGCAATGCGATATTGCGGATATCCTTCGCAGTATACATAGATTATTTTCTCCTTTCGTGCGGCCCAAACGCCGTTTACGCCACAATTAAAACTATTATATACAATTCCTTGGCAATTGTCAATTGGCAATTCGCAAATGTCAAGGGCTAAAAGTGCCTTGTCCAGCCGGACAGAAGCAGGGTCGGGGCCAGCCAGGCAGCCTCGAACAGCAGCAGGTTGACGGCGGTGGCCGTTTCGTAGGCGGGAAGGGCCGCCAGAATCGACATCAGCAGCAGCCCCACGGACCCGGCCAGCAGGGACAGAACCGCAGCCAGCACCGAGGCCGAGCGGAGGGTCCTGCCGCCGGCGGCGGCCTGGGCAAAGCCCGTGAAGCTGTCCTCCGCCAGGAGGGCGCCCTGGGCGCCGGCGTGCTTCAGCTCCGCCTCAGACAGCCGCAGCCGCTCCTTGGTGGAGGGGTAGGTGAAGGAGCCGATGGGGATGCCGAACTTGGCCTTCAGGAAGCCCGGGGTGCCCAGGAAGGTCCGGGTCACCAGGATGCCCTTGAAGTGGCGGTTGTTTGCCAGCGCCGCCAGACCTCTGCGAAGATTCTCCGGCGGGGTGTATTTTACCGCGAAGACCGCGGCCAGCTCGCCGTTGATGGAGAGGTACACCGCCTGCCGGACCTTGCTGCCCTTGTCCATGTGGACGCCCATGCGCCGCATGAAGTCCAGGGAGCCCATCAGGACCACGTCGCCGATGATGGTGGCGCCGATGCCGCCGCTGTCATAGAAGCGGAAGGCGTCCACGCTGTAGCGGCGGCCCACGTGGGTCCGGAGCAGATCCTCAAACAGGGGCGCCAGGGCGCTGCCGGAGCTCCGGGTGGCGGCCGCGGCGTAGGCGATGATCCGGTCCGGATTTCCGCTGTAGACCTTGAAGCCGTTGAGGGTCAGGGAGCCCTGGGGGAAGACGTCGTCGTCCCCGATCAGGATCGCGTGCTCGCCGCCGAAGGCTTCGGCGCCGTGGTAACCGCACAGGGCGGTCCTGGCGGCGGAAAGCCGCTGGGACAGCAGCAGGAACAGCCGCGGGAAGGCAATGAGGCCTGTCAGGGGGACCGTTCCGATCATTATGAGGGAGCCGGTCCAGAAGGGATCCCGGTGGAGGCCGAAGGCCACCAGCGCGGTCAGGGCCAGCCCGGCCAGGGCGGCAATCGGCGTGTAGACGCTGACCACCCGTTCACAGAGATCCCGGGTCTCCAGCTTTTCCATGAACTGCTCCACGTCCGGCTCCGTCCGGGTCAGACCCCGGCTGCCCTTGGTGATGTCGGGCACGTCCGAGACGCCGACGGAGACGTCCCCGTCCCGCAGGACCTTCACGGTGGTGATCAGGGCCATGCCCAGATCGTACTGCCCCCAGAGGGAGATCAGCAGCAGCAGACCCACCACCGCGGTGAACTGGGGCCGCAGGTCCTTGGCTGCCTGGAAGGTATCCAGGGCGGTGAAGATCGTGGCCAGCAGGATCAGCAGATTGGGGCTGTGCTTCTTGCCCTTGAGAGACTTGACAGCGTCGGCGTACAGGCTGAGATTGGTCAGCACCATGGCAATCAGCAGGGCCAGCAGCACATAGGTGGAGGTGCCGCCGGAGAAGATTTCCGGCAGGAATTTCCACTGCAGGCTTAGATAGAGGGTCAAAAACAGGCTGAGCACGGTGAACAGCCCGGTCAGAACCATCCGGGAGCCCAGGGTAGAAACGGACTTCGCGTATTTCCGATAGGCCTCCTCGGGATGGAGGATGGCGATTTCCCGCTTTGCGGGAGCCGGCCTGGGCCGTTCGGTCTGCCGGGGC
The DNA here is from genome assembly GCA_902767915.1 of Oscillospiraceae bacterium. GTDB lineage: Bacteria > Bacillota > Clostridia > Oscillospirales > Oscillospiraceae > JAFRPC01. The sequence continues at coordinate 24,942 of CACXJE010000013.1, read as the reverse complement.
TTCGGGGGCGGGGCCTCCTGCCGGGTTTTTTGGGCCTCCGCCTGGGCCGCTGCCCGGGCCCGCTCCCGATTGGTTCGGACCGAAGCGGAGGGAACCGGAACGTCCTGGGCGGCCGGCGCGGCGGCCTTGGCCGGAGCAGCCGGGGCCGGATGCGGGACAGCCTCCGAAGCGGCGGGAACCGGAGCTGCGGGGGGCGCAGCCGGAGCCTTGCGGTGTTCTTCCCGTTCAGCCGGTTTTTTGGCGGGCTTCCGGGGCCGGGCTTCCGCTGCCTCCTGCGGAGGCGCGGGGGACTTCGACTGGAAGGTATCGGGCTTGGCGCTCTGGGCCGCAGAGGCCTCCTTCCGAATCAGACCCGCGGGATTTTCCGGAATTGTGGAGATCTGATCCGGCACCTCCCGGGGCACCGAGACGGTTTCCTCCTTGGGCTGCGCCGGGGGCTTCGGGGGCCGGGGCTGCCGGACGCTGCCCAGAGGCGGCTCCGCCTCCTCCATGGGGATGGCGGCGGCCAGCAGCTCCTGCAGAGACAGGGAGCCCCGACGGCTTTTCCCGCCGGCGCTGCCGGTGTTCCGCACCTGGGGGATCAGGTCCGGCCCGTCTTCTCCCTCTGGCTCCTCCTCGAAGTCGTAGGGAAGGACGGGGGAAGCTGCCGGGCGCTCCGGCGCAGTTGCCTCCGGAGCAGGAGCGAAGGGAGCGGGTGGGACCGGCACAGCCGGTTCCTCCGGGGCAGTTGCCTCCGGAGCAAAGCCCAGAAGGGGCAGCTGCTCCGGCAGCTCTGCGCTGTCGGCATTGCCGGGGTCCGGTGCCGTGAAGCCCTCCAGCGGCAGCTGATCGGGCAGGGCATCTATGGTCCGAGGAAGAGGCGCCTCCGTCAGATCCGACGGAACGGAAAAGTCCGGCTCCTCCTCCGGTAAATCGTTGAATTTCGGGTGCAGCAGGTCGGAGAGCCAGGAGCCGAAGCGCCTGCGGCGGTGCGCCTGGGGCTTGGCCTGTTCTGCGTCGGCTTCGGGCGTTTCCGTTGCCTCCTGCGCCGAGGTGTCCCGTGTGGGTTTGTCAAACAGCTCCCGGGGGGAGGGCAGGGCCTCCCAGCTTTCGGGAGCGGCGTCTGCTTCTGGCTCGGCGGAGGCAATGTCCGCCGGAGCCTCCGGTGCCGGCGCTGTCTCCGGCAGAGGTTCCTCCGCAGGTTCCGGAACCGGTTCGGGTATGGGCTCCGGAGCCGGCTCGACTGCTGCGGGGAACAGCTCCTCCAGACTGGGCAGCGGCTCCGTATCGATCAGAGCGCCGCGGCCCGGACCCTTCAGGGTTTCTGCGGAGGGCATCGTTACCGGGGCGGAGGTCCCGGTGTCCGCCGAAGGAATGGGTGCGGCGGCGGGCTCCGCCTCCTGCAAAGGAGCTGCGGTCTCGATCCGCTTTGTCCGGGCGGACAGGTCGCGGCGATCAGGCTCCGCCGGAGTCGACGATTCGGGGACCTCCTCCCGGGGAGCAGCCGGGGCATCTCCGCTGAACGGGTCATAGGACAGGACCCGGTCAATCTCCGCGAACAGCCGCGCATCGGACCAGTCCGCGTCTTCCGGTGCCTCCGGATCCCCGGGGGCAGGGGAACCAGGCGTGACGACCGGCTCCTTTGGGACCCGGACGGGCACTTCCGCCGCAGGGGCGGGCGTCTCGGAGAGCTTGGGAATCCGGAAGGTTTCAAACTGAATGGTGAAAAGCTTGTCCTTTTCCGAAGCGGCCCGGCCCGGGACGGGCTTTTGGGTCGCTGCGGGGAGAGGATCGAAGGCTTCAGGCGCCTTTGCGTTCAGAGACGGCAGCTCCAGGCGGCCGGTGTCTCCCGGGGCTGAGCGCCTGTCCGGGGCCGGATCAAGCGCCTGCCGCCCGGAAGCGCTTAGCACCAGGGGACCGTCGTCCTCCTCTGCCTGCGCCTTTTTTGCCGCCCGGCGGGCCTGCTTTTCGGCTTTTCGCCGGGCCCGCAGCGCCTTTCTGCCGAGGGGCGCTTCCTCCGGCTCCGACTCGGTATGCAGAGAAGCGGAGCTCCGGTCCGGCAGAGACGCAGGCGCGGGGACCGGTTCCGGTTCGGCTTCCGCAGGCTGAGACGGACCCAGAAGCTCGTCAACGGCTCGGAACAGATCCGCGCTGTCGGCGCCTGAGGCTGCGTCCGGCGCGGAAGGCGCCTCCGGTTCGGCGGACAGCTCCGGCGAGCGGGGAGCAGGCGCAGACCCGCGACGCTCCTCGCTGCCGTCGCCCAGCTCCGCCTCAAACATCGCTGCCAGCATCCGGGCGAAATCCTCGTCGGGCTGGACGGCGGAGGAGGCCTCCGGCGGCATCCGGTCATCATTCAATTGTTTCTTGTGCTTTTTCATCTGACGCACTCCAAACAAATTAGGGACTGGGGAATAGGGAACAGGGAATAGGGACCGGACCGGCCCGCGCGCCCCGAAGGGACGAGGGGCTGGATCATTGAAACCCTCCTGCGTCATTTCCCTGAGAACTGAGAATGAAGAGGTGAGAATTGACTACGCTATGCTCTCTGGCGCAGGGCCTCATACAGCATGACCGCGGCGGCGGCAGAGGCGTTGAGGGAGGAGATCTGCCCCTTCATGGGGATGCTGACCAGCACGTCGCAGTTCTCCCGGACCAGCTTGCTCATGCCCTCGCCCTCGTTTCCGATGACGATGGCGGTGGGGCCGGTGAGATCCGTCCGATAGAGGGGGCTGTCGGCGTCGGCGGCGGTGCCGTAGATCCACACGCCGTTGTCCTTCAGGGTCTGGATGGCCTGGTTGATGTTGCTGACCCGGGCCACGGGCAGGTATTCCACGGCTCCCGCGGAGGTCTTCGCCACCACGGCGGTGAGGCCCACGCTGCGGCGCTTGGGAATGACGACGCCGTGGGCCCCGGCGCACTCGGCGGTGCGGAGGATGGCGCCCAGGTTGTGGGGATCGGAAAGCTCGTCGCAAATCACGATCAGGGGCGCCTCGCCCTTTTCGGCGGCTCTGGCCAGAATGTCCTCCAGGGAGGCGTATTCATGGGCGGCCACCGAGGCGATCACACCCTGATGGGCCCCTGTGGGGCTCATAAAGTCCAGCTTCCGCCGGTCGGTAGGGACCACCACGGCGCCGGCCTCCTTGGCCTGGGCCACCAGCCGGGCCAGAGAACGGTCGGTGTTGCCCTCGGCCACAAAGACCTTGTCGATGGTGCGGCCGCTTTTCAGGGCTTCGGTCAGGGCGTTGCGGCCCTCGATCATGCCCTCGGGAAGCTCGTCGGGCTGTTTTTTGTCTTCAAAGTGTCGGGGAATTCTGTTGGTTTTCATGGCAATAGACACACTTTCTCACAATATCTAATCTATTATAACAGAAAAAGACCGGAAGTACAAGAACAAACTGTAACATCCGGTCATTTTCAATTGATTTCCTTGTAGGGTCCGGGCCCGTTTACTGTCTGGATTTCGCCTTCCCGAAGAAGGCCGCGCCGATCAGGGCGGTCAGAGGGACCGCCAGAATCACGCCGATGGAGCTGGAAAGGGCGGAAATCAGCTCCACGGACAGATACCGGGAGGAGATCAGCCGGGTGTAGCTGGGGCCCTGGGACCAGAGCCGCAGCACCAGCACCAGACTGCTGCCCACGAAGGCCAGGATCAGGGTGTTGGTCATGGTGCCCACCATATCCCGGCCGATCCGCATGCCGGAGCGCCAGAGCCCGACGAAGCCCAGGGACTGGTTGACGGTTTTCAGCTCGCTGACCGCGGAGGACAGGCTCATGGCCACGTCCATCACCGCGCCCAGGGAGGCAATGATGATGCCGGCGCTCAAAAGGCCCTGGAGGTGGAGGCCGTAGCCCCGCTGCTGCAGGTTGGCCAGATCCACGAAGTCCCGGCCCGCGTCGTAGAGGGCGTAGCTGTCGATTTTGCAGATCCGCTGGGCCAGGAAGGAGAACAGAGCGGCCAGCCCCATGCCGGCCACAGTGCCCAGCACGGCGCAGATCGTCTTCCGGCTGACGCCTCCGAGGATCGTAAAGCTCATCACAGACACCAGCACACAGAGCCCGAAGGCCAGGGGAACCGGCTCTGCGCCCTTCATCCACAGGGGGCAGAAGATCCAGATCAGGGCCACCACGGTGAAGACCAGACCCAGCAGGGATTTCAGCCCGGTCCGCCCTCCCACCAGCAGCACCACCAGCAGAAACAGTCCCAGCACCACGTAGACACCGGTGGACCGGTCATGGCTGTAGGTTGAGCTGTCAAATTGGATCTCGCCGGTATCCAGGTTTTCCGCCACGGCGATGGTGATCAGACTGCCAAGCTCCAGCTTGTCGTCGGTGTACCAGCCGGGCATCACGTCCAGCTCAAACCGCTCGCCGGCATGGGTACCGGACCGGAGCTCGATCAGCGCCCGCTGGGTGCCCTTTTCCTTGCCGTCGGGGTTCATGGGATCCGGGTTGACGGTGTCCTTGGACAGGTTGATGATCTTGGCCCGCTCCACGGTGACCTGGACGGTCTCACCGTTGACGGTGCGCCGGCCCTCCTCCCGGCTGGCTTCGTTCCGGAAGATCCGGCCCTGGTTGGCGGTGAAAAACAGATAGAAAAACACTCCGGTGGTGAGAATGAGAATCAGAATCGCCGGCCAGCTGCGGCGCAGCCATGCCGCAAATCGGCGGGGCAGGGGCGGCTTGGGCTCCGCCGCAGCCCGAACTTGCCGGGGCTTCGGTTGTTTTCTGGCGTTCATCAGACGGCGCCTCCTTGCTTGATTGTCTCTATGATACCGGAAAAATCACCGCTTGTCAACGGCGGGCCGCCCGGAAAAATTCCTTGCAATCCGACGGGGAAAATGGTATAATATCATGAATTATCGTGGAGTAATATCATCTCGAATCGGAGGACTGCGATTTGGAACGGAAAACACCCCTGATTTCTCCCGAGGACCTGCGCCGGCAGGAGGAGATCAGCGACTATATCAAAACCTGGTGGCAGGGCCAGGGGATCACCCCGACGGCCTATGTGGAGACCTACGGCTGCCAGCAGAACGAGGCGGATTCCGAGCAGATCCGGGGGATCCTGGACCGCTGCGGCTACGGCTTCACCGACTCCGCCGAGGGGGCGGATCTGGTGATCATCAACACCTGCGCCATCCGGGACCACGCGGTGCAGCGGGTCTTCGGCAACGTGGGAGCCCTGGTCCACACCAAAAGGCGGCATCCCGGCCAGAAGATCTTCGTCTGCGGCTGCATGATGGGCAATCCCGAGATCTCCGGCCGCATGAAGAACAGCTATACCCACGTGGACGGCATCTTCTCCCCCCACCACCTGTGGCAGCTGCCGGAGCACCTCTACCGGGTGCTGATCCGGCACCGGAAGGCCTGGGCGGTGGAGGATTCCGCCGGGGCCATTGCCGAGGGCCTGCCGGTGATCCGCACCAACAATCTGAAGGCCTGGGTCTCCATCATGTACGGCTGCAACAACTTCTGCACCTACTGCATCGTCCCCTACGTCCGGGGCCGGGAGCGGAGCCGTCTCCCGGAGGACATTCTGGCCGAGTGCCGGGAGCTGATCGCCGCGGGCTATAAGGAGATCACTGTCCTGGGGCAGAACGTCAACTCCTACGGCAAGGACCTGGGCATGGATATCGACTTTGCCGACCTGCTGGCAAGCATCGCGGAGCTGGAGGGGGAATTCACTCTGCGGTTTATGACCTCCCATCCCCGGGACGCCAGCCACAAGCTCTTTGACACCATGGCTGCCCATCCGAAGATCGCCAAGCAGTTCCACCTGCCCTTCCAGTCCGGAAACGACCGGATCCTGAAGGCCATGAACCGCCATTACGACAGGGCGAAATATCTGGAGCTCATCGACTACGGCCGGTCCTTGATGCCGGAGCTGGTCTATACCTCCGACGTGATCGTGGGCTTCCCCGGCGAGACCGAAGAGGAGTTCGAGGATACGATCCGTCTGATCGAGCGGGTGCGGTTCGACGCCCTGTTCACCTTTATCTACTCTCCCCGGCCGGGGACTCCGGCGGCGGAGCTGCCGGACCCCACCCCCAAGGAGGAGAAAAACCGCCGGTTTGACCGGCTGCTGCAGGTGCAGAACACCATCTCCGAGGAAAAGCACCGGGCCTATATCGGCAAAACCCTCCGGGTCCTGGTGGACGGGAAGGACGGGGACAAGCTCACCGCCCGCACCGACGGCGGCCGCCTGGTGCGCCTGGCGGGCGACGATTCCCTGATCGGGCAGTTTATCCGCGTCACGATCACCGACGCCACCACCTGGTCGCTGATCGGCGCCCTCACGCCGTAGGGGCGCGCATTGCGCGCCCGCCCACGCCGGGCCCGCCTCTGCCGTAGGGACAAGCCTTGCTTGTCCGGCATTCGGCACGAATGCAATTTGCCGGAGGCAAATCACCAAGACCGACCGGCTGCGGCAGATCGCGCGCCGCGCGATCCCTCGCCTGCGGCGAGGCGGACAAGCGCGGCTTGTCCCTACGTCAAATCGCTGATTTTCCGCAGATCGGCGGGCGCTCAAGGAGCGCCCCTACATCCTCAATTGGAGGTAATATCATGGCAGAATTGACGCCAATGATGAAGCAATATATGGAGATCCACGCCCAGCATCCGGACTGCCTGCTGTTTTTCCGGCTGGGAGACTTCTACGAGATGTTCGACGAGGACGCCAGAACGGCCTCCAAGGAGCTGGATCTCACCCTGACCACCCGGGACCGGGGCAAGTCCGCGGAGGAGCAGACCCCCATGTGCGGCGTGCCCTATCACTCCGCCGAGGGCTACATCGCCCGGCTGGTGGCCAAGGGCTACAAGGTGGCCATCTGCGAGCAGATGGAGGACCCTGCCCTGGCCAAGGGCCTGGTGGATCGGGATATCATCCGGATCATCACCCCCGCCACCGTGGTGGAAAGCTCCATGCTGGACGAGGGCACCAACAATTACTATGCCAGTCTCTACGCCGCCGACGAGGGCATCGGCGTGGCCCTGTGCGACATTTCCACCGGCGAGACCTACGCCACCCTTTCCGCCGGGGCAGACGCCCGGGACAAGGCCTTCACCGAGCTGGCCCGCTTCGAGCCCAAGGAGCTGATCGTGGATCAGTCCTTTGCCACAGCCCCTGCCTTTGCCCGGGACGTGCAGATCCGGCTGAACTGCGCCGTCAACGTGGGCACGCCCCGGATCTACGATCCCCGGATCACGGAGCCCCTGTTGAAGACCCAGTTCGACCAGGATCTTTCCGCCCTGCCCCGGCCGGTTCACATGGCCCTGGGGGCTCTGATCCAGACCCTCAAGGATCTGCAAAAAGGGGACCTGCGTCACGTGCATCACGTGGAATACTATCAGTCCGGCCGGTATCTGGAGCTGGATCTGACCGCCCGCCGGAACCTGGAGCTGACGCAAACTCTGCGGGGCAAGGAGAAGAAGGGCAGCCTTCTGTGGGTCATGGATCACACCAAGACCGCCATGGGCTCCCGGATGCTCCGGGGCTGGATGGAAAAGCCCCTGCGGAACCCCAATGAGATCCTGGCCCGGCTGGACGCGGTGGAGGAGCTCTACAAGGCCACCCTGCCCCGGCAGGAGCTGCTGGAGGCGCTGAAGGCGGTCACGGATCTGGAGCGGGTCACCGCCCGGATCGTCACCGGGGCCGCCAACGCCCGGGATCTGCTGCAGCTGGCCCAGGGCAGCGCCACGCTGCCGGCGGTGAAGACCTGCCTGGGAGGCTACAAGGCCTCCATGCTCCGGGTCATCGACGGGGAGCTGGACGAGCTGTCGGATCTGCGGGAGCGGATTGTGCAGACCATCGCCGACGAGCCGCCCTTTTCTGTCCGGGAGGGAGGCCTGATCCGTTCGGGCTTTTCCGAGGAAATCGACCGTCTGCGGGACATCATGTCCGGCGGCAAGGGCACCCTGGCCCAGATCGAGGCCCGGGAAAAGGAGAAAACCGGCATCAAAAACCTGCGGGTGGGCTATAACCGGGTCTTCGGCTACTATATCGAGGTGGCCAAGGGCCAGGTGGGCCTGGTGCCCGATACCTATATCCGCAAGCAGACCCTGGTGAACGGGGAACGCTACATCACCGAGGAGCTCAAGGAGCTGGAAAACACCATCCTGGGAGCCAAGGACCGGGTCAATGCCCTGGAATACGAGGCCTTCACCCAGCTGCGGGAATACCTGGCGGAAAACGCCGCCCGGATCCAGCAGACCTCCCATGCGGTTGCCGCGGCGGACGTGCTCTGCTGTCTGGCGGAGCTGGCGGTTCGCAACCGCTACTGCCGGCCCGAGGTGGATCTGTCCGAGGTCATTGAAATCAAGGACGGCCGCCATCCCGTGGTGGAACGGGTCCTGACCGACAGCCTGTTCGTGCCCAATGATACCTATCTCGACGGCAGGCAGGAGCGGGTGGCCGTGATCACCGGCCCCAATATGGCGGGCAAATCCACCTATATGCGGCAGGTGGCCCTGATCGTGCTGATGGCCCAGATGGGCAGCTTTGTCCCGGCAAAATCCGCCCGGATCGGCGTGGTGGACAAGCTCTTTACCCGGGTAGGAGCCTCCGACGATCTGGCCGCCGGCCAGTCCACCTTCATGGTGGAGATGACCGAGGTGGCGGACATTCTGAAAAACGCCACCCCCCGGAGCCTGCTGATCCTGGACGAAATCGGCCGGGGCACCGCCACCTATGACGGCATGGCCATCGCCCAGGCGGTGCTGGAGCATGTCAGCGACCGGCTGCGGATCGGCTGCAAGACCCTCTTTGCCACCCACTACCATGAGCTCACCGCCCTGGCGGACAGCCATCCCGAGATCAAAAACTATAATATCTCCGTCAAACGCCGCCGGGATGAGATCATCTTCCTGCGGAAGATCCTGCCCGGTGTGGCCGACGGCAGCTACGGCGTGGAGGTGGCGAAGCTGGCGGGGATCCCGGACCGGGTCATCAAGCGGGCCCGGCAGATCCTGCAGGACCTGGAGGAGAAGGGCCCCAGCCGGATCATCGTGCCGGTCCGCGCCCCCCTCTATGAGACCCAGCTGCCCATCGACCAGACCGTCCTGAAGGACCCGGTGGACGAGGACATCCGCAAGCGCCTGGAGGCGCTGACCGTGGAGGCCCTGACCCCCATTGAAGCCATGAACATCCTCTACGAGCTGAAGAAGCTCACGCAAAACTGATATGGAAACGAAAAAACACAACATCGGAACCCTGCACAAGCGGGAGGTCATCGGCGGGATCCTGGGCTGGCCCATGTTTCTGCTGGGCAGCCAGCTGCTGGTGGCCCTGATTCTGTGGCTGTTCCATCGAAAGCTCAACAGTCTCAGCGGCCTGGCCTGGTACAATCTCATCGTCACGCTGATCACCCTGGGCGTGCTGCTGCCCTTCTTCCTGCCCTTTCTGCGGCAGCAATTCACCTGGCTCACCGCGCTTCGGGGCAAACGGACCTTCGGCGACCTGGGCATCGGCATCGGTCTGTATTTCGGCCTGAGCTTCGGGGTCAATCTGATCACCGAGCTGCTGATCAGGAAGCTGGGCATCACGCCGGAGAACACAAACCAGGCCGTGGTGGAAAAGCTGGTCACCACGGTGCCACCCATTATGATCCTGGACGTCTGCCTGCTGGCCCCTCTGACGGAGGAGGTGCTCTGCCGGGGCCTGATCTTCTGCGGCCTGTACCGGCATTCCCGGTTCTGGGCCTATGCCCTCTCCATGGCGGTCTTTTCCTTCGCCCACGTCTTTGCCTATGTGCTGGACCAGCCGCCCCTGGTGAGTCTGATCAACTTCCTGTCCTATCTGCCGGCAGGCTTTGCCCTGGCCTGGGTCTATGAGCGCAGCGAGTCCATCTGGGCCTCGATTTTCCTGCACGGGATCATCAACAGCATCGCCCTGCTGCTGGTGTTCGGGATGCGGTGAATCTCAAAAAGGAGAATCCGAAAATGCCAAAAATCATGCAGCTGGACCCCCATCTGGCGAACCTGATCGCGGCCGGCGAGGTCGTGGAGCGGCCCGCCTCGGTGGTGAAGGAGCTGGTGGAAAATTCCATAGACGCCGGTGCGAAGACCGTCACCGTCGAGATCCAGAACGGCGGCATGACCTTCCTCCGGGTCAGCGACGACGGCTGCGGCATGGGCCGGGAGGACGCCAAGACGGCCTTTCTGCGCCATGCCACCTCCAAGCTCCGCCGGAAGGAGGACCTGGAGGCCATCGGCACCCTGGGCTTCCGCGGCGAGGCCCTGGCGGCCACAGCCGCTGTGAGCCGGGTGGATCTGCTGACCCGTACCGCCGAGGACGCCGAGGGCACCAGCCTCCGGCTGGAGGCCGGCAAGCTCCTGTCCTGTGAGAGCGCCGGCTGCCCTGTGGGCACCACCATTGTGGTGCGGGACCTGTTCTACAACACCCCGGCCCGCATGAAGTTTATGAAGCGGGATTCGGTGGAGGCCTCCGCGGTGGCAAGCACCGTGCAGAAGCAGGCCCTGGCCCATCCGGAGATCTCCTTCCGGCTGATCAAGGACGGGGAACAGCAGCTTCAGACCCCCGGCGACGGGGCGCTTCTGTCCGCCGTCTACAGCGTCCTGGGCCGGCAGACCGCGGGGGAGATGATCCCGGTGGAGAGCAAATGGGAGAAGCTGGCGGTTTCCGGCTATGTCTCCCGGCCCACCGCCACCCGGGGCACCCGGGCGTATCAAATCTTCTTTGTCAATCACCGGCTGATCCGGTCCAAAACCCTGACCGCCGCTCTGGAGGAGGCCTACCGCAACCAGATCATGGTGGGCCGGTTCCCCTCCTGCGTGCTGAACATCACGGTGCCTCTCTCCGCCGTGGACGTGAACGTACACCCAGCCAAAACCGAGGTGAAGTTCCTCAACGAGCGGGAGATCTTCGACTGTGTCCACTACGGCGTCAAGGGCGCCCTGAGCCGGGCCCCCGGCCAGGTGGCTTTCCAGTTAAAGGGAACAGAAAAAACCGCCCCTATCGGCGCCGAAGGCGACTATAGGGGAGGGGGACCGCTGCCGAAGGCAGCGGTGGAGGGGTTCCAAACCCAGCGGGACCCGAATTTCTTCCGAACCATGACCGCCGAGGAATACCGTTCCGGCGGAAAGCCCGCCGGCAAGCCGGCCCAGCCGATCCACACCGTGACCCGCTGGGAATATGAGCAGATGACCAAGGCCCTGCAGACCGGGCCGAAGCCCACCCCCAGCCGGACCCTGCTGGATGCGGTAAAGGCCGGGACCCTGAACAGCCCCGTGACTCTGCCGACGGACCGGGAGGAAGCGCAAAACGAGCGGCAAGACGTTACGTGGGAGAGAGCTTCTCACACGCTGCCGATCCCGGAATTCTCCGCTGAGAAGGATCCTGCCCCCCGCAGCGGGGACGATCATCCCGCGGCGCCTCAGGCGGAGAACCCTGCGGATAAGCCTCTGCAGTTGGAGGGCCTGGAAAAGGCCCCCGACTTCCGCTACATCGGCGAGGTCTTCCGCACCTATATCCTGGTGGAGCAGGGGGAGGAGCTGATCCTCATCGACAAGCACGCGGCCCACGAGCGGATTAACTTTGAACGGCTTCGGGCCCAGGGGAACACCGTGGTGGGCCAGACCCTGCTGACGCCCTTGACCTGCAGCCTGGACCGGGAGGAGGCCGCCCTGCTTCTGGAGCACCGGGAGGCGCTGCTGGACTTCGGCTACGATCTGGACGACATCGGCGGGGGAGACCTGCTGCTGCGGCAGATCCCGGCGGAGATCTGCCCCTCCGACGCGGCGGCCACCCTGTCCGAGATTGCGGGCCATCTGCAGAACGGCCGGCTGGACACCCCGGAGCGGCTCCGGGACGAGGCCCTGCATACGATCGCCTGCAAGGCTGCCATCAAGGCCGGCTATATCACCGACCCGGTGGAGCTGGAGCGGCTGGCCGCCCAGGTCCTCAGCCGGGAGGATCTCAAATACTGCCCCCACGGCAGACCCATCTGCACCTTCATCACCAAAAAACAGATGGAGAAGCAGTTTAAGCGGATTACCTGATACCTCTCAGTCTGTCATTGCGAGCCAGTGCGCACACTGGCGTGGCAATCCGCATCCCCCGTCCTTTCCCTTGTCATTGCGAGCCAGTGACCGATGTCACTGGCGTGGCAATCCGCATCCCCCGTCCTTACCTTCCGACCAGGAGCAAGCTATGGAAAAGCACTTTTTCGTCTACATCCTTGCCAATAAAACAAACACCACCATCTATACCGGCGTCACCTCCAATCTGCCCGCCCGAATCCGGGAGCACAAGGATCACATGGATCCCAACAGCTTCACCGCCAAATACGACGTGACAAAGCTGGTGTATTATGAGGAAGCAGGCCGGGAGCCGCTGGCAGCCTTTGAACGGGAAAAGCAGATCAAAAGCTGGAACCGGGCACGAAAAAACAAGCTGGTCAATTCCAGAAATCCCCACTGGGAGGATCTGTATCCCAGGCTGTTTGAATAATTCATGCAAAGGAGTACGGATTGCCACGCCAGTGTGCGTACTGGCTCGCAATGACAGGGGGGAGCTTGTACCTCTTGCTGCGGGCCGGTACTGCCGGGAGGCGATCCAGGAGCATCCATGAATAACCTCATCTGTATCTGCGGCCCTACCGCCTCCGGAAAGACCGGGCTGGCGGTGGCGCTGGCTAAGAAATTGAACGCCGAGGTGGTGTCCTGCGACTCCATGCAGATCTACCGCGGCATGGATGTGGGCACCGCCAAGCCCACAACCGCTGAGATGGAGGGCGTCCCCCACCATCTGCTGGACGTGGCGGAGCCTGGAGAGGACTTCTCCGTGAGCCGCTACGTGGAGCTGGCGGACGCCGCCATCCGGGACATCCAAGGCCGGGGCAAGCCCGCCATTGTCTGCGGCGGCACCGGCCTGTATATGGACAGCCTGGTGAAGGGCAAGGCCTTTGCGGCTCCCACCCGTCCCGCCCAGCGGGAATATGTGGAGGGCATCGCGGAAAAGCACGGCATTGAATACGTCTACAATATGCTGAAGGACGCGGATCCGGAAACCGCCGAGCGGCTCCATCTGTCCGATCGCAAGCGGATCATCCGGGCCCTGGAGGTGTTTCTGATCACCGGCATGCCCCTGTCCTGGCACAACGCCCAGTCCAAGCTCCAGGCACCCAAGTATGAGCCGGTCTGGATCGGCCTGAGCTTCCGGGATCGGGACAAGCTCTATCGGCGCATCGACGCCCGGGTGGATCAGATGCTGGCCCAGGGGCTGGAAACCGAGGTCCGGGCGCTGCTGGAGAAGGGGATCGACCCCAAAACCACCGCCATGCAGGCCATCGGCTACAAGGAAATGGCCGCTGCGCTCCGGGGCGAGTGCAGCCTGGAGCAGGCGGTGGAGCAGATCAAGCAGTCCTCCCGCCGCTATGCCAAAAGGCAGCTCACCTGGTTCCGCCGCAACGAAGCCATCCATTGGCTGTACGTCGACGAGACGGCGGACCTGACCGCAGCGGCAATGCGCCTGCTGCGAGTTGAAAGTTGAAAGTGTAAAGTTGAAAGTTATCGGAGTTTTTCAAATTGCAATTTGAAAAACACATTCATTTTCAACTTTCAACTTTCAATTTTCAACTGTATTCGACAAACAAACTCTGCTACCATGGGATTCACCAATCTACATAGAAACGAGGTAATTCCCATGGCAGCAGCCGAAACTCTCCAGGACCTGTTCCTGAACGAAACCCGAAAAGAACATCAGCTTGTCACGGTCTTTTTGATGAACGGCTTTCAGATGAAGGGCGTCATCACGGGCTTTGACAGCTTTGTGGTCTGCCTGGTCTCCGAAGGCCGGCAGCAGATGATCTACAAACACGCGATCTCCACCGTAGTCCCGGCCCATCCGGTGAAATTCGGCACCCCATAGCGGCAAGTCCGGCAGACGGAGCCGCGGCCCGGCGGAGGATCGCAGGGAGGAACGCTCCGATGAAAAGCGATAAATATCTGCGCCTGGTCGTGCTGATCCTGTGCGGTGTGGTGGCCTGCTATATTGTGGCCTCCGTCATCCGGGGGCCGGACGAGGGCTATACACTTTATAAAGCTGTGTACTATGAAGTCGGCGGTTATACGACCTCCGGCTTTGTGGTGCGTTCCGAGCGGCCCATCACAGGCCGGACGGAGGACATCGTGGTCTACACCCGGGCGGAAGGAGAACGGGTGGGGGTGGGCCAGACCGTGGCGGCCACCTTCCGGGACGACGAGGCAAAGGATCGCCAGGACCGGATCGACGAGCTGGAGCTGGAGCTGTCCCAGATGGAATACGCCTATTCCTTCTCCTCCACCGGCGAGGACTCCGCCACCCTGGATTCCGACATCCGGCGGCTGATCAGCCAGGTGGCCCTCAGCGGCAGCCGCCGGGAGTACAGCCAGGCGAACGCCTCCGCCGAGCAGCTGAAAACCTACATTCTGCGGCGCTATCTCACCTCCGACGACGCCCAGACCCTCTGGGAGCGGATCTCGGAGACCAAGGACCGGCTGAATCAGCTCTATGCCCAGTCCGAAACAGAATCCGGCAAGATCACGACCACCGACGCGGGCTATTTCTCCTCGGTGGCGGACGGCTACGAGCTGGTCATGACCCCCAGCTTTCTGGAGACCGCCTCGGTGACCCAGTTCCGGAATCTGCGGACTCCGCTGAACGTCACCAATGCCGTCGGAAAGGTGGTCACCTCCCCCAAGTGGTATTACGCGACCCTGGTGGACCCGGAAAAAATCGCCGGCCTGGAAGCCGGAGACCGGGTGGACGTCAGCTTTACCTCCGCCTTCAACCAGACCCTGAGCATGAAGGTGGAGCGGATCAGCCCCTCTGAGGAGGGCGTCTGCCTGCTGGTGCTCTCGTCGGAGCGGGACATTCAGGAGGCGGTCTCTGCCAGAAGCCTGACGGCGGATCTGTATATCCGGAGCTACAGCGGCCTGCTGGTGCCGAAGGACGCCATCTACGTCAACGAGGAGGGGGAGGCGGGCGTTTATGTGCTGGAGGGCGCAAAGGCCGCCTGGAAGTCGGTGGAGATCATCTATGACAACGGCGAGGATTATCTGGTCGCCGAGGATAAATCCAGTATAGACAACCTCTGGCCTGAGGACGGAATCATCCTCACCAAGGAAGAACTGTTTGAAGGGAAGGTTATGGGAAAATGAGCATTTCTGAAAATGTGGCGGCGGTTCGCGCCAACATGGACGCAGCCGCCCGGGCAGCCGGAAGAGATCCCCGGGAGGTTCTGCTGCTGGCCGCCACCAAGATGAACGACGCCGACCGGGTCCGGGAGGCTGTGGCCGCCGGGGTGGACGCCTGCGGAGAAAACCGGGTCCAGGAGCTGGTGCAAAAGCAGCCCCTGGGGGCCTATGTCGGCAAGCCGCTGCACTTTATCGGCCACCTGCAGACCAACAAGGTCAACAAGGTGGTGGGCAAGGTGGATCTGATCCAGTCTGTGGACCGGATGGAGCTGCTGGAGGCCGTCAACAAGACGGCTTTGCGGCTGGGGATCCGGCAGGACATCCTGTTTGAGATCAACATCGCCGCCGAGCCCCAGAAGGGGGGCTTCTCCCCGGAGGAGGCCCTTGCGCTGGCCCCCCGCATGGGAGAGTACCCCGGCGTCCGGCTCTGCGGACTGATGGCAATTCCTCCCATCAGCGAGAAAAAGGGCGACAATCGGAAATATTTTGCAAAAATGAGAAATCTTTTTGTTGACATTGGCGGGAAAAAATACGATAATGTATCTATGGTATGTCTGTCTATGGGTATGAGCGACGATTATGAAGACGCCATCGCCGAGGGCAGCACAATGATCCGCGTCGGCACCGCGATTTTCGGGCCGAGAGATTATTCCAAAAAACAAGAAAGCTGAAACGATATTATATACATACAGGAGGAAGCGCACCATGGGTTTGATGGATGAACTGAGAAAGCTGACCCGTCCCTACAACGAAGAAGAGGAAGAATACGATTACGACGAGGAACCCGAAATGGATTCCGAGCCCGCACCGGCTCCCGCTCCTGCGGCTCCCCGCCGTTCTGCCTATACCGCGCCCGAGCCCAAGGAGACCCGCCGCGGCCCCGCAAAGGTCGTCAACCTGAACAACAACTCCGCCATGCAGGTCATTCTGGTGAAGCCGGACCGGTTCGACACCGTCTCCGAGATCGCCGATCATCTGCGGGAGAAGCAGTCCATCGTCCTGAATCTGGAGTCCACGAACAAGGACGTTGCCCGTCGGCTGGTGGACTTCCTGTCCGGCGTTGCCTACGCTCTGGACGGCAAGATCAAGAAGGTCGCCATCTCCACCTACATTCTGACCCCCTACAACGTGGAAATCGTCGGGGACCTGGTGGAGGAGCTGGAAAACAGCGGCATCTACTTCTAAAGACAGAAACAGAAAGGAAGCAAGGGTATGCTGACCCCACAAGATCTTCAGGAAGTATCCTTTGAAAAAGCGAAAATCGGCGGCTACGTGATGAAGTCGGTGGACGAATTCCTGGAGCCTCTGATGGATGACTACGTCACCCTCTATAAGGAAAACGCCGTTCTGAAAAGCAAGATGCGGCTGCTGGTGGAGCGCCTGGAGGAGTACCGTGCCAACGAGGCGGCCATGAAGGAAGAGATGGAAGCGGCCCGCAAGAGCAGCGAGCAGATGATCGCCGAGGCCCAGGCCAGAAGCGACGAGCTGCTTCGCAAGGCCCAGGCCGACGCCCAGGCCCGCAGCCGGGACATCGACTCCGCCGCCGCTGCCGAGCAGGAGCGGCTGCGCCGGATCAAGGCCAGCACGGCGGAATTCGTCTCTGCCGTGGAGGCCCAGCTGGCAAAGCAGCAGCAGAGCCTGGAAATGCTCAAAAAGATGGACCTTCCCACCGAGCAGCAGCCCAGACCCAATACCCGCCGGGCCTACGACTACGAGTCTGAGCAGGATCCTCCCAAGGTCAACGCCGAGGAGATCGCCGCCCAGATCGAGCAGAACGTGGCCAACATCACCGGCGATACCCCCCGTCCGCCCCAGGATCCCATGGCGACCACCCGTGTGATGCCGCCCATCGACCTGGACGAGCGCACCACGGCCAAGTTTGCCAACCTGAAATTCGGCAAGAATTATCAGATGTAAGCGGCTTTGCCGCAGTTGTCAGCCGGACCCAACAACTGACAACTAAGAACTGAGAACTGAATACTATGCTTTGAAGGGAACGTGCATTGCGCGCGGAAGCACAGAGAGCCGCCGGTCGGTGTAAGGCGGCGTGAAGGCGCACTGCGGATCCTCCCCGAGCACCCCGCCGAAGGGCTTTTGCCTGCGTAGTCCGGGGCGTTTCATGGGCGTTACACCATGTACGAGCGGCCATACTTTCGTATGGCAATAAGAGTGGTACCGCAGAGGAAGAACGCCTTTGTCTCTTGGAGAGACAAAGGCGTTCTTCCTCAATTGAGAATTGAAAATTGAGAGTTGAGAATTCAATGATCGAAGCCAAATCTTTTTCTTTTTCCGTGCGCATCGTCAAACTATGCCGCATGCTTCGTGAAAAGAGAAAAGAGTTCATCCTTTCAAATCAGCTGGAACGCTCCGGCTGCAGCATCGGCGCAAACGTCACCGAAGCAAGGCAAGGGCAGAGCCGTGCCGATTTTCTGTCTAAAAGCTCCATTGCTCTGAAAGAAGCGGTGGAAACTGCTTATTGGCTCAGACTTCTTCACGAAACAGGCTATCTGTCAGATCGGGAGTTCAATTCCATTTATAAGGACTGTGACGAAATCAGGCGCATTCTTGCAAGCATTGTAAAAACAACGAGAGAATCCTGATTTTCAAATTGCAATTTGAAAATCTCCTCAAATTCTCAATTCTCACCTCTCAATTCTCAATTAATATTGAATAAAAAACCTTCCAAATAAGGAGCAAAACAATGGACTACAAAACCACCATCATCACCCCCAAGACCGACTTTCCCATGCGGGGCGGGCTGCCCCAGCGGGAGCCGGGCATGCTCGCCGAATGGAATAAGATCGACATCTATGCCGAGCTGCGGAAGAAGAACGCTGGCAAGCCCCGGTTTGTGCTGCACGACGGCCCTCCCTTCTCCAACGGCGATATCCACATGGGCCACGCCCTGAACAAGACCCTCAAGGACTTCATCGTCCGGTCCTACGCCATGCGGGGCTACGACACCCCCTATACCCCCGGCTGGGACAACCACGGCATGCCCATTGAGTCCGCCATCATCAAGAAGAACAAGCTCAACCGGAAGGCCATGTCCGTCCCCGATTTCCGCTCCGCCTGCCGGGATTTCGCCTTAGAGTACGTGGATCGGCAGCGCAAGGGCTTCCAGCGCCTGGGCATCGTGGCCGACTGGGAGAAGCCCTACTGCACCATGGACAAGGAGTTCGAGGCCGAGGAGGTCAAGGTCTTCGGCGAGATGTACCGCAAGGGCTACATCTATAAGGGCCTGAAGCCCGTCTACTGGTGCGCGAAGGACGAGACCGCCCTGGCCGAGGCGGAGATCGAGTATCAGGACGATCCCTGTACCACCGTCTACGTCAAGTTCCCCATGCAGGACGACCTGGGCAAGCTGTCCCACCTGGACCACAGCAGACTCTTCTTCGTGATCTGGACCACCACCATCTGGACCCTGCCCGGCAACATGGGCATTTCCCTCCATCCCAGAGAGTCCTACGCCATCGTCAAGGCCCCCAACGGGGAGATGTATGTGATGGCCGAGGCCCTGATTGGGAAGGTCATGAAGGTGGCCGGCTTTGATACCTGGGAGGTGCTGGAGACCCATCCCGGCTCCTTCTTTGAGAACATGCTGGCCAAGCATCCCTTCCTGCCCAAGACCTCCCGGCTGCTGAACGCCGAGTACGTCACCATGGACTCCGGTACCGGCTGCGTCCACACCGCTCCCGGCTTCGGCGCCGACGACTATCAGACCTGCATGCGCTACGGCATGGATCTGGTGGTGCCCGTGGACGACCAGGGCCGCCACACCGACTACGCCGGCAAGTACGCCGGCCTCAAGACCGAGGAATCCAACCCCATCATCCTGGCGGACATGAAGGAAAGCGGCATGCTGCTGGCCTCCGAGGACGTGATCCACTCCTATCCCCATTGCTGGCGCTGCAAGAGCCCCATCATCTTCCGGGCCACCCCCCAGTGGTTCTGCTCTGTGGAGTCCTTCAAGGACGAAGCCGCTGCCGCCTGTGAGGACGTGCGCTGGCTGCCTGCCTGGGGCAAGGACCGGCTGATCTCCATGATTCGGGAGCGCAACGACTGGTGCATTTCCCGGCAGCGCCGCTGGGGCCTGCCGATCCCGGTGTTCTACTGCAAGGACTGCGGCAAGCCCGTCTGCACCCCCGAAACCATCGCCCGGATCTCCGCGCTCTTCGGGGAGCACGGCTCCAACATCTGGTTTGAAAAGGACGCCATGGAGCTGATTCCCCAGGGCTTTGCCTGCCCCAACTGCGGCGGCAAGCTGTTTGAGAAGGAAACCGACACCCTGGACGGCTGGTTCGACTCCGGCTCCACCCATATCTCCTTCCTGAAGCGGGAGAACCCCGAAAACTGGCCCGCCGACGTCTATCTGGAGGGCGCCGACCAGTATCGCGGCTGGTTCCAGTCCTCCCTGCTGATCTCCGTGGGCGCCATGGGCCAGGGCGCGCCCTTCAAGGCCTGTCTGACCCACGGCTGGACCGTGGACGGCGAGGGCCGTGCCATGCACAAGAGCCTGGGCAACGGCGTGGATCCCGCCGACATCATCAAGGACTTCGGCGCGGACCTGCTGCGGCTCTGGGCCGCCTCCGCCGACTACCATGCGGACGTCCGCTGCTCCAAGGAGATCTTCAAGCAGCTGAGCCAGAACTATCTGAAGTTCCGCAACACCGCCCGCTACTGCCTGGGCAACCTGGACGGCTTCGACGCCAACGACCTGGTGAAGCCCGAGGAAATGCTGGAGCTGGACCGCTGGGCCATGACCCGGCTGAACAAGCTGATCGAGACCGGCTTCAAGGCCTACGACAACTATGAATTCCACGTGCTGACCCACGCGGTCAACGACTTCTGCGTGGTGGAGCTGAGCCAGTTCTATCTGGACATCCTGAAGGACCGGCTCTACTGCGACGAGCGCAACGGCCTCCGCCGCCGCTCCGCCCAGACCGCCCTGTATCTGATTCTGGATACCATGGCCAAGCTCTTTGCCCCCGTCCTGGCCTTCACCTGCGATGAGATCTGGCAGGCCATGCCCCACCGCGACAGCGACGACAAGCGGAATATCCTGTTCAACGAGATGAATCAGCCCTTCACGGACTACGCCCTGGACGAGGAAACCATGACCAAGTGGGACACCCTGATCCGGGTCCGGGAGGATGTGAACGGCGTTCTGGAGCAGGCCCGCGCCGACAAGCGCATCGGCAAGGCCCTGGAAGCCCGGGTCCATCTGCTGGCCCAGGACGAGGCTGCCAAGACCGCCCTCAACGCCATCCGCCGGATGGATCTGAAGGAGCTCTTCATTGTCTCCGGCGTCACCGGCGGCACCGACCTGATCCCCGAGGCCAAGCTGGAGGGCGTCACCGCCCAGGGTACCAACTTCCCCGGCATGCTGATCACCGTCTCTGAGGCCCAGGGCACCAAATGCCCCCGCTGCTGGATGCATTCCATTGACGCCAACGCCGAGGGCCTCTGCCCCCGCTGCGCCGCCGTCATGACCAAGCTGGATGTGACCCTGTAGGGGCGGCGGCTACTTGCCGCCCGCCCATAGGGGCCGGCGTCCCCGACGGCCCGCAGCCCGCCCGCCCGTAGGAACAGAAATGAACAAACAAGGAGGATTCTCTATGGAAGATACCGAACTGCAAACTGTTGAGACTGAGTCTCCTGCTGCGGAGGAAATCCTGCTCTCCAACGCCTGCGAGTATAACGAAGCCCACCTGGCGGAGGCTGTCCGCCAGCAGATGCGGCAGACCCGGCGGGTCCAGAACCTGCTGCTGGCGGCCACCCTGGTGGTGCTGCTGGTGTTCTCTGTGATTTCCTGGTTCCGGCTCCATGAGACCCGCTACCTGATCTTCGGCGGCGTGGCCGTGATCATGGGTCTGTTCCTGCTCTATATGCTCTTTGTGCTGCCCGGCAAGTCCGCCAAGACCCAGGTGGAGAAGATCCGCCAGAAGACCGGCGGCATCAGCTTCCGCACCGTGTTCCGGGAGAGCGGCATCGGCTTTATCAACCCCACCGGCAATGAGACCACCCAGGTTTCCTACCGGACTGTGGAAAAGGCCGTGCCCTCCAAGGACCTGATCCTGCTGTTTACCGCGGACAGGCAGATGATCCTGCTGGACGCGGGCCGCTTCGAGGACGGCACCGAGGCTGACTTCTGGAGGCTGATGAACGAAAAGCGCCCCGGCGCTGTTCCCAAGGAGCGCAAGGCATAAGGAGGCAGCTATGGAACCATGTTTGACCGGCCGATTCCGCCTGGATGAGGGCCCTGTCCGCCGGGCCTTTGCCGAGCAGTTCCGGACCACAAAGACGCTGAATCTGGTGTTTTCGGTGTTTTGCCTGGGGATCGGGACCTATACCCTGATCCGGTGCATCCGATCCGGAAGCTTTGGCTTTTATCAGCTTTTTCCCACCCTCTTTTGCTTTGCCGCGGCGGGCTTCCTTCTGTACCAGGCCTTCCTGGTGCTCCCGCGGGGGATCAGGCGGTTTCTGGAGCTGATTGACCGGGATATCGGCAGCCGGGACTCGGATCTGATCATCCGGTTTTACCCGGACCGGTTCGTCACGGAAAACAGCCGGCTGGCCGAGCCAACGAACCGCAGCTACGGGGACCTGACGGATGTATTCCGGGGAAAGACGACGGCGACGCTGGTGATGAAGGACAGGAAGTCCTTTTCCCTGGAGCTCGACCGCTTTGAAAACGGCACCGAGGCGGATTTCTGGAAGCTGATGTGTGCAGTCTGCCCCGACGCGGTCCCGAAGAAATACCGGCAGGGAGGACCTGCAGGAGGGAGATAAAACATGGCAGAGCTGCCCATTACGGCCCCGGGCTGCGAAGCGCCGACGGAGGCCGAGGAACGGGAGAACGTCGCCGGCGTGCTGTCCAACCGCTGCCTTCTGAACAGAGAGACCTTCACCGAGGCGGTGAAGGTGGCCATGGGGGCGCCGGTGCTCCGGTTTATCCGGTACTTCGAGCTGTTCCTGATGGCGGTATGTGTGGGCCTGATGCTCTGGGCCCTGGTCGGAAAGCAGGGCGCGCAGATGCTGATCTGGCCGGGCTTTGCCCTGGCCATGCTGCTGTATTTCTACTGGCAGCAATTCGTCAACTACCCGAAGAAGGCCGTGAAAAACCGAATGGTCCGCCTGGCCCTGGATGAGGGAGCCGAGGAGCTGGAGAACCTTCTGTACTTCAAGGAGGAAAACATCGCCAACCGCCGGGGCGAGGCAGAGACCCTTCTGCACATGCCCTACCGGAAGGTGAAGCGGCTGACGGAGTCCAGACGGCTCATCGTCATCACCACCAAGAGCCGCCACCTGGTCCCCCTGGACCGGCAGGGCTTTGAAAACGGGGATGAGGCCGACTTCTGGCGGCTGATCCGCAGAAAGGCCCCCAAGGCCAAGCGGTACCGTCTGAAAAACTGAGCCCAATGCCCGCAGGACCTGCCCGGTCCTGCGGGCGTTTACGCATCCGGTAGGGCTATCATTTTGCGTAGGGCGGCCAGACCCCTGGCCGCCGCGATCATTTTGCGTAGGGCGGCCGGACCCCTGGCCGCCGCGATCATTTTGCGTAGGGCGGCCAGACCCATGGCCGCCGCGATGACGATTGCAGAGTGTTTCCGAAAAAATAGAAAAAACCACTTGACAAACCTGAATCCATCCATTATAATTGCTTCGCAAAAACAAAGAAGGTCGGTTGCACCGCCTCACCTCCCGCGCTTGCAAAGAGGTCAACACAGTTCATCCGGAGTCCGCTCCGGGTCTTTGTGCGGGTGCAGTCGGCATCCGCTTTTGTTGTATTTAAACGGAGGTGTTTTCCATCGCTAAATTAACCCATCAGCTCAACGAAGAAATTCAGGACAATGAAATCCGTGTCATCGGCGCCGACGGTGCCCAGCTGGGGATCATGTCCAGCGAGGCCGCCCTGGAGCTGGCAGCCGAGCAGGACCTGGATCTGGTAAAGATCTCTCCCACGGCGAATCCGCCCGTGTGCAAGATCATGGACTACGGCAAATTCCGCTTCGACCAGATGAAGAAGGAAAAGGAATCCCGCAAGAACCAGCGTGTCGTTGAGATCAAGGAGATCCGGATGTCTCCCGGCATCGACACCAACGATCTCAACACCAAGATGAAGAACGCGATCAAATTCCTGAAGGACGGCAACCGGGTCAAGGTCTCCGTTCGCTTCCGCGGCCGTGAAATGGCGCACACCAACATTGGTGAGCAGCTGCTGCTTCAGTTTGCCGAGGGCTGTAATGAGGTCGCCAACATGGAAAAGAACCCCAAGCTGGAAGGCAGATTCATGTTCATGTTCCTGTCTCCCAAGGCGGAGAACAAGAAGTAATCGCATTTGTCTGTAGCGGCGCACAGAGTGCGCCATTGGCTGAAACCAAGAATCGAATACGTAAAGGAGAAACGCACTATGCCGAAACTGAAGACCCACAGCGGTGCCAAGAAGAGATTCAACCTCACCAAGACCGGCAAGGTCAAGAGAGCGCACGCATTCAAGAGCCATATCCTCACCAAGAAGGACACCAAGCGTACCCGTCGTCTGAGAACGACCACCTACGCCGACGTCACCAACCAGGAAGCCATCAAAAAGATGATTCCTTACAAGTAAGAGATAGGAGGATATACAAATGGCACGTGTTAAAGGCGCAATGATGACGCGCAAGAGAAGAAATAAGACCCTGCGGCTGGCCAAGTCCTACTGGGGTTCCAAGTCCACCCATTTCAAGATGGCCAAGCAGGCCGTCAAGAAGTCCGGCGTTTACGCCTATGTCGGCCGCAAGCTGAAGAAGCGCGATTTCCGCCGTCTGTGGATCACCCGTATCTCCGCGGCTGTCGCTCCCTTCGGCATCAACTACAGCCGGTTCATGAACGGTCTGAAGAAGGCTGGCATCGAGATGAACCGCAAGGCCCTCTCCGAGATGGCCATCGCCGATCCCAAGGCTTTCGAAGCCCTGGTGGAGACCGCCAAGAAGGCGCTGTAATACTTCGCAAATGATACAAACCAGCCGCCCGGCAAGTCGTTTGACCTGCCGGGCGGCTTGAATTGTTGGGCAGTCACTAGTCACCAGTCACTAGTCACCAGTCACTAGTCACTAGTCACTAGTCAACGGGCAATAGGGGACGGGCAAACTGCGCAGTCAGGTCCCTGGTGAGGTGACTAGGCGAAATCCGCACGCGCTTCGCGCTCCATCATCACGTACCTGCCGACGCAGGAAAAGCCGGCGTCCTGAACGGCCTGTTTTTCCTGATCCTCGCAGAAATAGCCCAGGACTGCGCTGCCGTCTTCCTTCGCCGCGAGGGCGGCGGCGCGGAGCAGGGTCGAGGCCGCAGATGGATCAAAGTCCCCGGCGAAGTCCAGGCTGAAGATCTCGGCATAGTCGTCGCGGTGGCAGCAGGCCGCTGCCTTCGGCACGCCGTCGCGGACCAGGACGAGAAGGATCCAGTTATCGAGGGTCTTTTCGATCCGGTCGGCGTTCCAGTACATGGTTTCGCCGTTTTTCGCGTGCAGGACCCGGAACAGGTCGAAATTCTCCCGCCCGATCCGCATCACGGTCTCGGCGGGCGGGTCCGGCTCGGCGTGGGGCAGGCCCAGCAGGATCATGTTCCAAGTGGACTCTCCCAGCCGGAAGCCTCTGGACGGCAAAAAGTCCAGGGCCTCGCGGTTCTCCGCCGGGAAGCCGAGGTAGATCGAATCTTCAGAGAAGCGGGCTTCGACAAAGTCCAAAAATTCCGAAAGCATCCGGTCTGTGCCGCGGCTTGCGCCCATGG
>CACXJE010000012.1 GCA_902767915.1 Oscillospiraceae bacterium | reverse complement strand
CTCCCTGGCCCTGGGCTTTGAAGGGGTTCACACCATTTACGGCCGTCCCTGCAGCCTCCAGATGGAGCTGCTGACCAAGTACCGGATCTGCCACCCCAATACCTATGAGGCCATCTCCGGTGAGTCCTTGCCGGACGAGGCCCCGGAAGTTCCTCCTACGCCTCTGTTCTATGAGGTCACCGGGGAAAACGGAGAGAAGCTGTATCTCTTCGGCACCGTCCATTTGGGCGACAGCCGGACAGGCTTTCTGCCCCAGGTAATCTACGACGCCTTTGACAGCGCCGACGCGCTGGCGCTGGAATTTGACGACGAGGCCTTCTGGGAGCGCAGGGAGGCAGACCAGGCGCTGGATCAGCGGGTGCAGGACAGCTACCGCTATACTGACAACGAAACCATCCAGGATCACATCAGTCCCTCCTTCTACTATCTTGCCCTTCTGCGGATGCAGATAGCCGGGGAATACCAGCTCGAGATGGAGCAGGTCAAGGCAGTGGAATGGGCCAGACTGCTGCAAGGCTTTTATCTGGATCAGGGCCGCAGCCTCACCACCTCCAAGGGCCTGGAAAAAAGGCTGGGAGAGCGGGCCCCGACTATTCCGACGCCGTTCAGGAGGCGGTTCTGGGCTCCACCGTTTTCGCCAGCCGGAAACAGTACCTGGACAGCGTCTCCAAAACCTATGAGCTGTGGTGCCTGGGGGATGAGGAAAGCTTGGCCGCCGAGCTGCCGGATCTGTCTGAAGAGGCCCTTGCGGAGATGACTGCAGACGAACGGGCTGTCTACGAGGAATACTACGGCACCCTCACCGCCCAGCGGAATGCGCCCATGGCGGAGACCGCCGCCTCCTATTTGGAGAGCGGGAAAACCGTGTTCTTCGCCGTTGGCGTCGCCCACCTGGTAGGGGCGGACGGGCTGGTGGAGGCCCTGCGGCAGGCCGGCTACACAGTCACCAGGATCGACACCGGGAATTGAGGGAGCAAAGGACAAGTACAACGACCGCCCCTACGAACGGGCCTGTTCCCTGTTCCCTAGTCCCTGCAAAAGCACAACCCCGACCCATTTCAATGGGTCGGGGTTCTGTTTTGCCGATTACTGATTCAAATACTTGACTGCCTCGGTGGCGGCGACGGCGCCGTCGGCGGCGGCGGTCACCAGCTGGCGGACCGCCTTGGTCCGGTTATCGCCGGCCACGAAGACGCCGGGGGTCCGGGTATGGCAGCTCTCATCCGCCACCGCGTAGCCGCTCGGGTCCAGCTCCACAAGGGAGCGGAAATTCTCGTTCTCCGGGATCCGGCCCACGGCCACGAACAGGCCCTGGAGCGCCAGGGTCCGAACGGAGCCGTCCAGCTTGTCGGTGACCTCGATGCCGGTGAGCCGCTTCTCATAGAGCAGCCTGGTCACGATGGCGTTGTAGATCATCTCCACGTTTTCCCGCTGCTTCAGCTTGGCAACGGTGGTCTCCTCTCCCCGGAACTGGTCCCGGCGATGGATCAGATAGACCTTCTCCGCCAGGTCCGCCAGATAGAGGGCGTCCTCCAGGGCGGTGTTGCCGCCGCCCACCACGGCCACGGTCTTTTTGCGGAAGAAGTTGCCGTCGCAGGTGGCGCAGTAGGACACGCCCCGGCCCACCAGCCGATCCTCCCCTTCCACGCCCAGCTTCCGGTTTTCGGAGCCGGTGGCCAGGATCACGGTCCTTGCCTCATAGGTCTGCCGGGGGGTGACCACTTCCTTCCGATCCCCCAGGTCCCGCAGCTCCACGACCTTATCCAGGACGATTTCCGCCCCCAGGGCCTTGGCCTGCTCATAGAGCTGGTTGGCAAAGTCGAAGCCGGAGATATGGGCCACCACGGGATAGTTTTCAATATCCGGGGTGTTGATGATCTGTCCGCCCCAGGCCTTGGCTTCCAGCACCAGCACGGACTTGGAGGCCCGCCGGCCGTAGATGGCGGCGGTCAGGCCCGCAGGACCGGCGCCCACGATGATGATATCAAACATATTCGATTCCTCCGGTCATGTTCTGATGAAGTATTCCTTCCGGAATATGAAGTATCACTTGCGTGTTATGAAGTATGGCCTGCGGCCATATAGACAAAACCTGTCAGCTTCATCATAAGATTGCGAAGCAATACTTCCTATGCGAAGCATCCCTTACCCCAGAAGGCCTTCGATGGCTTCCTTGGGCACCAGGCCCACGCTGCGGTCGGCCTCCATGCCGTCCTTGAACAGGATCAGGCAGGGAATGGAATAGACGCCGTACTCCTCGGCCAGGTCCTGGTTCTCGTCCACGTCGATGCCGACGATCTCCACGTCGGGACGCTCGGCGGCAACCGCCTCCAGGGTGGGCTTCAGCATCCGGCAGGGGCCGCACCAGGTGGCGTTGAAGTCCACCAGCACGGGCTTTTCAGCCTTCAGAACAACGGATTCAAAATCAGCGGAAGTAATTTCATGGATTGCCATATCAGTTTCTCCTTTTTTTCAGTTCACAGTTTCAAAACGGCGTCCGGACACGGGCAGCGGGCCGCCGCCTGCTTCCCGAACCTTGGTCCCCCGTTCTCACAGCTCCATCATAGCAAGTTCTTGCCTGCAGGTCAAGCCCGCAGCTCCGTGCTTTTCGGGGAAAACCGGGAAATATTCCCGCCGGGGCTCAGAGCAGCGCCTCGATGTCCTTCCGGAAGTCGGCGGGGTCGGAGGTGGGATCCCAGCGCTTGACGATCCTGCCGCTGCGGTCCACCAGGAACTTGGTGAAGTTCCACTTGATGTCGTTCTCCTTTTTGCAGGTGGTGCTGATGCCGGCGATCATCTTCATGGCCGCCTTGTTCTTCAGACCCTTGGGAGCCTCCTCTGCGGGGGCCTCGGCCTTGAGCCAGGTGTAGAGGGGATCCTCAGTCTCGCCGTTCACGTCGATCTTCTTGAACTGGTCGAACTGGGTCTTGTATTTGCCGGTGCAGAAGGCATGGATCTCTTCATCCTCGCCGGGGGCCTGATGGCCGAACTGGTTGCAGGGGAAGTCCAGGATTTCCAGGCCCTTTTCGTGATAGGCCTCGTAGAGCTCCTCCAGAGCCTTGTACTGGGGGGTAAAGCCACAGCCGGTGGCGGTGTTCACAACCAGCAGGACCTTGCCCTGCAGCTGCGCCAGGGAGAAGTCCTCTCCCTTCCGGGTTTTCACAGTGAGATCGTAAATGTTCATGGTGTGCCCTCCTATTTATTTTGTTTGCAATTGAATTGTATCAAATTAATTTCACTTTGTCAAGCAGATAATTGTAACATTTTTTTGAACATCCGCCATATTTCTTTCAGAAGTATCCCCAAAAAGTCTTGCAATTATTTGGGGATTGTGCTATATTTTTGGGGTTGAACAAAGATATGAATCCTTAAGGAGAGAAGCTGTATGACCCCTCAGGAAAAAATCAGAAATATTGCCATCATCGCCCACGTTGACCACGGCAAAACCACCCTTGTGGACGAAATGCTGAAGCAGGGCGGCATCTACCGGGAGAACCAGGCGGTGGTGGACCGGGTCATGGACTCCGGCGACCTGGAACGGGAGCGGGGCATCACCATCCTGGCCAAAAACACCGCCGTCCACTACAAGGACTACAAAATCAATATTGTGGATACCCCGGGCCACGCCGACTTCGGCGGCGAGGTGGAGCGGATCCTGAAAATGGTCAACGGCGTTCTGCTGCTGGTGGACGCCGCCGAGGGCCCCATGCCCCAGACCCGCTTTGTGCTGCAGAAGGCCCTGGAGCTGGGCCACAAGGTTATCGTGGTGGTCAACAAGATCGACCGGCCCGACGCCCGCATCGACGAGGTGATGGACGAGGTGCTGGAGCTGCTGCTGGATCTGGACGCCACCGAGGAACAGTTTGAGTCCCCCACCATCTTCTGCTCCGCCCGGCAGGGCATCTCCGCCTACGGGCCTCACGAGGAGGGCAAGGATCTGATCCCCCTCTTTGAAACCATCGTCAACTATATCCCCGCTCCGGAGGGCGACGCCTCCGCTCCCCTGCAGATGCTGGTGTCCTCCCTGGACTACAACGACTATGTGGGCCGGATCTGCGTGGGCCGCATCGAGCGGGGCACCATCCGCCAGAACCAGGAGGTCATGATTTGCGACTATCACGACGGTTCTGTGCAGCAAAAGGGCAAGATCGTGGCCCTCTACGCCTTCGACGGTCTGGGCCGGACCCCGATCCAGGAGGCCAGCGCCGGCGAGATCGTGGCCTTCTCCGGTATTTCCGACATCACCATCGGCCGGACGGTCTGCGATCCTCTGAATGTGGAGCCCCTGCCCTTTGTGAAGATCTCCGACCCCACCATTGAGATGACCTTTGCGGTTAACGACAGCCCCTTTGCGGGCCGGGAGGGCAAGTACGTCACCTCCCGGAACCTGCGGGACCGGCTGATGCGGGAGCTTCTCAAGGACGTGTCCCTCCATGTGACCGAGCAGGGCACCGACGCCTTCAACGTGGCGGGCCGGGGTGAGATGCACCTGTCCATCCTGATCGAGACCATGCGCCGGGAGGGCTACGAGTTCTCCGTGTCCACCCCCCGTGTGCTGACCAAGGTCATTGACGGCGTCAAGTGCGAGCCCATCGAGCGGATGGTGGCAGACGTGCCCGAAGGGGCCGTGGGCACCGTCATCGACAAGATCGGCCAGCGGAAGGGCGATCTGAGCTCCATGACCCCCATGGGCAGCCGCTATCGGCTGGAGTTCCTGGTGCCCAGCCGGGGCCTGTTCGGCTACCGCAGTGAATTTTTGACCGACACCCACGGCGAGGGCGTCATGTCCTCGGTGCTGGATTCCTACGCCCCGGTCAAGGGCGAGATCGAGCGCCGGAAAACCGGCTCCCTGGTGGCCCATGAGACCGGCGAGACCACGGCCTACGGCATCGGCGGCGTGCAGGATCGGGGCACCATGTTTGTCTCCCCCGGCGTGCCGGTGTATGCGGGCATGATCGTGGGCGCCTGCAGCCGGAACGAGGATATGACCGTCAACGTCTGCAAGAAGAAGCAGCTGACCAACATGCGGGCCGCCGGCTCCGACGACGCGATCCGGCTGGTGCCGCCCAGAACCTTCTCCCTGGAGCAATGCCTGGAGTACCTGGCCGACGACGAGCTGCTGGAGGTCACGCCGAAAAACCTGCGGATGCGGAAGCGGATCCTGGATCACGCCCAGCGGATGCGGGAGCTGATGAAAAAGAGATCCTGACAGATTCATAATCCGGCATGGTATACCGGAGGAATCGGGCAGCAGCCCGGTTCCTCCGGTGTTTTTTAATTGCCCTGCAGGGACCGCTGCCGGCATACCCGCAGGGCAGAATGCATGCAAGGCAAATTGGGATTTATCGGGCTACACCCGTAGGGGCCGGCGTCCCCGACGGCCCGCGGGTTTCAGAAAGCGGCACGTTCGGGGCGTCGGGGACGCCGCCCCCTACGGCGCATTAAACCCCGATTTGTCGGGCGGAAACGCCCGTAGGGGCCGGCGTCCTCGACGGCCCGCAGGTATCAGAGAACGGTACGTTCGGGGCGTCGGGGACGCCGCCCCCTACGGCGCATTAAACCCCGATATGCGCCTGAACAGCAAAAAAACATGGCTGCCGAAGCAGCCATGTTTTTTTGCTTAGGGTTTCTCTGTGTTTTCACACAGAGTCGCTTTGGCGAAGATTATTCAGCCAGAGCCTTGCCTTCCATCTGACGATAGAGGTACAGGACGAAGGCTTCGCGGGTGCAAGGCGTCTGATACTCGAACTTGCCGTCCACACCCTTCTCGATGCCATTCTCGTAGGCCCACAGAGCGGGCTTGGTGTACCACTTGCCGGCGGGAACGTCGGTGTAGGGGTTCTCGATGGTGACATCGGGCTTGCCGGCCTTGGCGTACAGGATCACCAGGATCTGGCCGCGGGTCAGCGTGCCCTCGGGCTTGAAGGTGCCGTCGGAATAGCCGTCGACCAGGCCCTCGGAAGCTGCCCACAGAACAGCCTTGGTGTAGTACTTGCCTTCGGGTACGTCGGAGAAGGTCTTGGTGGCGGTGCTCACGTCGAATTCCGGTCTGCCGGCAGCGGCATACAGGAAGGTGGCCGCCTGGCCGCGGGTCAGAGTCTTGCCGACGCCGAAGGTGGTCTCGGTCATACCGGAAGTGATCTGGATGGGCTCATGGGTGTAGGCCCATTCAATGGCTTCGTGCTCGGGCGTGCCGTAGGGGTACTGCTCCATCACGTCGGTGAAGTGAGCGATCTTGCAGTCGTGCGCGGGCTCGGCAACGTTCACGTCATAGATCTCGAAGATGAACTGGCCATCGGAGGCATTCAGATAGTGAGTGCTGAACTCGGAGAACTTGGTGTACCACTCCAGAGCCTTGGGATCGCCGGAGTTGCCGGGCGCGGCGTTGACGTTGACGATGTTGCAGGTCATGCCCTCGCCCTCGATGAACAGGATCTCCCAGACGTCGTTGGCCTTATCCAGCTCCAGGCCGCTCTTGTCCATGGACAGCTTGTGGCCCTCGGCATCCAGCAGCTGCACGCCGCCGTCCACGACCTTGACGGTCCAGACGATGGCGGTGTTGTTGGTGACGATCTTGTCGTCCTCGGGGGTGACCGCAACACCGGCACGGTAGTTGGGATACTCCGCGGACAGGTCGGCATTGGACACAGCCATGCCGGACAGCGGGTTGTAGATCACGATCTCGTCGCCGTCGCTGACAACGTCAACCAGATTGAAGGTCTTGGGCTCCACAGGAATCTCAACCTTGACGGGGATCACCAGAGTCTCTTCCTCGACGGCAACGTCGTCGTTGCGCTCGGCGGTGGTAACAGTGACTTCGGTGTCGACCTCCTCGCCCTCGTAGGTGAACTTCAGGGTGGCGAGAACCTTACCGGCATCAATTTCCTCGGTGGCAGCGTAGGCGAAGGTGATAACGCCTTCGGCTTCGTTGACGGAGTACAGTTCCACCTCAGACAGGGTGTCCACGTAGGTCAGCTTCTCAGCGTCGTACTTGACGGTGATCAGGCCATTGGTGGTGATCTCGTCCTCGGTCAGCTCGATGGTGACCTCGCCGTCAGCGACGACAGTGTCATCAACAGGCTTCCGGACCAGACCGGTGACAGCGTTGGTGCCGCCGACAACAGCGTTGGTGGCTTCGCCAACCTTGACCATTTCGATGCCGTCCACAGCATAGTCCATGGAGGCCGCATTGCCCATGACAGCGATGCCGTCGCCGAGCTTGGCGATTTCAGCGCCGGTGTAGGCACGGGCGGTGACGTCGATGGGCTGAGCAATGGCGCCGGAGTCGTCGCCCATGTTCACACCAGTCAGGATCTCGGCCTTGTCAAGGTCCATGATAAACATGTCGGAGACGTTGAAGTGCCGGATAGCCACATAGACCTCGCTCTCGCCGGCAAAGTCGGAGAGATCGGCGTAGTAGCGCTTCCAGGCGCCGGTGAGCACGAACTCCTCGGAAATCTGGGTCATTTCGTCGGGGTTGGGGGTGGTGCCGGCATAGATGGCGAAGTGCTCGGCGGCGTAGTTGGAGTCCACACCCTTCGCGAAGAAGGAGAAGTAGGTGCCCTCGCCGGCCTCGGTCAGATCAACGGCGGGAGTGACAGCCCAGTTGTCGGGGTACAGCACACCCGCGGTGTTGATGAAGGAGGCGGAAAGGATGCAGCCGGTGCCCTCATAGGCCATGGTGTCGTAATCGGGCTGCGCGTCCGCGGCATACCAGCTGGTAATGTTGTGGTTCCAGGCCCAGGTGTAGCCGTCGCCGTCCTTGTCCACGAAGGTCCAATCGGTGGGATCCGCCTCAAAGTCGAAGGCCTTGAGCACCTCGGCCTCATCGAAGGGATCCACGGGGATTTCTTCAGCGGTGGTCTCGATCTCGTCGAAGTAGCCAACCAGGCCGGAGACGTTGTCCGCATCCAGGGTGCCTACCATGCCCACTTCACCGGTCTGGAAGTCGATGAACCACATAGTCTTGTCCTCGTTGTTGGCAACGATCAGACCGTAGGAGGCTTCCTCGGAGGAGTAGGTGACGTCCACGCCGTAGATAAAGGCCATGGACAGGTTGTGCTGATCCGCCACGGTGATACCGGTTTCCAGAATGGCCTGGAAGGTGGTGATACGGCCGGCGGCGGGGTTGATGTCGATCTCATACAGAACGCCGGAGGCGGTCAGCATGTAGTAGACATACAGGATGCTGCCATCCTCAGCCTCATCCAGACCTGCGAAGGCGAAGCCGGCCATGTCGGAGACATAGGAGCTCAGGTTCCAGCCGTACAGGTCGGGGGTGACCAGGAAGCCTTCCGTCACGGGGAAGAGCACGTAGTTCTCCTCGAACTCGCCGTCCTCATTGACGAAGGAGGGGTAGTTGGCCAGGTCGGTGGGAGGATAGTTAGCATAGTCGGCGAAGCCCATGTTCAGGGACTCTTCAGCGAAGCCCTCCGCGTTCAGAACCTTGAACTGGGTGGTGGCGCCGGCCAGGTAGTGGGTGCCGAAACGGGTGCCGGAGTAGACATCGAAGGGAGCCTCGGGGCCTCTGGCGCCGGCGGTGGGGCCGTCCAGCAGGATAGAGGTGAAGCGGGCGCCCTTGGCGTCGGTAACCTGGCCCTTGACGGTGAGGTTCAGAGCAACCAGAGGCTTGACGGTCACATGGACGGTTTCGCTCAGCTGCTCGCCGGCCTCGTTGGAGTCGACGGTGGTGACAATGAGGTCGGTCTCGCCAGCCTTCAGACCGGTGACAACGCCGTCCTCATAGGAGGCAATGGCAGGATCGGCAACCTCAACGGTGTACTCGTTGGTTTCGCCCATCTTGACCTTGACGTTCAGCTCAGCAGTCTGGGTCTCGTAGAGTTCAATCTCAGTGGGGTCGACCTTCAGAACCAGATCGGTGGCGGGCTCGTACTGATACAGACCCACAACAGGCCATACATTGTCATTGAAGTCGCCGGCCACAGCGCAGCGATCCAGGTCGTTGGAGTCGATGGCAATCAGGTTGGCAACATCGCTGCTGCCGTCGTAGTGGGTGATAAACAGGAACTCGCTGGCAGCATCGTAGACCATGGAGGCCCAGACGCTGTTGGTGGGATCGGAGACGCCCTCCAGGGAGATGCCTACACGACCCAGCTCCTCACGGATGAGGTGGCCTTCCTGATCCAGGACGAACAGCCACAGGACGCCGCCCTCGGTCATCATGTAGTTCAGCATGGAATTGGGATGCGCATCGCCGTTGACGTCGGTGTAGTCACCGCGGCCAATGGTGGCGATGACAGCCATGGGATCGGAGCTGTAGGCGGAGCTCAGATTCCAGTAGTTCAGGCTGCCGACCTCGGGGTCCAGGACCTCGAAGTAGGTACCGTTGTTGCACAGGCCGCCGACGCGACCGGTGATGCCCCAGGCCTCAACCAGATCAGCGGGAATCGCGATGGCGTCGGAGGGGATCCACATGCTGACGATGCCGCCCAGCTGGGTAACCTCATAGGTATCCGCATCATAGGCAAACATGGTGTCTTCAGTGGAGCCATAGACAGTGTCGTCTACCAGGGCGCCCCAGCGGAACGCACCGACCTGGGCTTCCGCAGTCCACTCGGAAGGAGCGACGGTGTTGAAGACGGAGGACTGGCCCTTGCCGTCCTCGTCCCAGATGATGCCGCGGATCTCTGCCTCGGGGATGTTCTCCACGGTGACGGGGATCTCAGCAGTCAATGCGGGCTCGGCAACGGTGGTGACGGTGATGGTGGTCTCACCCACCTCAACGCCGGTGACGACGCCATCCTTGACGGTGGCGACGGTCTCATCGGCGGACTCCCAGGTGACTTCCTTCTCAGTCAGAGTCCAAGGCAGAACCACTGCGGAGGCGGTGACGGTCTGGCCCTTCAGGAGGTTCAGCGCCTCAGGCATGACAATCAGGTCGGTGGGCTCTTCGGTGGGCTCAAACATATGGTTGGTGCCGGGCACGATTACCAGGCCGCAGACATTGCCGTACAGACGGGCGGAGTAGCTGCCGTTGGAGCTGTTGGCCTTGGCGGCACGGCCGGTCTCGGTGTTGACGGTCCACAGATAGTGGTCGTAGTCCTGGGTCTTGCTGTAGTTGGAGGCCATGTACAGGGTATCGGTGTCATGGTCCCAGGCAAGGGCGCCGCCGTTGCTGTAGTTGTAGACGCCCATGTTGCCCACGCGCTCGGCTTCGACAGCCAGAGGCTCGGGATCGGGTTCGGGTTCGGGCTCGGGTTCGGGCTCGTCGGAGGCGGGATACTCGCCCTGGATCTCCACGTCGTCGATGTGCAGATAGAAGGTATCCGTACTGTCGAAATGGTGGAAGCCGATGTAGACGGGCTCCTCGCCGATGTAGTCGGCCAGATCCGCGGTGAGGTTGGCGTAGCTGTCAACCGAGGCGCCCAGCGTGGTGGCGGGGATGATCACGGTCATCTCGTCGGGATTGGGGGTGGTGCCGATGGCCACGGCCAGGGTCTCCGGGAAGGAGTTGGCGCGGTTGGCGGCAAAGAAGGAGAGCTTGGCAGTCTCCAGGCCGTTCAGGTCGATGGCGGGAGTAATGGCCCAGTCATCCACGCTGATGGAGGAATTGTAGCGGTTGGCCAGGGAGACGGAGCCGCCGTGGGCGTAGTTGGCGGTGGTATTCAGGGTGAAGGTGCTGTTGTCGCCGTTCACATCCAGGATGGTCCAGCCCTCCAGGGCGTTGGCAGCCTCGAAGTCGAAGCGCGCAATGGCGTTGTCCTCTTCCACGGGCTCCTCTTCCACGGGTTCGGGAGCCTCGTAGGTGAACTTGAACAGTACAGTGCTGGAGGTGCTGCCGTAGTTGGCAACGTAGAACTCGCCATTGTCATCGATGGCCAGGGCGTTGGCCTCAGCGTAGATACCGCTGGTGCCGGGCAGGGTCAGCTTAATGGCAGGAGTCAGCTTGCCGGTGAGCAGGTCCATGGTGTAGATTACGTTGTTCATGCCCAGGACATACATGGTGTTGTCCTTGTAGCTGAATGCCATGTCATAGACCTTCTCGGTCTTGTCGGAGAATTTGCCCACAGGGGAGGCCTCGTCCAGGCTGTTCAGATCGCCGGCATAGAACCAGCCGTCATCGGCAGCCATGAAGATGTAGCCGTCCACATGCTCAGCGGCGGTGACAGCGGCGGGAACGTTGGAGTAGACGCTCAGGCCGGTGTAGGTGCCGGCGGAGTAGTTGTAGGAGACGTTCTCACGGTCGATCTCCCAGACACGGTTGCCGCTGCCGGGGGCCGCGGTGGAGCCGGCGGGAACAAAGCCCAGCATGATGGGCTCAACGTCTTCCTCGGAGCCGCCCAGATTGACCTTGAAGGCAGCCTCGTTGCCGGCGTAGTCGCCAACCAGCAGGGTGACCTCGTTGGGCAACTTCTGGCCTTCCAGATCCAGAGGAACCTCGACCTGCTGGCCGGGCTCTGTCTGCTCGGGCACAACGCCCAGGAATTCCTTGGTGCCGGACTTGTTCAGCACGCCGACGTAAGCGATGTAGTTGTCGTCGGAGGCCATGACGGTGATGTCGCCGGTGATCAGGTCGCGGAAGGCGCCCTTGACCACAGGAGCGGTATCGTCAATCAGCACGTCGTACTTAATGCCGGCGCCGTCGCCAACAATGCCAGCCTCCAGGACAGACTTGAAGCCGTCGTTGTCCAGAGAGCCGGAGGTGGCAACCTCGCCCTTCAGCTTGGCAGCCTGGATGGCGTAGTACTCAGGCAGCGCATAGAAGCCGACGGTAACCTTGTCGCCTTCCTTGACGCCCGCAGCAGCCAGCTTCTTGTTGACGCTGTAGTTGGCGGGGCTGTAGTTCTGCCATGCGCCGCCGTTGACATAGTAGTAAGCAGCGTACTTGCTGGTGGGAGTCACCTGGGAGTACAGGACCCGGCCGTCGGCGTTGGTCACAGCAAAGCCCAGGGTCGTCACGTTACGGATGTTCAGATAGTTGAAGGCCGCCACGGTGGCTTCGCTGTTCATGGCCAGCCGGTCAGCGGGGAACTTGTCCTCGACCATGTAGGGGTTGCCCATGTAGATAGCGGAATTGCCCTCGGGATCCTTCAGGGTCAGGTAGTTGGTGTTGGAGTTGGCCAGGTAGGGCCGCTTGCCGGTGCCGTAGGCAGCGTCGATAACGGAGCTGCGATCCAGCATGGCGGGGTCGGTCCAGGAGCCGCAGTAGCCCAGGATGGGGATGGAGTGCACAACGTCCATGTTGCCTTCTTCATCGGCAACAGGCTCAACGTAGGTGTAGCCCTGTACGTAGAAGCCATTGGTGAAGTAGTTCAGCAGGAACGCCTTGTCGCCTTCATCGATCTTGAAGTTCACGGTGACCTTGGTAGGCTCGGTGATGGTGACGGTGGGAGTTGCGCAGGAGTCGAGCAGAAGCTTGGCGTCGTAGGAGGTGATCTTGCCATCGCCGTCTACATCGGCAGCTTCTGCGTCGAACTGGGCGCCCTCTTCCTCAGCGCCGGTGATGTGGTCCAGGATGGCCTGGGCGTCGGCAGCGTCGGTTTCGCCGTCCATATTGACGTCAGCTTCTACCATATAGGTATCTTCATAGGTCTCGCCGTTGATTTCATAGGTGGCTTCGGAGCCCAGCAGAACAGTGGCCTGATCCTGCAGCATGCCGTAGCCGCCGTTGCCGGCCAGCCACTGGGTGAAGATATCGGTGCGGAGCGTGAATTCCTTCTCGCCTTCCAGAGGATAGATGGTGAAGGAGTAGGTGTATTCACCGGTGTATTCGGGATCGTCGCCCAGCTCAGCCTTGACCTTGCCGTCCTTGGCGGAGTCGGGGAACAGGGTGGACTCTTCGTCCATCAGGATGTAGGACTTGGCAGCCACAGCGTCGGCAACATTGCCGAGGCCGGCGCCGACACGGATGACGGGCCAGTAGTTGCCGTCAGCGTCGTAGACGGGGTGAGCGGTGGACATCAGCAGGGAGTTGATCAGCTGACGCTGGCTCAGGCCGGTCTTCTCGCACAGGCCGTTCTCACGGATGTACTGACCGAGCACGCCGGCCATACCGTTGACCTGAGGAGCCGCCATGGAGGTACCGGACATGACCTCGTACTGGTCATGGCCGCTCTGCGCACTGCCGGAGGCGATGTTGGCGCCCCAGACGGAGTAGATGGAGCCGCCGGGGGTCAGGATCTCGGGCTTCAGAACCATGGTGCCGGGAATGCCCCAGGAGGAGAAGGCGGAGACGGTGACAGTGTCGGTGGCTTCGGGAACCTGGACTTCCATGTCGGCGGAAACGCTCATGGTGCCGGTGTAGTACTCCAGGCCACCCTCGGTGGTAACCTTTTCGGAGGCCGCCTTGATGGCGTCGCCGTCAGCCTTCAGGATGGAGACTGCAGGAGCGGTGTAGTTGTAACCGGTCAGGTTCATGTTGATGACGCCGTCGGTGTTGTTGATGATGATCACAGCAACAGCGCCCTGGGCCACAGCCGCGTTGGCCTTGGCGAAGAAGGAGGAGGTGCCGCGGTAGCACATGGCCACCTTGCCCTTCACAACATCCTCGCCCAGAGCCATGAAAGCGTCGCCTTCCTGACCCACGTGCTCGTTGTCGTCAACGCCGGGGCCGTCCAGCAGAACGTATTCGTACTCGGGGCCGGCGATGGTGTTGATGGGCTCATTGCCGTAGCCGCTGGTCTGGGAGTAGAACACATGGCGGTCACCGAACATCAGGGGATAGCCGGTGCTGCCCAGGTTGTCCACAGAGGCAACAGCCAGGGAGTTGGTGAAGGAGCCGGGGCTGCCGCCGGTGGAGTAGTTGACGTCATCGGCGTACAGGTAGGGATACATGGCGGTGTCGTAGGGAGTGTCGTACCAGCCGTAGGAGTTGCCCATGGAGATGGAGCAAACCATGCCGTTGGCAACCAGCTTGTTCAGCACTGCCTCGTAGCCGTCGGAGAAGCCGAAGCCGGCAGCGCCGGAGCCCAGAGACAGGTTCGCGGAATCGCAGCCGAGGACGATGGCGTCTTCGATGGCAACCATGTAGTCGGAGTCATAAGCGCCGCCGCCGATGCCGAAGACCTTCATGGTGACGATCTGGGCGTCGGGGGCAACACCCTGGGTGCCGACAGCTTCCAGCGCGGGCTTGAACTCGCCGTCAACCTTCACGAAGCGGTTGGCAGCAGAGATGCCTTCCACGTGGGAGCCGTGCTCACCCTGGGAGTCCTGCATATGCTCGATGTAGTCAACGCGCTTGTCCACGTAGTTGTAGCCGTAGGCAATCTTGGTGCTGCGGTAAGCATCCGCGCCGGAACCGATGTTGGCGTTCAGCTCACCCTTGACCGCGTCGATCTTTTCGGGGGTCAGCAGGTTCAGAGAAGCAACATACTCGTCATAGGACATGCCCTTCTCTTCGGCGTTCTGAGCCAGCGCATACTCAAGAGCCTCACCGGAGAAAGAAATGTGCTCGGAGTCGATACCGGTATCGATGACAGCAACCTTGCTGCCGGCGCCGGTATAGCCGGCGGCCCAGGTGATGTTGGAGCCGATCATGTAGGATGCAGAGCCGTTGTTGGGCTCGTCGCCCTTCTCAGCAACCTGGGGCTCGTAACGATTTTCCAGGAAAACGTCCTTGACGCCAGGGACTGCCTTGATGGTGTCGATCTGGCCGTAGAGAACGTTCGCGGAGATGTTGTTGGCCGCCAGTGTCAGGTTCCACTTGACGTCCAGCTTGCTGCCGATCGCCTTTTCGATCTTGGCGGTCATGGCAGCCTGGTCAGCGCGAAGCCCTTCACGGTAGGCCTTGGCCTCGGCATTGTTCGTGAAGCCTTCCATGCTGTAGCCGGCATCCAGAGTGGAAGCCTTGTCCAGCACGATGGAAACACGAACGACGTCGGAGAGCGCGTGGTCTTCCATTTCTACGGTGTCGCCAGTCTTGACAGCGCCAAGCTTCTGGGA
The DNA here is from genome assembly GCA_902767915.1 of Oscillospiraceae bacterium. Taxonomy (GTDB): domain Bacteria; phylum Bacillota; class Clostridia; order Oscillospirales; family Oscillospiraceae; genus JAFRPC01. Next base: position 23,325 of record CACXJE010000012.1, on the reverse strand, counting down.
CTCCAGCGTACCGGGATCGATCGGGGTGAGGGTGAGTTCCTCAACCTGAGACTCTGTTGCCTTGGCGGGTTCCGCACTGGCCGTGGGGACCAGGAACGTAGCCAGCATGGCAATCACCAGAGCCACCGACAGAAGCCGACGGTACAAAGGTGCGTTCTTCATAGTCATTTCTCCTTTTGGAAATATTTATATTACGCGCCGCGGCAAGACGGACGCACAATATACTAAGTAGGGGAACGGGGAACAGGGAACAGGGATTAGGGATCGGGGATTCGGGGACAGGGGCAGCGGCTGTCCCCGAAAAAAAGACTCTTCTGTACCGTATATTCTAACACCTTTTTCGGAAACAGTCAAGGCATAACAGCAGGAAGATTGATAAAAATCTTATAGCGCATTCCAGACAACCTGCAGCCTCCCGTGTCGCCCGGTTTTCGTGCATTTCCACCAAAAAATCCGCCGCGGGCAGTCTGTTCAGACTCTGTCCGCGGCGGATTTCTTCGGGAAGGCCCTCGAAAATTTCAAGGAATTCTCGAATTGTTGTGAATAAATATTATGAATATTCTTTATTTTTCATTCGGCATTCTGCACAGGAAAGCGATCACTGCGCCCGATTCATTCCGGGCAGCAGTCCCGCGTCCGCCATACATTGCAGGGACTTGAGGATGCCCAGCTTGGCGTGATACCAGGTCAGTCCCCCCTGGAAATAGACCGCGTAGGGCGGACGGATGGGACCGTCGGCGGAGAGCTCGATGGAGGAGCCCTGGACGAAAGCCCCCGCCGCCATGATGACCTCGTCGTCGTAGCCCGGCATGGCCCAGGGGATGGGCTCCACATAGGAATCCACCGGGGCAGCCGCCTGGATGCCCCTGCAGAAGGCCCGCATCCCGGCCTCGGAGCCCAGCTCCACCGCCTGGATGATGTCGTGCCGGTCCTCGGCGCCCCCGGGGATCACCCGGAAGCCCAGGCGCTCATAGCAGTTGGCGGCGAAGACCGCGCCCTTCAGGGCTCCGGCCACCACCGTAGGGGCCAGAAACAGGCCCTGATAGAAGCTGGGCAGAATACCCAGGTTGGCCCCGACCTCCTGGCCCAGGCCCGGGGCCGACAGCCGGTAGGCGCAGCGCTCCACGCAGGCCCTGGTGCCCACGATATAGCCGCCGATGGGGGCCAGGCCGCCGCCGGGATTCTTGATCAGACTGCCCACGGTCATATCCGCGCCCACCTGGGAGGGCTCCAGGGCCTCCACAAACTCGCCGTAGCAGTTGTCCACCATCACGAGGACGTCGGGCTTGAGGCCCTTGCAGAAGGCGATCAGCTCCCCGATCTGCGGCACCGAAAAGCTGGGCCGGGTGGCGTAGCCCTTGGACCGCTGGATGGTGATCAGCTTGGTTTTGGGACCGATGGCGGCCCGGATGCCTGCATAGTCAAAGCTGCCGTCGGGCAGCAGGTCCACCTGCCGGTAGCTGACCCCGTACTCCGCCAAAGAGCAGGGAGAGGGCCGGATGCCGATGACCTCCTGCAGGGTGTCGTAGGGAGCGCCCACGGGAGACAGCAGCTCGTCCCCGGGCAGCAGGTTGGCCGACAGGGCCACGGTCAGGGCGTGGGTGCCGCAGGTGATCTGGGGCCGCACCAGGGCGGCCTCGGTGCCGAAGACGGCGGCATAGACCTTCTCCAGCCGTTCCCGGCCCACGTCGTCGTAGCCGTAGCCGGTGGTGGCCGCAAAGCAGGCCGCGTCCACCCGGGCCTCCTGCATGGCGCGGAGCACCTTGCCCTGGTTCAGCTCCGCCATTTCGTCTATTTTTTCAAAGCGGTCCTTCAGACCGGCCAGGATCTCCTGCCCGAAGCTGTAGATTGCCGGCGAGACGCCGTTTTGTTCGTAGGTTTCCAAGAGTGTCATGTGATCGTTCCTTTTTACTTCTTACTTTTTACCTTATTGATGAGGTCCCGCGGGATATGGCAATACCCTGTCGGATTCTTGATCAGATAGTCCTGGTGGTATTCCTCCGCCGGGAAGAACTGCTCCAGCGGGCAGCACTCCACAGCCAGGGGCTGACCCAGCTTCGCCGACAGCGCCGCCAGGGACGCCTCCGCGTCGACCTTCTGGTCCGCGTCCACATAATAGATGCCGGTGCGGTACTGGACCCCCACGTCGGGGCCCTGCTTGTTGACGGAGGTGGGATCAATGGCCAGGAAATAGTATTCCAGCAGCTCCCGGGTGGGCAGAACCCTCTCGTCGTAGTCGATCCTGACGGTCTCCGCGTGGCCGGTGCCCCAGTATTTCACCTGTTCATAGGTGGGGTTCTCGGTCTTGCCGTTGGCGTAGCCGGTCTCGGTGGCCAGCACCCCGTCGATCTGCCGGATAAACTGCTGGACGCCCCAGAAGCAGCCGCCAGCCAAGTAGATTGTCTTCATGGTTCCTTCTCCTCTACATCTAATATCATCTGCAGCACCGGGGTGACGGTCTCCGGCGGGACGATCATCTCCCGGATGCAGCCCCGGGCATGGAGACAGCGCAGGGTCTCCCGCAGGGCCTCCTCGGTCTGCTCGGCGGCCAGCTCAAAGGCCGCCCGCTGGGCCTCCTCCACGGCGGCCCGGTCACAGCCCAGGGTCCCGCAGAGCAGCTCCGCCTGCCGGGCCTGATAGGCCTCCGGGTCCTGCCCGGTCAGAGAATAGCCCCCGTCCGTCACCGCCAGTCGGATGGAGCGCAGGGTCTGCCGGGCCACCCGGCAGCCGGTCCGCATCTCCAGGGTGACCCGCAGGGCGTTGGTATAGCAGATCCGCAGCATTTCCTCCGCTGCGGGAACCAGAGATTCATAAAAGCCCGTCAGCCGTTCGGCGCCGCCGTTGTTCCGGATGGCCGCGCAGATCGCCACGGCCTGACCGGTCAGGGTGGGCTCCCAGCTCTCTAAGATGACGTTGCCCTTGCCCCGCTCGCCCCGGTTCCGGGCATCGGTCCGGGCCTGCCGGTACAGGATATAGCGCTTGGCCGCGGCCAGATAGCCCCGGTCCATCAGCACCTGCTCCACCAGGTCCTGGATCCGTTCCACCGTGGGGGCGGGGTTTCCCTCCTGCTCCAGCAGGGTGGTGACGTCCCAGGCCAGCTGGTCCGCAGCGGCCCGCCGCTCCGTGGGGCCCGTATCGGCCCGGAAGGATTTTTCGATGGCGTCGGAGATCTTCTTCATGTCGAAGGGGACGATCCGTCCGTCCCGCTTTTTGATGACGGCTATGGACATGGCTGGTTCCTCCAAGATCGTAATAAAAGCTTGTTTATCTCTTTTCTTTCGCTGCCCGCAGGAAACAGCACAGGGTTCCCAGCTGGCAGAGGGCCATAAGGGCCATAGAGGGCACCGCTACGGGCGTTCTGCCCACGGCGGCGGGGAGATAGCAGAGAAAGCTGATCAGCTGCAGGATCCACACCGGGGCCAGGGCCCGGTTTTCCCGCCGGGTCAGCCGGTAGAGCAGCACCGTCACCGCCGCCAGCACCGCCAGCGGCAGATTCCGCAGAGTCTGCCAGAGGGGATCGTGCCCGTTCCGCCACCAGCCGTTGGCCGGGGCGGCCATCAGCAGCAGCCGCAAAATCACGCAGCCGATCACCGTCCAGAGGACGACCCGGTCCCGGACCTCCGGGCGGAATTCCCGCTCCCAGCTCCGGTAGAGCAGCAGATACCAGCCCGTCAGGGCCAGGGCGGCGGCCAGTCTGCCCAGCCCCCGCCAATGGGTGGTGTCCCAATCGAACAGCAGCCCCAGACTCCGGGGCGCCAGATGGGCCGCGGCGCCCAGGGTCAGAAGCAGCGCCCCCAGGGCCATCCGCCGGCCGGCAGCGTTCCGCCGCCGCAGCAGGGCGATCCCCATGCCCGCGCCGAAGCACAAAACGAGGGCGGCCACCACGGTTTCCGCATATTTCATGGCGCGCCTCCCTTCTTTCAGCTCCGGGCAGCGGCTCGGGCGCCCGTTCCGAACCAGTATACCATACTCCCGCCGGTTTTTCCACCCGTCCGGCGGAATTATTTTTTCCGCATCGGTTCCCGGTAAAATCGAAAAATGTCGAATATAGGCTTGGCTTTTTGAAGTTTTGTGATATAATAATGTAGATTATTTTGGTCATCCGGCAGCTTCTCTTTACCGGATGATTGGGAGGGAACTATCACCACATGCAAACCCGGATCATCGACGGCGCCATGTTTGCCAACATGGTGCGCTGCGGTACCGCCAATCTGGCGGCCAACCGACAGATCGTCAACGACCTGAACGTATTCCCGATCCCCGACGGGGACACGGGCGACAATATGTATATGACCATGGATTCCGGCGCAGTCGAGCTCCGGAATCAATCCGCCGGCTCTCTCAGCGACGTGGCCGCCTCCGCGGCCAAGGGCATGCTCCTGGGAGCCAGAGGCAATTCCGGCGTGATCCTGTCCCGGATCTTTGCCGGGATTTCTCATGGGCTCAAGGGTGTGGAGCAGGCGGACCTGCCCACCTTCTCCAAGGCCTTCCGGCAGGGCGTGGAGGAGGCCTACCGGGCCGTCTCGGTTCCCGTGGAGGGCACGATTCTCACGGTCTACAAGGACGCGGTCCGCTATGCCGATGGGCAGCTGACCCCGGACAGCACCGCCGAATCCTTCTTCCGGGACTTTTTGGAGGAGCTGCGCCGGTCTCTGGACCGGACCCCGGAGCTGCTGGCCGTTTTGAAGGAGGCCGGCGTGGTGGACAGCGGCGGCGCGGGCTTCATCTACATCGCCGAGGGCATGCAGAACGCCCTGACCGGCACAGAGCCCGCCGCGGCCCTGCCGGCGGAGGCTCCCCAGGCCTCTCAGCCGGACGTGGAGGGCTTCACCGAGGATTCCGTTCTGGAATTCGGCTACTGCACCGAGTTCCTGCTGCGGCTCCAGCGGTCCAAGGTGGATCTGGAGCACTTTGATCTGAACGTCATCCTGGACTGGCTCAATTCCGTGGGCAATTCCGTGGTCTGCTTCCGGGACGGCTCCATCGTGAAGGTCCACGTTCACACCATGCGGCCCGGCGACATCCTCAACGAGATGCAGCGCTACGGCGAGTTTTTGAAGCTGAAGATCGAAAACATGACCCTCCAGCACAACGAGACCACGGTCCGCAACAACTACCGGCCCGCAAAGCCCAAGCTCCACAAGGCCTACGGCATTGTGACCGTGGCCGCGGGAGCCGGGATCCGGGAGACCTTCGCCTCCCTGGGCTGCGACCAGGTGGTGGACGGAGGCCAGAGCATGAACCCCGCCGCGGAGGACTTCCTCCGGGCCTTCGACGAGATCAACGCCGACACGATCCTGGTCTTTCCCAACAACGGCAACGTGATCCTCACCGCCCGGCAGGCCGCCGAGCTCTATGACAAGGCCAAGGTCTGCATCGTCCCCACCAAAACCATCGGCGAGGGCTACGCCGCCATCTCCATGCTGGACACCGGCTCCGGAGACACCGAGGCCATCCTGGCGGAGCTGGAGGAGGTCATCGCCGGCGTGGTCACGGGCCACGTCTCCGCCGCCAACCGGGAAACCGTGAAGGACGGCGTGGCCATCCATCCCGGCCACTACATCGGCTTTGCCGGCGACACCATCTACGTGGACGACCCGGATCGGGCCGAGGCCGTCGTGGCCCTGGCGGACCGACTGAAGGCCGGAACCTACGACATCCTGCTGCTGCTGGCCGGGCAGGCTGTGGATCCCCGGGAGGCCCGACAGGTGGAGGCCCGGCTCAAGGCCGCCCTCCCCCGCACCGAGGTCATCTCCCTCCGGGGCGACCAGCCGGTTTACGATTACATTATGATTCTCGAATAACAATCTCACTTCCAATGATTTGAAAGGACCCCATATCAATGCTGCAATTCTTCACCGACACCGATACCGACCTGACCCCGGAGGTTGCCAAGCAGTACAACTGCAGGCTGATCAGCATGCCCTACTCCATCGAGGGCCGCACCGTCTACCCCTACGCCGACGGCGGCAGCTTCGACTTCCACGGCTTCTACGATCAGCTCCGGGAGGGCGTTCTGCCCAACACCAGCGCCCTGAGCAAGGACCAGTACATCCAGTATTTTGAGCCCTGCTTCGCCCGGGGAGACGACATCCTCTACGTCCACTTCTCCCGGGCCATGACCGCCACCTTTGACTCCATGGATCAGGCCCTGGCGGAGCTCCGGGAGAAATATCCGGAGCGGAAGTTCTATGAGGTCGACACCAAGGGCATCACCACCATCAGCTACACCATCGTCCGGACCGTGGGCGACCTGCTGAACTCCGGCAAGACCCCGGAGGAGATTCTGGACTGGGCGAAGACCGAGGTGGACAAGTACGCCATGTACTTTTTCGCCGACGATCTGAAGTTCTTCAAGCACAGCGGCCGGGTCTCCGGTCTGGCCGGCACCATGGGCACCCTGCTGGGGATCCGGCCCATCATCCACATGAGCCAGGAGGGCAAGATGGTCTCCATCGGCAAGGAAAAGGGCCGGCAGAAGGCCGTGGACCGTCTGATCAGCTACGTGGAGGAGCTGGGCGACGAGGTCTGCGCCCACCGGATCTGCATCGGCCACACCGACGCCCCCGAAATCGCCGACCAGGTGGCCCAGGCGCTGAAGGCCAAGTTCGGCGACAAGCTGGAGCCCGAAATCGTCTGCGTCAACCCCACCGCCGGCGCCCACTGCGGGCCCAACGGCGTAGGCGTCTGCTTCCACGCGGTGCATCGGTAACCGCCCGTAGGGAGGCATCCCCAGATGCCTCCGGCCGCTTCGCAGAAGCGGCGTCATTGCCTGCGGCAATGACCGGAGCGATGTGGGCATCGCTCCCTACAAAGCTTTACGAAAAGAGGTCATTTTCATGGTCGAAATCATCGAGGTCAAGACAAAACGGCAGCAAAAGGACTTTCTGGACTTCCCGCTGAAGCTCTACAAGGGCAACGACTGCTTTGTGCCCCCTCTGTACGGGGACGAAAAGAAAATGTTCCGGTCCGACTACGTCTACTACGACACCTGCGAGGCGGCCTGCTGGAACGCCTACCGGGACGGGAAGATCGTCGGCCGGATCCAGGGCATCCTGCAGAAGGCCCACAACGAAAAAACCGGCGAAAAGCGGATCCGCTTCACCCGGTTCGACGCCATTGACGATCAGGAGGTGGCCGACGCCCTGTTCCACGCTCTGGAAAACTGGGCCCGGGCCAAGGGTATGGACACGGTCTGCGGCCCTCTGGGCTTCTCCGACCTGGAACGGGAGGGCCTTCTGATCGAGGGCTTTGACCAGCTCTCCACCTTTGAGGAGCAGTACAACGCCGACTACTACCAGCGGCTCATCGAGCACTGCGGCTACGGCAAGGAGGTGGACTGGGAGGAGCGGAAGATCTATCTCCCGGATCAGGACGACGGCACCCTGGAAAAAATGTCCAAATTCATCATGGACCGGTATCACCTCCATTTCGGCCCCGCCAAAAACAAGAAGGACTTCATCCGCCGCTACGGCGACGCCTTCTTCGATCTGATCGACCGGGGCTACAAGGATATCTACGGCACGGTCCCCTTCACCAAGGGCATGCAGGATATGCTGATCCAGAACTTCATGCTGATCATCGACCTGAAATACGTGGGGGTGGTGCTGGACGAGCAGGACAAGCTGGTGATGCTGGGGCTCTGCTTCCCCTCCCTGTCCCGGGCTTTGCAGAAATCCAACGGCAAGCTGACCCCTGCCGCCCTGGTCCGGGTGCTGCGGGACGTGAAGAAGCCGAAGATCCTGGATCTGGGCCTGGTGGCCGTGGATCCGGAGTGGGCCAACCGGGGCGTGGCCACCATCGCCTCCGCCCATATTCTGAAGCTGCTGAGATCCGACGGCGTGGAATACGCGGAAACCAACCTGAACTTAGAGGACAACCGGGCCATCATCAACCAGTGGAAGCGGTTCAAGGCCGTGCAGCATAAGAAGCGCCGCTCCTTTGTGAAGAAATTGGAGAATTAACATGAAATTCCTCATCGACTGCCTGGGCGGCGACAACAGCCCGGGCACCAACGTCTCCGGCGCCCTGATGGGCCTGGAAAAATATCCCGAACTGTCCGTGGTCCTGATCGGCGACGAGGCTGGCATCGAGGCCGAGCTGAAAAAGACCGAACAGCCCGTGGATCGGAGCCGGATCGAAATCGTCCACGCCCCCGGTGTCATCACCGGCGAGGACAGGCCCACCGACGCGATCCGTCTGAAAAAGGACAGCTCCATGGTCAGGGGCATCCGGATGCTGCGGGAGGATCCCGCCGCTGATGCCCTGCTCTCCACCGGCTCCACGGGCGCCCTGGTGGCCGGGGCCACCCTGCGGATCGGCCGGATCCCCGGGGTCCGGCGGCCCGCCTTCTGCCCGATCCTGCCCACCATGACCGGCGGGATCGTGGGCGTCTGCGACAGCGGCGCCAACGTGGACATTCTGCCGGAGCAGCTGCAGCAGTTCGCCGTCATGGGCAGCCGCTACCTGGAATGCGCCTTCGGCATCGAAAGGCCCCGGGTGGCCCTGCTGAACATCGGCGTGGAGACCGAAAAGGGCGACAATCTCCGGAAGGCCGCCTTCCCTATCCTGGAAAACACCCCGAACATCCACTTCGTGGGCAACATGGAGAGCCGGGATCTGCTGAGCGGCAATTACGATCTGGTGGTCACCGACGGCTTCGGCGGCAACGTGCTGATCAAAACCACCGAGGGCACCGCCCTGGAGCTGATGAAAAAGCTCAAGCGGGACATCTATTCCAAGGGCATCTACAAGCTGGGGGCCCTGTTTATGAAGAAGATGTTCCGGGAGGAGGCCCGGTTCTTCAACTACCAGAACTACGGCGGCAGCGTGCTTTTGGGCGCGGAAAAGTTAGTGGTGAAGGGCCACGGCTCCAGCACCCCCTCCGCCTTCTTCAAATGCGTGGAGCAGGCCCACCAGATGGCCGCCTCCGGCATGAACGAAAAGATCGCCGAGTCCCTGGCGGCCCTGCAGAGCCAGCCGGTCTGATTCGGAAAAACAGGAACGCCGCTGCCGGCAATGCCGGCAGCGGCGTCAGCTTGTCAAAGAAGCACAAAGCGGGGTCTGGCGATTCGTTTCGGGCCGGCTGATCGCCGGCGCTGCAGATTATTTTTCCTGTTTTTCGGCCTCTCCGCCTTTTTTGAAGATCACCAGCTTGCTGAACACGTAATTCAGCAGCACCACCACCACGGACAGGATGATCTTGGCGATCATAATACCGCCCACCGAGAAGCTCCGGGAGCCCACCGGCAGCACCAGGGCGTACCGGCCCACCCGGAGCACGTCCTTGCTGAGCCAGAGGCCCAGTTCCTCCAGGCCGAAGGAGAAGATCCGGGCGGCAAAAAAGGCCGGGATCTCTTTTTTCAGCACCGAAAAGCGCCAGCTCTTGCTCTCAAAGACAAACAGCTTGTTTGTCACATAGGCGAAGGCCGCCGCCACCACAAAGGCCGCCGCATTGATCAGCAGGGTATATTTGTCTGTGAACAGCCGGATGCCCACCCAGAACACCGCGTAATTGACCAGGGTGGTGAGGACGCCGAACACGAGATACAGGATGGTTTCCCGATTTATAATCTTTTTCATGGGAGCTCCGTTCTGCCCGCTCCGGGCGGCTGTCTGCCGGGCCGGGTCCGGGCCGATACATTTTGATACAACCCGCATTATAGCATACGGCGGAATTCTGTGTCAAGGTTTTTTCGACGCGGACCGACGCTGCCCCGGGCGGAAAAAAGTCGCACTTGACGAACCCGGGTCGGTCATGTATCATAGGAACGGAAAAAATGCCTCTGATCGGCAAATTGGAAAGGAGTTTGAACCGGTGATCGAAGAATACACCCGGCCCGCTGAGATGGCGGATCCCGCCGAGGAAGATACTGTTTACGAAACGGAGAAGGATACCATGTTTGATGAAGTATGTGATATTCTTGCCCAGCAGCTGCATCTGGAAGGAAAGGACATTGCCATGGAGTCCCGGATCAAGGACGATCTGGGCGCGGATTCCCTGGACATTCTCCAGCTGCTGATGACCATTGAGGAGGAGAAGGGCATTGTGATCCCCGACGAGGAGCTGGTGGGCTTCAACACGGTCGGCGACGTGGTCTCCTACCTGGAGCGCCAGGGCGGTATGGATCAGGACGCCTTTGAATAAACGGTTTTTTCGCGCTGCGAAAGCGGCCTTCCCAACCGGGGAAGGCCGCTTTTCCTTGTACCGCTTAATCGCCGACGGAAATCCGTGCCGTGCCGCCGGCCAGCACCCGAAACTGGGTCAGCGGCTGACCCGCCTCCACCAGGGTATAGCGGCCCTCGGGCAGGCCGTCATAGCGGAGGACCCGGCGATACAGTCCGTCCGGATCCGGGGGCGTCCTGTCGGAGAGAAAGACGTCCCGGGTCCACTGCCTGCCCAGGTCGTCCACCAGCTGATAGCTGAAATACCCCGGGTGGGGAAGCTGCAGCCGGATCTCGGCAGCTCCCGGGCAGAAGGACTCCAGCCAGAGCCGCTCCCCGTCGGTCCAGAGCCGGCCGCCGGTCTCCTCAATGCCCTCCTCCTCGGTGATCCGGAAGGAGCCCAGGCTGGTTCCGTCCCCGGTGAGCTGATACCGGCCCGGCGGCAATGGGCCCAGGAGGCTTTCCAGGTTGCTGTCCGGCCGGATCGTGCCAAAGGAACGGCCCTGCAGATCCAAAAGCTCATAAGCTCCGGCGGCGTCCGTCCCGGAAAAGCAGAGCAGGCAGCTGCAGTCCCCATCCCCGGGGGCAAAGGCCTGGGCCGCGGGCTCCTCCCACAGATCCGCGGCGGTTTCAAGAGCTGCTGTTTGGCTTGGGGCCGCCGGCCCGGGGTTCCTTCGGGCAGCCCGGGCTTCTGCCCTGCTGAGATTGGCAATGGCGACGGCGCTCAGGGTCAGGACGCCGATCAACGTCCCCACCCAGGCCAGCCGCAGAGAATAGCGGTTCATTTGTATAAGCTCCTCTCCATAGGCGTATACGTGGTTCTTTGTGTACCAACAGTATAGCCTCCCGGGAGAGAGGAACTTGTCGAGGGAAGGAGGGAAGGGAAAAAATAGGCAACAGCAGGGGCTGCGCCTGTGCGCGGCCCCTGCTTGAGAATTGAAAGTTGAGAATTGAGAATTGAGAATTAATTGTCCACGGCCCTTCGGGCCTCGCAATGACGAAATCGGAACGTCCCTGCCCGCCTGATGCGCCAGTCACCGGCGCGTCGTAGGGAGCGATGCCCTCATCGCTCCGGTCATTGCCTCAGGCAATGACGCCGCTTCTGCGAAGCGGCCGGAGGCATCTGGGGATGCCTCCCTACAACCCCTGGTCACAGGCCACCGCGAAAACCTCCCCTATCGGCCCGTAAGGGCCTTAAGAACAAAACCCTCCGGGGGACTGTTTTGGGTTTTATCGCCAGTTAATCAGGAGGACCGCCGCGCGAAGCGCAGTGGTGGAGGGGTTATGAACCATTGCAGCGCCGGCTGTACCCGTGAAGGGTACAGCCGGCGCTGCGGGAGGGCTGGTGCATGTCGGGCCGGCTGATAGCCGGCGCTACAGGCGCCTGTTCCCTGAATCTATCCGAAATTCCGCTTCAGCTTTTCGAAGAAGGACTTCTTCTTGGGCTGGGCCTTTTCGGTGGCCTGGTCGAACTGGCGGAGCAGCTCCTTCTGCTGCTGGGTCAGCTTGGTGGGAGTCTCAATCACCACGGTGACGTACTGGTCGCCCCGGTTCTTATAGCCCACGTAGGGAATGCCCTTGCCCTTGAGCCGGAAGGTGGTGCCGGTCTGGGTGCCCTCGGGCACGTTGTACCGGACCTTGCCGTCCAGGGTGGGCACCTCGATCTCCGCGCCGCAGGCGGCCTGGGCGAAGGAGATGGGCATCTCGCAGTAGACGTTGGAGCCGTCCCGGGTGAAGATGTCATGGGGACGGATCCGGACGTTGACCATCAGATCGCCGCTGGGCCCGTTGTTGGCGCCGGCGCTGCCCTGGCCGGCGACCCGGAAGGCCTGGCCGTCGTCGATGCCGGCGGGGACCTCCACGATCAGCCTGTGGGAACGCTTGATCCGGCCCTTGCCCTTGCAGCGGGTGCAGGGGTTCTTGATCAGCTTGCCTCTGCCGCCGCAGGTGGGGCAGACGGCGGTGGACTGCATGGTCATGCCCATGAAGCTCTGGGTGGTGCGGACCTGGCCGGAGCCCTTACACTGGGGGCAGGTTTCGGGCTGTGTGCCCTCCGCGCAGCCGGAGCCGTGGCACTGGTCGCAGGTCTCGATCCGGGAGACGTTGACCTCCTTCTTGCAGCCGAAGGCGGCCTCCTCAAAGCTGACCTCGATCTGGACCACCACGTTCTCGCCCCGGGCGGCTCTGGTGCCGCCGCTGCGGGAGGACCGGCCGCCGCCGAAGAAGTCGCCGAAGATGTCTCCCAGGTCGCCGAAGCCGGAGAAGCCCCCAAACCCGCCGCCGAAGCCCTCGAAGGGGTTGCCGCCTGCAGAGAAGTTGGGATCCACCCCCGCAAAGCCGTACTGATCGTAGCGGGCCCGCTTGTCGGGGTCGGAGAGGACCTCATAGGCCTCGTTGATCTCCTTGAACCGCTCCTCGGCGTCCGCCTCGTGGTTCACGTCCGGGTGATATTTGGCCGCCAGCTTCCGGTAGGCCTTTTTCAATTGGTCCGCCGCGGCGTTTTTCTCCACGCCCAGGACCTCGTAGTAATCTCTCTTGTTTTCGTTTGCCATGTATGATCACCTCACAGGTGAAATAAAATTGACAATTGAAAATTGAGAATTGAAAATTTCGGAGTTTTGCAAATTGCTATTTGCAAAACACATTCATTCTCAATTGTCAATTGTCAATTGTACATTCAGCTTCCACCGGGAGCGGCAATTGCCGCTCCCGGTGGAACGCTGTCAGTCGTTGACTTCCTCAAAGTCCGCGTCTACCACGCCGTCGTCGGGCTTGCCGGGGTTGCCCTGGAAGCCTGCGCCGGGGTTGGCGCCGGGCTGACCCTGGGGATTGGCCTGCTGATAAAGCTTCTCAGCCAGGGGGTAGAAGGCCTTCTGAGCCTCGTCGATGGCGGCCTTGATGGCGGCCACGTCGGTGCCCTTGTTGGCTTCCTTGACCTTTTCGATGGCGGCCTGGACCGGAGCCTTCTCAGACGCGGAGACCTTGTCGCCCAGGTCGTTCAGAGCCTTTTCCAGCTGGTAAGCGGTCTGGTCGGCCTCGTTGTGGGCGTCGGCGGCTTCCTTGTTGGCCTTATCCTCGGCGGCGAACTGCTCAGCCTCCCGGACGGCCTTGTCGATGTCCTCCTTGGACAGGTTGGTGGAGGCGGTGATGGTGATGTTCTGCTCCTTGCCGGTGCCCAGGTCCTTGGCGGAGACGTTCACGATGCCGTTGGCGTCGATGTTGAAGGTGACCTCGATCTGCGGTACGCCGCGGGGAGCCGGAGCGATGCCGTCCAGGTGGAAGCGGCCCAGGGTCTTGTTGTAGGCGGCCATTTCCCGCTCGCCCTGCAGCACGTGGACCTCAACGGAGGTCTGGCCGTCGGCAGCGGTGGAGAAGACCTGGCTCTTCTTGGTGGGGATGGTGGTGTTGCGCTCGATGAGCTTGGTGCACACGCCGCCCAGGGTCTCGATGCCCAGGCTCAGGGGGGTGACGTCCAGCAGGACCATGCCCTCCACCTCATTGTTCATGACGCCGGCCTGGATCGCAGCGCCCACTGCCACGCACTCGTCGGGGTTGATGCCCTTGAAGCCTTCCTTGCCGGTGATCTTCTTGACAGCCTCCTGCACGGCGGGGATCCGGGAGGAGCCGCCCACCAGCAGGACCTTGCTCAGCTCGCTGGGCTGCAGGTTGGCGTCGGACAGGGCCTGGCGCACGGGGCCCATGGTGGCCTCCACCAGGTGGGCGGTCAGCTCATTGAACTTGGCCCGGGTCAGGGTGATGTCCATGTGCTTGGTGCCGGTGGCGTCGGCGGTGATATAGGGCAGGTTGATCTGGGTGGAGGTGACGCCGGAGAGCTCCACCTTCGCCTTTTCGGCAGCCTCACGCAGACGCTGCATGGCGACCTTGTCCCGGGACAGGTCGATGCCGTCAGTCTTCTTGAACTCGGCTACGAGGTAGTCGATGATGCACTTGTCGAAGTCGTCGCCGCCCAGATGGGTGTTGCCGGAGGTGGCCAGCACCTCTACGATGCCGTCGCCGATGTCCAGGATGGAGACGTCGAAGGTGCCGCCGCCCAGGTCATAGACCATGATCTTCTGCTCGGCTTCCTTGTCGATGCCGTAGGCCAGAGCCGCAGCGGTGGGCTCGTTGATGATCCGCTTGACCTCCAGGCCGGCGATCTTGCCGGCGTCCTTGGTGGCCTGACGCTGGGAGTCGTTGAAGTAAGCGGGGACGGTGATGACCGCCTCGGTGACGGGGCCGCCCAGATAGGCCTCCGCGTCGGCCTTCAGCTTCTGCAGGATCATAGCGCTGATTTCCTGGGGGGTATAATTCTTGTTGTCAATGGTGACCTTGTAGCTTTCGCCCATGTGGCGCTTGATGGAAGAGATGGTGCGGTCGGAGTTAGTGACGGCCTGACGCTTTGCGATCTGGCCGACCATACGCTCGCCGGTCTTGGAGAATGCCACCACGGACGGGGTGGTGCGGTTGCCTTCCGCGTTGGCGATGACGACGGGCTCGCCGCCTTCCATCACGGCCACGCAGGAATTGGTGGTACCAAGGTCGATGCCGATAATTTTACTCATTTTGAATTCCTCCTATATATAAACTAAATTGTTAACGAATCAGTTTGCAACTTGAACAACTGCATGTCGAATTATTTTATCTCCGATGCGGAAGCCCTTTTGGAAGACCTGGGCGATCACGTTCTCCCCGAGGTCCTCGTTTTCGATATGCATGACGGCGTTGTGGGCGTTGGGGTCGAAGGCTTCTCCGACTTCACCGAACTCCTCCACGCCGAGACCGGTCATCACCTTTCGCAGGCCGGCCATGGTGAGCTCCACGCCCTTTTTGTAGGCCTCGTCGGCGGTTTCGCCCGCCAGGGCCCGCTCCAGATCGTCGAAGACCGGCAGGAATTTCGCCACAGTCTCGGCCTTGACGTCCAGATACAGGGCTTCCTTTTCCTTGCGGCTACGCTTGCGGAAGTTGTCGTACTCCGCCAGGATCCGCAGATACTGGTCATGCTCCGCGGCCTGGGCCTTTTGGGCCTTTTCCAGCTCGGATTCCTTGGGGGCCTCCTCCTTGGGAGCCTCTTTCTCAGCCGTTTCCTCCTCGGGAAGCGCTTCCTTGATCTCTTCGACCTCGGAAGCAGTTTCTTCCGTCACAGGCTGGTCCTTTTTTTCTTTGTTTTTCTTAGACATAACTGCTCATTCCTTTGCGATATTCATCCGTAGGGGCCGGCGTCCCCGACGGCCCGAACCTTTCGATTTCTGATACACACGGGGCGTCGAGGACGCCGCTCCCTACGGCAGGGAAATGTTCGTTTTGCGTTTTTCAAATGACAATTTGAAAAATACCTCAATTTTTCATCTTTTCATTCTTCATTTTTCATTCCTTCGGTCAGTGCCGGAGGCATGGCCGAAGGCGTTCCGCCCTTCTGGAACATCCTGCCCAGATTCTCGGCAAAATATCCGAGCTTGGCGGTGATCTTGGCGTAATCCATCCGGGTGGGGCCCACCACGCCGATGGTGCCCTGCATGCCCTCGCCGATGTCGAAGCGCATCATGACCACCGAGGTGTCCTTCAGCTCCCGGGCCACGTTTTCCGGGCCCACCAGGAACTGCACCGGGCCGTCCTTGGGCAGGACCGCCGGCAGCTTGGAGATCATCTCCTCGTCCAGGGTCTCAAAGACCTCCTGGGCCTTTTCGGCGGCGTCCCGGTATTCGGGCTGGCCCAAAAGCCGCATCTGGCCGGTCAGGTGCACGTCCCCGTGCTGCTGCCGCAGGCACTCCAGGGTGAAATCCATCACCAGGGGCACCAGAGGGCTGGCAGCTCCGGCGGAGCGGGAGATCTTCTCCAGCACCTCGCCGGTGATCTGCTGGGCGGGGAGATCCGTCAGGCTGGCGTTCAAAACCGCAGCCAGGAGCTTGAGATCAGCCTCGGTCACGGAGACCGGCAGCTTGATCAGCTTGTTTTTTACAACATCGCCGGAGAGCATCAGCACTAAAATGATGCTGCCGGGCCCAGCCATGATCAGATCGAAGTGCTTGGCCACAGCCCCGCTTTGCCGGGTGGCCATGGCGTAGGCGGGCAGGTCCGTCATCTTGGACACCAGCTTGCCCACCTGGGACATCATCTGGTCGAACTCCTGGGATTTCAGCTCCAGCGCCTCGTTGAGGGATTTGGTCTCGTCCAGGCTCAGCCGGTAGTCCTGCATCAGCTCGTCGATGTAGAGCCGGTAGCCCGCCGGGGAAGGAACCCGTCCCGCAGAGGTGTGGGGCTGCTCCAAAAGGCCCATCTGGGTCAGATCCGCCATCTCGTTGCGGATGGTGGCGGAGGAGAAGTTCACGTCCGGCAGGGCCGCAATGGCCTTGGAGCCCACGGGCTCCGCCGTGGAGACGTAGATGTCCACAATGGCCCGCAATATTTGCTTTTGTCGGTCGGTTAACTCCATTGTGGCCGCTCCTTTCGTCTTGGCACTCCGTTTCGGCAAGTGCTTAGCACTCGCCTTTTCTGAGTGCTAATATACACCCGCTTCCTGGAAATGTCAAGGCCTATTTTGAGAATTCACAATCTGTTCATTGTTGCTTTTTTTCCCGGCTTACATTATAATATGCCCAGAAGGAATTCCGAACAACGAGGTGAACGACATGGCGAAAACTTTGGTTTTAGCGGAAAAGCCCTCCGTGGGCAAGGAGCTGGCCCGGGTGCTGGGCTGCAAGCGGAGCGGCGACGGCTGCATGGAGGGGGACCGGTACGTGGTCACCTGGGCCCTGGGCCATCTGGTGACGCTGGCGGACCCGGACGTCTATGATAAAAAGCTGGAAAAATGGAGCATGGACGACCTGCCCATGCTGCCGGAGAAGATGAAGTTAGTGGTGATCCCCGAGAGCAGCCGCCAGTACAAGGTGGTGGCGAATCTGATGAAGCGGGGCGACGTCTCCGACCTGGTCATCGCCACCGACGCCGGCCGGGAGGGAGAGCTGGTGGCCCGCTGGATCATGCAGAAGGCCGGCTGGAACAAGCCTGCCAAGCGGCTGTGGATCTCCTCCCAGACCGACAAGGCCATCCGGGAGGGCTTCGCCAATCTGAAGCCCGCCAAGGATTACGACAATCTCTACCGGTCCGCCCAGGCCCGGTCCGAGGCGGACTGGCTGGTGGGGCTCAACGTGACCCGGGCCCTGACCTGCAAATTCAACGCCCAGCTCTCCGCCGGCCGGGTCCAGACCCCGACCCTGGCTCTGGTGGTGGAGCGGGAGAATGAGATCCGCCGCTTCGTGCCCAGGGAGTTCTACGGCCTGTGCGCCGAGCTGGAGGGCTTCCGGGCCACCTGGAAGGACGAGAAGGGCAGTGGCCGCACCTTCGACAGGGAAAAGCTGGAACGGCTGTTGAAGGCCTGCGAGGGCAAGGAGGCCGTCATCACCCAGATCTCCAAAATGCGGAAGATGACCCCGCCCCCGGCGGCCTACGACCTGACGGAGCTCCAGCGGGACGCCAACAAGAAATACGCCTACTCCGCCAAGGAGACCCTGAACCTGATGCAGAGCCTCTATGAGCGGCACAAGGCCCTGACCTATCCCCGGACCGACAGCCGCTACATCTCCGACGACGTGGTGCCCACCCTGCCGGACCGGCTCCGGGCGGTGGCCCAGGCGGAATACAAGGAGCTGGCCTGGGCTGTCCAGCGGAAAAAGCCCTTCCAGACCAAGTACCTGGTGAACAACGCCAAGGTCACCGACCACCACGCCATCATCCCCACCGAGGAGGCGGCGTCCCTGTATGAACTCACCGGCCCGGAGAAAAATATCTATGATCTGGTGGTCCGCCGCTTCCTGGCGGTGCTGATGCCCCCCTTTGAATATGAGGAGATCCGTCTGACCGTAAAGATCGGAGATCAGACCTTCACCGCCGCGGGCAGGCGGGTGCTGGATCAGGGCTGGAAGGCAGCCTACGACAAGAACTTTGCCGCCCTGGAGGACGAGGACGACGAGACCGAGGAGGAGCAGCAGCGGCTGCCGGACCTGCAAAAGGGCCAGCGGCTCAAGGTCCGGAAGCTCCGGCTCACCACCGGCAAGACCGCGCCTCCGGCCCGGTACACCGAGGCCACCCTGCTGACCGCCATGGAGCATCCGGTTTCCCAGGTGGCGGACAAGAACCTGCAGAAGATCCTGCAGGAGACCTCCGGCCTGGGCACCCCCGCCACCCGGGCGGACATCATTGAAAAGCTGTTCTCTGCCTTCTATATCGAGCGCCAGGGCAAGACCCTGGTGCCCACCTCCAAGGGGATCCAGCTGGTGCAGCTGGCCCCGGCGGAGCTGCGCAGCGCGGCGCTGACCGCACAATGGGAGGACCGGCTGGCCCGGATCGCCAAGGGCCAGGAGCGGGACGCGGACTTTGTGGCCCAGATGCGGAAGTACGCAACGAAGCTGGTGGCCGACGTGAAGGCCAGCGACGCCACCTACACCCACGACAACCAGACCCGGAAGCCCTGCCCGGAATGCGGCAAGCTGCTGCTTCTGGTAAAGGACAAGCGGGGGGAGCTGCTGGTCTGCCCGGACCGGGAATGCGGCTTCCGGAAGCGGACCACCCAAGTCACCAACGCCCGCTGCCCCAACTGCCACAAGAAGCTGGAGCTCTGGGGCGAGGGAGACAAGCAGACCTTCGCCTGCGCCTGCGGCTACCGGGAGAAGCTCTCGGACTTCGAGGCCGGCAAATCCGACGTCCGCCGCTATATGGCCCAGCAGGAGCAGAAGGCAGAAAAAAACTCCGCCATGGCCGACGCCCTGGCGAAGTGGATGGAGAAGAATAAAAAATAGGGACTAGGGAACAGGGACTAGGGAACAGGGAACAGGGTCGGAGTTTTGCAAATTGCAATTTGCAAAACACATTTCATTCTCAATTCTCAATTCTCAACTCTCAATTCTTAATTTCGCCCCATGGAGATTCCAATGAAAGAAATGATCCCGCGGCCGGCGCTTGCCGCCCTGAAACAACTGAATACCGCCGGGAATGAGGCCTTCCTGGTGGGGGGCTGCGTCCGGGATCTGCTGATGGGCCGGACGCCCGGGGATTTCGACATCACCACCTCCGCGACGCCGGCGCAGGTGGAGGCGGTCTTTGCCGGGGAACGGATCATCGAGACCGGTCTCAGGCACGGCACCGTCACGGTGCTGCGGGAGGGCCTGCCCCTGGAGATCACCACCTATCGACGGGACCTGTCCTACTCCGACCACCGGCATCCCGACGCGGTCTGCTTCACCCCCAGGCTGGAGGACGACCTGGCCCGCCGGGACTTCACGGTCAACGCCATGGCCTGGCACCCGGACCTGGGGCTGGTGGACTGCTTCAACGGTCAGGCGGATCTGAAAAACCGGGTGATTCGCTGCGTGGGAGAGCCGGAGCGCCGCTTTGACGAGGACGCCCTGCGGATCCTCCGGGCCCTGAGGTTTGCTTCGACCCTGGATTTCTCCATCCACCCGGACACCGCCGCCGCGGCCCTGGCCCAACGGCAGCTGCTGGAGCATGTGAGCCGGGAACGGATCGCCGCGGAGCTGACCAAGCTCCTCTGCGGCCCCGCCGTGGAACGGGTGGTGAACGGCTATTGGCCCATCCTGGCAGTGCCGGTCCCGGAGCTGCGGGCCATGGCGGGTCTTGACCAGCGGAGCAAATACCACTGCTATGACGTGCTGGCCCACAGCGCCGCGGCCTGCGCCGCGGTGCGGCCGGACAGGCTGACCCGCTGGTCCGCCCTGCTGCACGATGTGGGCAAGCCCGCCTGCTTCACTCTGGACGCCGCCGGAACCGGCCACTTCTACGGTCACGCCAAGGTCAGCGCCCGGATGGCCGAGGAGATTTTGACCCGGCTCCGCTTTGACAAGGACACGATCCGTCGGGTGACTCAGCTGACAGCCCTCCACGACTATCCGATCGACCCGCCGGAGGAGTCGGCTGAAAAAGCGGTGAAAAAGCTCCTGAACCGCCTGGGAGAAGCGGACTTCTTCCGGCTGCTGGATCTGAAGCGGGGGGATTCCCTGGCCCATGCCCCGGCCTATCGGGGCCGGGCGGCGGTCTGCGACCGGCTGGAGGCTCTGGCCCGGGAGCTGATCGCCCGGGACCAGTGCGTGTCTCTGAAAACGCTTGCGGTGAAGGGCGGCGATCTGCTGGCTCTGGGAATGGCTCCTGGCCCGGCCATGGGCCGGCTTTTGGATCAGCTTCTGGAGGCGGTGCTGAACGGCGAGGCGGAAAACCAGCGGGAAGCCCTGCTGGCGCTGGCGAAGCAGCTGACAATTGATCGTTGACAATACCTGCGTTTTGCAAATTCGGATTTGGCGATTTCAATTCGTAGGGGCCGATGCCCACATCGGCCCTACCCCGGATCAGCGTGAGGGCCGATGTGGGCATCGGCCCCTACGGGCGCAGCCCCACAAATCCCGATTTGAACACTCCCACACATACAGAACCGGCCGACGCTTCCGAAAAGAAGCGTCGGCCGGTTCTGTTTATCTGTTTACAATATTAATATTCCTTTTTCCGGCAGAGCAGCAGGCCCAGCGGCTTTGGCAGCTCTGTGTTAATTCAGTTCGTTTTCCGGCTTGACGGTGTCGTTTTCGTATTCGGTGGCAAAGTAGACGTCAAAGATGGCCTTGGCAATATTGCCCAGGTTGCCGCCGTTGGCGCCCTTTTCCACGTAGATGGCGATGGCGATCTGGGGGTCGTCGGCGGGGGCGTAGCAGACAAAGGAGGCGTGGTCGGAGCCGGCGGCGCCGTGCTGGGCGGTGCCGGTCTTGGCGCAGACCGGCACGGCGTAGTTGCCGAAGACCTTGTTGGCGGTGCCGTTGGGCTCGGTGACCGCCATCCGCATACCGGAGGTATAGACCTCATAGGCCTCCTCAGTGATATAGAACCGGTTTTCCACCGTGGGCTCCATCTCATAGAGCAGGGTCTGGTAGTCGGCGGAGATGATCCGGTTCAGGAAGGTGGCCTTGTAGCGGGTGCCCCGGTTGGCCAGGGCGGCGGTGTAGACTGCCAGCTGCATGGGCGAGAACCGGTTTTCCGACTGGCCGATGGCCATGGAGATGGTGTCGCCGTCGGTGAAGACCTGCAGACCGGGATCGTCATAGAGGGCCTTTTTGGAGTCCGGATTGGCACGCCAGCCGGTGGTCTCCGGCAGCTCCACGCCGGTGGGCTCTCCCAGACCCAGGGCCTTGGCGGTCTCGTCCATTTTCCGCCAGCCGGTGAGTCGGCCCACCTCGTAGAAGAAGTAGTTGCAGGAGACCTCCAGCGCCTGGGCGCAGTTGATGACGCCGTGGGTGGTGTGGCTCGCGGTGTAGAGATAACAGGCGGGCTGGTAGTCCTCGTAGTAGTCGTAGATGCCCCGGTCCTCCACGGTGGTCATGTTGGAGATCACGTGGTTGTTCAAAGCCGCGATGGCGGTGCTCATCTTGTAGGTGGAGCCGGGGGGATAGGCCTGCAGCAGGGCCCGGTTGAACATGGGCGAGTACTTGTCTGCCGCCAGCTCCTCATAGTCCTCGGAGAAGGTGGCCGGGTTGAAGGTGGGATAGGAGGCGCTGGCCAGCACCGCGCCGGTCTTAATATCCAGCACCACGCAGGCGCCGCCCTCGGCGTCCTTGCCCTCCTGGTTTCTGCCCACGCCGGTTTCCCGGAGGCTCAGGATATAGTTCTTCAGGGCCTCCTCGGTGGTCATCTGCAGATTGATGTCCAGGGTGGTCTCCACGTTGGAGCCGGCCTTGGGCTCCACCACATACTGCTGGGAGATGATGTTGCCGTCCCGGTCCACGGTGGTGCGCAGAACGCCGTCGGTGCCGTGAAGTTCCTCCTCGAAGGCCTTTTCCAGGCCCTCCTTGCCCACCCGGGCGTCCATGGCGTAGCCCTTGTCCTTGTAGTCGTCCCACTCCTCGGCGAAGATCGGGCCGGTCCGGCCCAGAATGTGGGCGGCGTAGACGGTGTTGTACTCCCGGATGGTGCTGGACTGCACCTGCATGCCGGGGATGTTCAGCTCGGTAAGCTCGGTGAGCTGGGAGGTGTCCTCAATGTCGGACAGGAGGGTGTAGGTAGGCAGGGAATTGATATAGTTCCGCAGATCCAGCTCGTAGCGGAGCCCCAGCACCCCCCGGACCTCCTCGTCGGTCCAGTCGTTGGGGATGCGGAACCGGGTCCGCATCAGCTTGATGAGCTGGGCGGCGGACACGTCGGAATCCCAGCGGTTCTGCCGCAGGAAGGTGCGGAAATAGCCGTTCCAGGTGTCGTTGAATTCCGAGGTGGTGTATTCGTAGGGCTTTTCCTTGGTGACGGGCAGGTGGTCGGTGAAGTCGATATACAGCTCCCGCCCCAGATTCGACAGCTGCCGCAGGGACTCGTTGGGGTTGGAGGAGTTGAACAGGGCGTAGTTGATCAGGATCAGGTTGTAGCTGGCCCGGTTGGAGATCAGCACGTTGCCGTTCCGGTCCAGGATCTCGCCCCGGGCCGCGGTGACCCGGGTGTCGTAGGTGAAGGTGCCCACGGCGGAGGTGTCGGTTTTTTCGGGCAAAACCACCTGGAGCTGGATCAGCCGGTAGGCATACAGGCCGATCAGCAGGCCGAAGAAGGTCAGAAACAGACCGATCCGAAGCTTGAGATTATAGGTCATTTCGGCCTCCTATTCTGCTGATGGCCTTCACCGGGAAATACAGCACCGGCACCGACAGCAGGGACAGGGCCCAGCCGGGCAGCAGCATCCGATAGTATTGATCCGGGCTGACGGCGGTGAGCACCAGCTTAAAGGCGAAGATCACCGAGTCATTTAACAGGCACACCGCGGCGCAGCACAAAAAGGTGGGCAGGAACCGCACCGTCAGCACCGCCCGGCACAGCACCGCCCCCAGAATGGAGCCGATGGGCAGGAGGGCCACCGAAAGGTTGCCGTAGTCCGCCCCGGACAGGCACCAGAACACCGAGGCGATCAGTGCGAACAGGCCGCCCCGCTCGGGCCCCTCCCGGACACAGACGCAGACGATATAGACCGGCACCGGCTGCAGGCTGCGGCCGAAGGGGGGATGCTTGGACAGCACCACGTCCTGAATGATCAGCACCAGCAGCAGCATAAGGGCATAGATGGTCCATTTGAGGGCGGCGATCCACTGCCGCCGGGTCAGATGAAAATGCTTCAGCAAGGCCGCGCCTCCTTTC
>CACXJE010000011.1 GCA_902767915.1 Oscillospiraceae bacterium | reverse complement strand
CGGTTTCCCAATGGGGAAACCGGCCTGTTTTTGCCGTGCGGTTGTAGGGTTATTTCACCGTGGGGCCCGCTTCCTTGCGGATCACGTCGTGGGCGCCGCCCTCCACGATGGAGGTGGCGGAGACCAGGGTCAGCTTGGCCTTCTGCTGGAACTCCGGGATGGTCAGGGCGCCGCAGTTGCACATGGTGGACTTGACCTTGCTCAGGGTCATGGCCACGTTGTCCCGCAGGGTGCCGGCGTAGGGTACGTAGGAATCCACGCCCTCCTCGAAGGACAGCTTCTTCTCGCCGCCCATGTCGTAGCGCTGCCAGTTCCGGGCCCGGGCGGAGCCCTCGCCCCAGTATTCCTTGTAGTAGGTGCCGTTGATGGAGACCTTGTTGGAGGGGCTCTCGTCAAACCGGGCGAAGTACCGGCCCAGCATGATGAAGTCCGCGCCCATGGCCAGGGCCAGAGCGATGTGATGGTCATAGACGATGCCGCCGTCGGAGCAGACGGGGACGTAGACGCCGGTTTCCAGGAAATACTCGTCCCGGGCCTTGCAGACGTCGATCAGAGCCGTGGCCTGGCCCCGGCCGATGCCCTTGGTCTCCCGGGTGATGCAGATGGAGCCGCCGCCGATGCCCACCTTCACGAAGTCGGCGCCGCAGTCCGCCAGGAAGCGGAAGCCCTCGGCGTCCACCACGTTGCCGGCGCCCACCTTGACGCTGTCGCCGTAGTTGGCCCGGATCCAGGCCAGGGTCCGCTTCTGCCACTCGGAGAAGCCCTCGGAGGAGTCGATGCACAGCACGTCCGCGCCCGCCTCGATCAGAGCCGGGACCCGGGTCTCATAGTCCCGGGTGTTGATGCCGGCGCCCACCACATAGCGCTTGTGGTCATCCAGCAGCTCGTTCTGGTTCTGCTTGTGGGAGTCGTAGTCCTTCCGGAACACCAGATGGCAGAGCTGGCCCGCCTTGTTGATGATGGGCAGGGAGTTCAGCTTGTGGTCCCAGATGATGTCGTTGGCCTCCTTGAGGCTGGTGCCCTCCGGGGCCCAGATCAGCTTTTCCAGGGGGGTCATAAAGGTTTCCACCCTGGTTTCGGGGCCCATGCGGCTGACCCGGTAATCCCGGCTGGTGACGATGCCCACCAGCTTCCCCTCGGGGGTGCCGTCGTCGGTGACGGCCATGGTGGAGTGGCCGGTCCGTTCCCGGAGGGCGATCACGTCCGCCAGGGTCTGATCCGGCCGCAGGTTGGAGTCGCTGCGGACGAAGCCGGCCTTGTAGTCCTTGGCCCGCTTGACCATGGCGGCCTCGCTCTGCACAGACTGGGAGCCGAAGATGAAGCTGACGCCGCCCTGGGTGGCCAGAGCCACGGCCATCCGGTCGTCGGAGACCGCCTGCATGATGGCGGAGACCATGGGGATGTTCAGGGAGATGGCGGGGGTCTCACCCTTGCGATACCGGACCAGAGGGGTCTTGAGGCTGACGTTGGCGGGGATGCATTCCGCGGAGGAATAGCCGGGAATCAACAGATACTCATGGAAGGTACGGGAGGGTTCGGTGATAAAGGTTGCCATGTTCTTTCTCCTTTCAGATACCCTTGAAGTATGCGACGGCAGCCTCAAACAGATGCGCGTCATAGTTGCCGGGGACGTTTTTGTACAGGCCCGCGCCGATGCGCTCGGAGTGACCCATCTTGCCCAGGACCCGGCCGTCGGGGGAGGTGATGCCCTCCACAGCCAGCACGGAGCCGTTGGGGTTGCAGCGGATGTCAGAGGTGGCCCGGCCCTCCAGGTCCACGTACTGGGTGGCGATCTGGCCGTTTTGGATCAGCCGGGACAGCACCTCGTCGGAGGCGATGAACCGGCCCTCGCCGTGGGAGATGGGCACGTTCACGATCTCGCCCACCTGCAGCTTGGACAGCCAGGGGGACTTGGTGGAGACGATCCGGGTCCGGACGATCCGGGACTGGTGCCGGCCGATGACGTTGTAGGTCAGGGTGGGCATGGTCTCGTCGGTCTCCAGGATTTTTCCGTAGGGCACCAGACCCAGCTTGATCAGGGCCTGGAAGCCGTTGCAGACGCCCAGAATCAGGCCGTCCCGGCGGTCCAGCAGGTCGGTGACCCCGGCCTTGACCGCGGCGTTCCGGAAGAAGGCCGTGATGAACTTGCCGCTGCCCTCGGGCTCGTCGCCGCCGGAGAAGCCGCCGGGGATGAAGATCATCTGGGCTTCCTTCAGCCGCTGGGCGAACCGGTCCACAGACCGACGGATCCCCTCGGGGGTCCGGTTGTTGATGACTAAGATTTCCGGCTCCGCGCCGGCGTCCAGCACCGCCTTGGCGCTGTCGTATTCGCAGTTGGTGCCGGGGAAGGCGGGGATCAGAACCCGAGGCCGGACGCAGCGGAGGGCCGGGGCCCGGCGCTCCCTGGTTTCATAGGCCAGCTCCGGGATCGGATCCGCTTTTTGTTCGATGTTGCAGGGATAGACGTCCTCCAGCCGGTCCTCCCAGCGGCGAAGCAGGGCCTTGCCGTCCACCCGGGTTTCCCCGCAGACGAAGTCCGGCTCCGGGGTGGTGACGCCCAGGCGGGTCCCTTCGGAGATGGGCTCCGTCAGCTCCACAAGGAAGGAGCCGTACTGCTTCTTCAGCAGCTCCGCCGGGGAGAGGCCGGCTTCAAACCGGAAGCCCAGGCCGTTGCCGAAGGCCATCTTGACCACGCCCTCCAGAATGCCGCCGGCGCCGACGGCCCAGCAGGCGCAGATCTGTCCGGCCCGCTGCAGGGCGGTGATCCGGCGGAAGAGGGAAAGCAGGGATTCGGGTCTGGGAAGGCCGTTTTCGTCCCGATCCGGGGCCAGCAGCACCACGTGGTGGCCCGCTGCCTTGAACTCCGGCGACTGCATGTGTTGGACTTGATCGGTGGTGACGGCGAAGCTCACTAAGGTGGGCGGCACGTCCAGCTTTTCGAAGCTGCCGGACATGGAGTCCTTGCCGCCGATGGCGGCGATGCCCAGATCCAGCTGGGCCCGGTAGGCGCCCAGCAGGGCGGAAAGGGGC
The DNA here is from genome assembly GCA_902767915.1 of Oscillospiraceae bacterium. GTDB lineage: Bacteria > Bacillota > Clostridia > Oscillospirales > Oscillospiraceae > JAFRPC01. The sequence continues at coordinate 34,229 of CACXJE010000011.1, read as the reverse complement.
TTGCCCCAGCGCTTTGGATCGTGGCCCGGCTTTTCAAAATACTCCTGGAAGGTGAGCCACACGTCCTCGAAGGCCGCGCCGGAGGCCACCAGCTTGGCAGCGGAGTCCACCACCGCCAGATAGGCCCCGTGGTAGGGGCTCTGTTCAGAGAGATACGGGTCGAAGCCGAAGGCCATCAGGGAGCAGTCGTCGGTATGGCCCCGCTCCACGGAGATCTTGTGGACCATGGCCTGGATGGGGGTCAGCTGATATTTGCCGCCAAAGGGCATCAGCACGGTGCCAGCGCCGATGGTGGCGTCGAAGCGCTCCGACAGGCCCCGGTGGGAGCAGAGGTTCAGATCCTCCGCGATCCGGCCGCAGGCGGCGGCGAAATCCGCCGGGGCTGCGGGCGCCTGCCAATTGGGAGCGGCGGCCTCGATCTCGATGTGCTTGTCGGCCCCGTTGGAGTCCAGGAATTCCCGGCTCAGATCCACCACGGTCTGGCCGTTCCAGTGCATCACCAGCCGGGGGGCTTCGGTGACGGAGGCCACCACGCAGGCCTGGAGGTTTTCGGCCTCGGCCAGCTCCAGGAAGCGGGCCGCGTCAGCCTTGTCCACCACCACGGCCATCCGCTCCTGGGATTCGGAGATGGCCAGCTCGGTGCCGTCCAGACCCTCATACTTCCGGGGGACGGCGTTCAGGTCGATTTCCAGGCCGTCAGCCAGCTCGCCGATGGCCACGCTGACGCCGCCGGCGCCGAAGTCGTTGCAGCGCTTGATGAGGCGGGCGGCCTCGGGATTCCGGAACAGCCGCTGGAGCTTCCGCTCCTCGGGGGCGTTGCCCTTCTGGACCTCGGCCCCGCAGGTCTCCACCGAGTGGGCGTTGTGGGCCTTGGAGGCGCCGGTGGCGCCGCCGATGCCGTCCCGGCCGGTGGAGCCGCCCAGCAGGATCACCAGATCCCCGGGGATGGGCCGCTCCCGGCGGACGTTTTCCCGGGGGGCAGCGGCGATCACCGCGCCGATCTCCATCCGCTTGGCGGCGTAGCCGGGATGGTAGAGCTCCTCCACCAGGCCGGTGGCCAGGCCGATCTGATTGCCGTAGGAGGAATAGCCTGCCGCGGCGGAGGTGACGATCTTCCGCTGGGGCAGCTTGCCGGGGATGGTCTCCGACACGGGGGCCGTGGGATCCGCCGCGCCGGTGACCCGCATGGCGCCGTAGACGTAGGATCTGCCGGAGAGGGGGTCCCGGATCGCGCCGCCGATGCAGGTGGCGGCGCCGCCGAAGGGCTCGATCTCCGTGGGATGGTTGTGGGTTTCGTTCTTAAAGAGGAGCAGCCATTTCTGGGGTTCCCCGTCCACCGTGATGTCGATCTTCACGGTGCAGGCGTTGATCTCCTCGGATTCGTCCAGGCTGTCCAGCTTGCCCTGCCTGCGAAGGGCCTTGGCCGCGATGGTGGCCAGGTCCATGAGACAGGCGGGCTTTTTCCTGCCCAGGGTCTTCCGCAGGGCCAGGTAGTCCTCGTAGGTTTTCTGGATCTCCGGGTCCGCGAACCGGGCCTCGTCGATGACGGTGAGGAAGGTGGTGTGGCGGCAGTGGTCGGACCAGTAGGTGTCCAGCATTTTCAGCTCGGTGACGGTGGGATCCCGGCCCTCCCTGCGGAACCAGTCCCGGCAGAAGGCGATGTCCGCCTCGTCCATGGCCAGGCCGTAGTCCCGGATCATCCCCGCCAGACCCGCTTCGTCCAGGGTCCGGAAGCCCTCCAGGGTCTTCACGGCGGGGGGGACGGCGTAGTCGGTTTTCAGGGTCTCGGGCAGGTCCAGCGCGGCCTCCCGGGCCTCCACCGGGTTGATGACGTGCTTTTTGATCCGGGCCAGCTCCTCTTGGGACACGGACCCGTAGAGGGCGTAGACCTTGGCCGACCGGATCAGGGGCCGGTCACACTGGGCCATGAGCTGGATGCACTGGGCCGCGGAATCCGCCCGCTGGTCAAACTGACCGGGCAGGAATTCCACCGCGAAGACCGCGGCGGCGCCGTCGAGGGCCGGGGTCCGGCAGGCGACGTCCACCTGGGGCTCGGAAAAGACCGTGGGGATCGCCGCTTCAAAGAGCGCTTGGGTGATGTTTTCCGCATCGTAGCGGTTCAGGATCCGGACCTGTTCCAGGCCGGTGACCCCCAAAAAGCCGGTGAGCTCCCGCAGAAGGCCCTGGGCCTCCTGGGCAAAGGGGGGCTTTTTCTCTGCAAAAATTCTGTAAACCATCAGTTCTCCTTGGCCGCAAGGGCGCGTTTGCCGATGTCCCGGCGATAATAGGCGTTGTCAAAGTGAATGGAGGCCACCCGGGCGTAGGCCAGGTCCAGGGCGGCCTGCAGGTCCGGGGCTGTGGCGGTGACGCCCAGCACCCGGCCTCCGGAGGTGACAAGCTGACCGTTCTGTTCCTTGGCGCCGGCCACGTAGACCGCGTCGGTCAGCTCGTCGGGGATCGTGATGGGATAGCCCTTTTCGTAGTGCTCCGGGTAGCCCCTGGAGGCCATGATCACGCAGGCCGCGGCCCCTGTGTCGAATTCCACGGGGCAGTCCGCCAGCCGGCCGGCGGTGACCGCCTGCATCACCGTCAGCAGATCGGTTTTCAGCAGGGGCAGCACCACCTGGGTCTCCGGGTCTCCGAAGCGGCAGTTGTACTCGATGACCTTGGGCCCGTCCTTGGTCAGCATCAGGCCGAAGTAGAGGCAGCCCTTGAAGGGCCGGCCCTCCGCGGCCATGGCCCGGATCGTGGGCAGGAAGATCTCCTCCATGCAGCGCCGGGCCACCTCGGGGGTGTAATAGGGGTTCGGGGCCACGGTGCCCATGCCGCCGGTGTTCAGGCCGGTGTCGCCCTCGCCGATCCGCTTGTGGTCCATGGAGGAGACCATGGGCACCAGGGTCCTGCCGTCGGTGAAGGAGAGCACCGAGATCTCCGGCCCCTCCAAAAATTCCTCGATGACGATGCGCTCGCCGCTCTTGCCGAACCGCCTGTCGGCCAGCATGGCCCGGACCGCGGCGCGGGCCTCCTCCCGGGTCTGGGCGATCAGCACGCCCTTGCCCAGGGCCAGACCGTCGGCCTTCACCACCGTGGGCAGGGGCGCGGTCTCCACATAGGCCAGGGCGGCCTCCAGATCCTCGAAGGTCTCATAGCGGGCGGTGGGGATGCCGTACCGCTTCATCAGCTCCTTGGCGAAGACCTTGCTGGCTTCGATGACGGCGGCGTTTTTCCGGGGGCCGAAGCAGGGAATCCCCGCCGCCTCCAGCAGATCCACCGCCCCCAGGGCCAGGGGATCGTCGGGGGTCACCACGGCATAGTCGATGTTCTGCGCCCGGGCGAAGGCCAGGATGCCCTCCAGATCCGTGGCGGAAATATTGACGCAAACCGCGTCCCGGGCGATGCCTCCGTTGCCGGGCAGGCAATACAGCGCCGTGACCGCGGGATTTTCCTTCAGCTTTTTGACGATGGCGTGCTCTCTGCCGCCGCCGCCGATGACTAAGATTTTCATATTCTCTCCAGTTCCTTCTATCGAAAAGCAGACAGACTTCGAATTGAGAATTGAGAAGTGAGAATTGAGAATTGTGGAGTTTTTCAGATTGCAATCTGAAAAACACATTAACTTTTCAACTCTCAATTCTCAATTCTCAATTATCAATTGAATTAGTGGTGGAACAGTCTCATCCCGGTGAAGCACAGCACCATGCCGTGGCGGTTGCAGGCCTCGATCACCGCGTCGTCCCGGATGGAGCCGCCGGGCTCGGCCACGTAGGTCACGCCGCTGCGGAAGGCCCGCTCGATGTTGTCGGAGAAGGGGAAGAAGGCGTCGCTGCCCAGGGCCACGCCCCGGACCGTATCCAGATACGCCCGCTGCTGCTCCCGGGTGAAGGGTTCGGGCCGGCGGGTGAAATACCGCTGCCAGATCCCCTCGGCGCAGACGTCCTCTTCATTTTGGTTGATGTAGCCGTCGATGACGTTGTCCCGGTCCGGCCGGCCCAGATCCGGGCGGAAGGGCAGGTTCAGCACCTGCTCGGACTGCCGCAGGAACCAGGTGTCCGCCTTGGAGCCCGCCAGCCGGGTGCAATGGATCCGGGACTGCTGTCCCGCTCCCACGCCGATGGCCTGGCCGTCATAGGCGAAGCAGACGGAGTTGGACTGGGTGTATTTCAGGGTGATCAGGGCCACCAGCAGATCCCGGGCCGCCGCTTCCGGCAGGTCCTGGTTCTCGGTGACGATGTGATGCAGCAGGTCCCGGTCGATCTTGAAGTTGTTCCGGCCCTGCTCAAAGGTGACGCCGAAGACCTGCTTCCGTTCCTGCACCGCGGGCACATAGGCCGGGTCGATGCGGATCACGTTGTAGCCGCCCTTGCGCTTGGTTTTCAGGATCTCCAGGGCCTCCGGGGTATAGCCCGGGGCAATGACGCCGTCGGAGACCTCCCGCTTGATGAGGCTGGCGGTGAGGGCGTCGCAGGGATCGGAGAGGGCCACCCAGTCGCCGAAGGAGCACATCCGGTCGGCGCCCCGGGCTCTGGCGTAGGCGCAGGCCAGGGGATTCTCGTCCAGCCCCGGGACGTCGTCCACAAAGCAGGCCCGCTTCAGCGGCTCCGGCAGGGGCAGACCCAAAGCGCCGCAGGTGGGGCTCACATGCTTAAAGGAGGCGGCCGCCGGAAGACCGGTGGCTTCCTTCAGCTCCTTGACAAGCTGCCAGGAGTTCAGAGCGTCCAGAAAATTGATGTAGCCGGGGCGGCCGTTGAGGATCTCCACCGGGAGGTCGGAGCCGTCCGCCATAAAGATCCGGGCGGGCTTCTGGTTGGGGTTGCAGCCGTATTTCAGTTCAAATTCCTTCATAGGGCCTCCTGTTGGTTCTTGTTGATCAGCCGCTCCTCGGTCCAGTCGGTTTTCAGCTCCACCGTGCGGACGTAGAGGGAGATTTTGTTGTCCGGATCCAGGGCCTCCCAGAGCGCGGCGGTGAAGCCGTCCACGTCGTTGCCCAGGGAAATCCGCTCCGGCTCCCCGCAGAAGGTGGGGATGGGGCTGCCGTCCCCCAGATAGGTGTGGAGGAAGTGGCCCAGGCCCGGCTTGGCGGGATAAGAGAAGGTGTAGCGGGCGCAGTCGGAGCCCGCGGCGTCGATGCTCTTGAGAATGCTCATCTCATAGCGGGGCTGCTCCGGATCCAGGGTCAGAAGACCGCTGATCCGGGGGGTGAAGTTGGGGCCGTCCGGCTCGAAGCACCGGGATTCCAGGGCCTCGGAGAAGGACTTCCCCGCGGCAAGGCCGGCGTAGACCGTGTCGGTCTGGTTGCCGTTGGTGACGATCAGCCGGTTATCCAGCTGCCGGATGGCGGCGTAGATGATGAGGCTGGGGTCCTGGACCTTGGAAACGTCGAAGGGCTCGGTGAAGACCTCTCCCTGCTTTACCGTGAAGATCCGGTTCCGGGAGTTGGCGCTGCGGCCCATGATGAAATAGGCGGCCAGGGCCCGGGTGCCGTCGGCGGTCAGACCCAGAACGATGCCCCGGCCGGGATAGGAATTGCCGCGGACCCGTTCCGCAATGGAAGGAGTTTCGTAAATGTTCATTTCGCTCATATCATGCTCCTGAAAGGATTTCAGCGGATACTATTTCGATTGCTTTCGGCAGCAGGATCCATTCCGCCTGCTCCATGACCCGGCGCTGGAGGGTTTCGGGGGTGTCCCCGGGGAGGACCTCCACCGCCTTCTGCAGCAGGATCTCGCCCCCGTCGGGGATCTCGTTGACAAAGTGTACCGTGGCGCCGGTGACCTTCACGCCCCGGCGCAGGGCCTCCTCGTGGACCCGCAGGCCGTAATAGCCCTTGCCGCAGAAGGCGGGGATCAGGGCCGGGTGGACGTTGAGGATCCGCCGGTCCCAGCGGCGGGCAAAGTCCGGAGAGAGGATGGTCAAAAAGCCCGCCAGCACGATCAGGTCGATCCGGGCCCCCCGGAGGGCCTGCTCCAGGGCGGCCTCAAAGCCTGCCTGGCCCCCCAGCTCCTGCCGCAGCAGGACCTTGGCGGGGATGCCGGCCTTGGCCGCCCGCTCCAGGGCGTAGGCGTGCCGGTTGTTGGAGACCACCAGAGCCACCTCCCCGTGGGAGATGCTCCCGGCGGCCTGGGCGTCCAGAATGGCCTGGAGATTGGTGCCGCCCCCGGAGACCAGCACCGCGACCCGGCACGTTTGGCTCAGCATAGGACGATCCTCTGGTCGCCCTCGGTGATCTCACCGATGCAGTAGGCGTCCTCGCCCTGTTCGCGGAGGATGGACAGGGCCAGCTCCGCCTCGGCCTTCGGCACCACAATGGCCATGCCCACGCCCATGTTGAAGGTGTTGAACATGTCCCGGCGGGAGATCTTCCCGGTCTCGGCGATCAGGTCGAAGATGGGCAGGACCCGGACGTCGGCCTCCCGGATCCGGGCGCAGAGGCCCTGGGGGATCATCCGGGGAATGTTTTCATAGAAGCCGCCGCCGGTGATGTGGGAAATGCCCCGGACCCGGACCTGCTCCAGCAGGGCCAGCACGGGCTTGACGTAGATCTTCGTGGGGGTCAGCAGAGTCTCGCCCAGGGATTTTCCGCCCAGGGCGGCCACAGGGGCCTTGAGCTCCGCGTGCTCCACGTCGAAGACCTTGCGGACCAGGGAGAAGCCGTTGGAGTGGACGCCGCTGGAGGGCAGGGCGATCACCACGTCCCCGGGCTCCATGGTCTCGTTCCGGAGGATCCGGTCCTTGTCCACAAGGCCGGTGGCGTAGCCCGCCAGGTCGTATTCGTCCACGGGATAGAAGCCGGGCATTTCGGCGGTCTCGCCGCCGATCAGGGCGCAGCCTGCCTGGACGCAGCCGTCGCAGACGCCCTTGACCAGGCTCTCGATCCGTTCGGGGACGTTTTTGCCGCAGGCGATGTAGTCCAGGAAGAACAGGGGCTTGGCGCCGCAGCAGATCACGTCGTTGACGCACATGGCCACGCAGTCGATGCCCACGGTGTCATGCTTGTCCATCAAAAAGGCCAGCTTGAGCTTGGTGCCCACGCCGTCGGTGCCGGAAACCAGCACCGGCTTGCGGATGCCTTCGAGATCCAGCTCGAACAGGCCGCCGAAGCCGCCCACGTCGGAGCAGACCCCGGGGGTCATGGTCCGGGCAATGTGGCGCTTCATCAGCTCCACGGCCTTGTAGCCGGCGGTGATGTCTACGCCGGCGGCGGCGTAGGCTTCAGATCTGGAAATTTCGTTCATGGTCTATTCCTTTCCGTTCCAGCAGTAGGTGCAAAGGTCGCATTCGGGCAGGCCGATGGCCTGAATGACCCCCTCCAGCGACTGAAAATCCAGAGAAGAGAAGTGGAACCTCTCGCAGATGGCCTCCCGGAGCCGCTTGCCCCGTTCGGTGGCGCCGTCGGAATACTCCTCCAGGTGGTCAAAGCCCTTCTCGCCCTCCAGCTCCAGGATCACCCGCCGGGCGATCAGCTCCAGGTCGGAGGTGGCCCGGGAGAAGTTCAGATACTTGCAGCCGAACATGATGGGGGGGCAGGCGGAGCGCATGTGGACGGATTTGGCCCCGTTTTCATAGAGGAATTCCACGGTCTCCCGGAGCTGAGTGCCCCGGACGATGGAGTCGTCCACAAAGAGCAGATTCTGATCCTTGATGAGCTCCTTCACGGGGATCTGCTTCATCTTGGCGATGGTGTTCCGGTCCACCTGGGCGGGGGGCATGAAGCTGCGGGCCCAGGTGGGGGTGTATTTGATGAAGGCCCGGGCAAAGTGCTTGCCGCTTTCGTTGGCGTAGCCGATGGCGTGGGGGGTGCCGGAGTCTGGGACGCCGCCCACGTAGTCCACGTTTTGAACGTCCTCCCGGTTCCGGTCGGCCTTGGCCAGAAGGGCGCCGTTGCGGTAGCGCATGGCCTCCACGTTGACCCCCTCATAGGTGGAGGTGGGGTAGCCGTAGTAGCTCCAGAGGAAGGAGCAGATCCGCTTTTCCTTGCCGGGGGCCCGGAGCTGGGTCATGCCCTGGGGGGTGATGGCCACGATCTCCCCGGGGCCCAGCTCCTTTTCAAAGGTGAAGCCAAGCTTTTCATAGGCGAAGGACTCAAAGGACACCGCGTAGCCGTCCTCCCGCCTGCCCACGGTGACGGGGAGCCGGCCCAGCCGGTCCCGGGCGGCGATGAGGGTGCCGTCGTCCTCCAGGATCAGAATGGAGGCGGTGCCTTCAATGGACTTCTGGGCAAAGCGGATGCCCTCGGCGAAGCTGGTTTTCTGGTCGATCAGGGCCGCCAGCAGCTCCACGGCGTTGACCTTGCCGCCGGTCTTGGCGTCAAAGTGGCCGCCGGAGAAGGAGAGATACCGGTCGATGAGCTCGTCGGCGTTGTTAATCCGGCCGATCATGCAGACGGCGTAGGTGCCGTGGTTGGAGCGGATCAGCAGGGGCTGGGGCTCGGAGTCGCTGATGGAGCCGATGGCCGCCGTGCCCTGCATTTCCTCAAAGATATGCTCGAAACGGGTCCGGAAGGGCGCGTTTTCAATGCTGTGGATCTTGCGCTGCAGGCCGATCTCCGGGTCATAGGCCGCCATGCCGCCCCGGCTGGTGCCGAGGTGGGAATGGTAGTCGGTGCCGAAGAACACGTCAGCCATGCAGTCACGGGTGGATGTGATGCCGAAAAAGCCTCCCATGGGGGTTCCTCCTGAGATAGGGATTGGGGATGGGGTTAGGGGTTGGAAATAGGGAATAGAGACTGGGGAACAGCCTGCTGCGTCATTGCGAGGCCGCTTGCGGCCGTGGCAATCTCCGGTACCAGGGAACAGGGAACAGGGACGAGGGAACAGGGGTGGGGTTTTCCATATCTGGCGATATGGAAAAGAAAATGAAATAAACACGAGCGGGACGATGTGGGATTTCGATATCCGTATTTCAAATGGCAATTTGAAATACACATTCCCTGTTCCCTGTTCCCTGATCCCTGTTCCCTTTCGCTGCGTGCGGGCGGCTCACCCTGCGGGCAAGAGCCGCCCCTGCGAGCGGGCATACTGCCTGAATAGAATGTCAGGCGAAGAACAGCTTGGACAGGGTCATGGGGTCGATGTACTTGCCGTCCTTGTAGACCCGCATGTTGCCGGAGGCGATCTCGTCGATCAGCATGACCTCGCCGTTGGGGTCGTAGCCGAACTCGAACTTGATGTCGTAGAGCACCAGACCCTTTTCCTTCATGTCGTCGGCCACGATCTGGGTGATCTTCTGGGTCATGGCCTTGATGTCGTCATACTGCTTCTCGGTCATGACGCCCAGCACCACCAGGCCGTCCTTGGTGACCAGGGGGTCGCCCTTGGCGTCGTTCTTGAAGGTGGTCTCCACGTAGGCGGGCAGATCGGCGCCTTCTTCAATATATTCGCTGTAGCGCCGCAGGAAGGAGCCCACGGCCTTGTAGCGGCAGATGACCTCCAGACCCTTGCCGAAGACCTTGGCGGGCAGGACCTCCATGGTGGTGTCCTGCAGGTTGGCGGAGACGTAGTGGGTGCGGATGCCGGCGGCGTTGATCTTCTCGAAGAAGTAGATGGACATCCGGAGATTCACGTCGCCCACGCCGTCGATGGTGAGACCCACGGAGTTCTCGCCGGGATCGAAGACGCCGTCCTTGCCGGTGCAGTCGTCCTTGAATTTCAGCAGATAGTTGCCGTTTTCCAGGGCGTAGACGTTCTTGGTTTTGCCGGTGTATACGAGCTTGTTTTCCATATTATAATACCTCATTTCATGATTTCATTCTGCAGCGCCGCGTCCTGCTCCAGGACCGCGGCGGCGGCGGTCTGCCGCTTTTCCGCCAGACGGCGGGCCAGGCCTTCGTCGGTGACGGCCAGGATCTGGGCGGCCAGCAGGGCGGCGTTGGCGCCGCCGTTCACGGCCACCGTGGCCACGGGGATGCCGGAGGGCATCTGCACGGTGGCCAGCAGAGCGTCCATGCCGTCAAAGACCGGGCCCTTGCAGGGCACGCCGATGACCGGCAGCGTGGTGTTGGCGGCCATGGCCCCCGCCAGATGGGCGGCCATGCCGGCAAAGGCCAGGATGGCTCCAAAGTCCCGGTCCCGGGCGGTGCGGGCAAAGTCCGCGGCCTCCAGGGGGGTCCGATGGGCGGAATAGATGTGGGCCTCAAAGGGGATCTCCAGCTCCTTGAGAACGTCGATGGCCTTCTGCACCACCGGCAGATCGCTCTTGCTGCCCATGACAATACCGATTTTTTTCATGTGTCCTCCAAGCAGAACAATTGCCAATTGTCAATTATCAATTATCAATTTTCAACTTTCAATTTTCAATTGCTCTCAGCCGCCGGCCTTGGTTTCGCAGTAGAGGCAGCGGTAGACCTTCTTCTCCCGGTCGGTGAGCCGGAAGATGTGATGCAGCTCCTGCTCGGTGGAGGTGATGCACCGGGGGTTCTTGCAGAACAGCACGTCGGTCAGGGTCTCGGGGAGGGCCATCTGGCGCTTCTCCACCAGCGCGCCGTTGCGGATGATGTTCACGGTGGCGCCCGGGTCCACGTAGGCCACCACGTCCAGATTGACGGGGATGTCCGCGTCGATCTTGATGATGTCCTTCTTGCCCATCTTCCGGCTGTTGACGTTCCGGATGATGGCCACGGAGAGGTCGGTTTCGTCGAGCTTCAAAAGGTGGTAGAGCTTCATGCCCTGGCCCGCCTGGATGTGGTCGATGACCACGCCGTTCTGGATGGAATCAATGTTCATAATCTGCCTGCCTCCTTGAGAAGTTTGAGAATCAATGCCATACGCATGTATTTGCCGTTGAGCACCTGCTTGAAGTAGCAGGCCCGGGGATCGTCGTCGATGGCGACGCTGATTTCGTTGACCCGGGGCAGGGGGTGCAGGATCGCCAGATCCGGCTTGGCGTTCTTCAGCTTGTCGGGGGTCAGGATGTAGCTGTCCTTCAGCCGGAGGTAGTCCTCCTCGTTGAAGAACCGCTCCCGCTGGATCCGGGTCATATAGAGAATGTCCAGCTCCGGCATGGCGGCTTCCAGATCGGTGGTCTGGGTGTAGGGGATGTTGTGCTCCTTGAGGCTGCCCTTCTTGACGTAGGAGGGCACCTTCAGCTCCTCGGGGGAGATCAGCACGAACCTGTTGCCGTTGTAGCGGGACATGGCGTTGATCAGGGAATGGACGGTGCGGCCAAATTTCAGGTCGCCGCACAGGCCGATGGTCAGGCCCTCAAAGCGGCGCTTTTCCCGCCAGATGGTGAGCAGGTCCGCCAACGTCTGGGTGGGATGGCAGTGGCCGCCGTCGCCGGCGTTGATCACGGGGATGGAAGCGTTGGTGGCCGCCACATAGGCCGCGCCCTCCTTGGGATGGCGCATGGCGATGATGTCGGCATAGCAGGAGACGGTCTTTGCGGTGTCGGCCACGCTCTCGCCCTTGGCGGCGGAGGAGGACATGGCGCTGGACACGGAAATCACGTGTCCGCCCAGCTCGTACATGGCCGCCTCAAAGCTCATGCGGGTGCGGGTCGAGGGCTCGAAGAACAGGGTGGCCAGGATCCTCCGGTCACAGGCGTGGGCATACTTGTCGGGGTTGGCGATGATGTCCTCGGCGGTGGCGACCAGCGCCTCCAGCTCCTCGGTGCTCAGGTCCAGGATGTCGATGATGCTGCGTTTCATTTGGTACCTCCTATCCAGCTTTCGTCGGAGGGGTTGTTGCGGAAGGCGATGAGCCGCTCCACGTCCTCCGGTTTGATATAGCCCTCCCGGGCTGCGACTGCGGCGATGCAGTCAAAATTTGTGAGAGAATGGTTTTCCACCTCGGCGGCGGCCAGCCGGTCCAGACCCCGCTGCATGCCGTAGGTGAAGATGGAGACCACGCCCAGCACCTGGGCCCCGGCCTCCCGCAGGGCCTCCACCACCTCGATGACGGAGCCGCCGGTGGAGATCAGATCCTCCACCACCACCACCTTCTGGCCCGGCTCCAGCCGGCCCTCGATCCGGTTCTGGCGGCCGTGGTCCTTGTTGCCGGAGCGGACGTAGCCCATGGGCAGGCCCATGATGTGGCCGGCGATGGCGGCGTGGGCGATGCCGGCGGTGGAGGTGCCCATCAGGACCTCCGCCTCCGGGTAGTGCTCCCGGATCAGCTGTACCAGGCCGTTTTCCACGTGGTTGCGGACCGCCGGGGCGGTGAGGGTCAGGCGGTTGTCGCAGTAGACGGGACTTTTGATGCCGCTGGCCCAGGTGAAGGGCTCCTCCGGCCGGAAGAACACGGCCCGGATGGAGAGCAGATCGGTTGCGATTGTTGTGGAAAGATCCATACTACGTTTCCTTTCTTCCGTAGGGCGGCCTGACCTCAGGCCGCCGCTGTTTTTCGAATGCTTTTCCCGGCGGCCAGGGGTCTGGCCGCCCTACGCATCAAACCACGAATTCTTCCAGGCACCGCTCATACGCTGCCACAGGGTCTGCCGCCGCGGTGATGGGGCGGCCCACCACGATGTAATCCGAGCCGACGGCCTTCGCCTGCGCGGGGGTCATGACCCGCTTCTGGTCGCCCTTGTCCCCGTCGGCGAACCGGACCCCGGGGGTGACGGTGAGGAAGTCTGCGCCGCAGCGGGCGTGGACCTTTTCCGCCTCCAGGGGGGAGCAGACCACCCCGTCCAGACCGGCGGCTTTGGCGTTTTCGGCGTAGGCCATAACCACCTCATCCATGGGCCGGTCGATCAGCAGCTCGTTTTCCAGAGCCTCCTGATTGGTGGAGGTGAGCTGGGTCACGGCGATCAGCAGGGGCCGGGTGCCGTCGGGCCGGGTCAGGCCCTCCAGGGCGGCCCGCATCATCTCGCCGGTGCCGGCGGCGTGGAGGTTGCAGATATCCACGTCCAGCCGGGAGAGCACCGCCATGGCTTTTTTCACGGTGTTGGGGATGTCGTGGAGCTTCAGATCCAGAAAGATCTGATGGCCCCGGGCCTTGATGGCCCGGACAATGTCGGGGCCCTCGGCGTAGAACAGCTCCATGCCGATTTTCACAAAGGGCTTTTTGCCCTGAAACTGATCCAGAAACGCCAGGGTCTGTTCCCCGCTGGGAAAGTCACAGGCGATGATGACGTCACGTCCCATGTATATCCTCCTATCATTTATAAACTGTGTACGTACCAAGTTGAAAATGGAAAATGGAAAGTGGAAAATGAATGTGTTTTTCAAATTATAATTTGAAAAACTCCGATATATTTCAATTGTCAATTGCCCTCAGATCGGGACGATTTGAAGTCATTTTTCAATTCGCAGAATTGAAAAATACCACAATTTTCAATTTTCAATTTTCAATTCAGTTAGCGTTCTGATCCCGTATCGATCCATTGCGGCGGGCAAATCTTCGATGATGCGTTTGCAGGCCCAGGGGTCCACCAGGTTGGCGGCGCCGACCTCTACGGCCGCAGCCCCGGCCATCAGCATTTCCAGCACGTCCTCGGCGGAGCTGACGCCGCCCATGCCCACCACGGGGATTTTGACGGCGTGGGCCACCTGCCAGACCATCCGCAGGGCCACCGGGAAGACGCCGGGGCCGGAGTAGCCGCCCATGGTGTTGGCCAGGACGGGCTTCCGGGTTTTCAGATCCATCCGCATCCCCAGCAGGGTGTTGATAAGGCTGATGCCGTCGGCGCCGGCGTCCTCGCAGGCCCTTGCCACCGAGACCACGTCGGTCACGTTGGGGGTCAGCTTGATCAGCACCGGCTTGGTGGTGACGGCCTTCACCGCCCGGACCACCGCGGCGGCCTGGCCGCAGTCGGTGCCGAAGCTCATGCCGCCCCCGTGGACGTTGGGGCAGGAGATGTTGACCTCCAGCCAGCCCACCTGGGGCTCCCGGTCCAGCCTGGCGCAGGTCTCGGCGTATTCCTCCAGGGAGAAGCCGCTGACGTTGGCCATGACGGGCTTATGGAAGACCCGGGCCAGCTTCGGCAGCTCTGTGTCGATGACCCGGTCCACGCCGGGGTTCTGCAGACCCACCGCGTTCAGCATGCCGGCGGGGCAGTCCGCGATCCGGGGGGTGGGGTTGCCGAACCGGGGCTCCCGGGTGGTGCCCTTGCAGGAGAAGCTGCCTAAAATATTTATATCGTATAATTCCGCGAACTCCCAGCCGTAGCCGAAGGTGCCGGAGGCGGGGATCACGGGGTTGTCCAGCTCTATACCGCAGAGATTCACGCTCAGCCTTCCCATAGGATCTCCTCCTTTTGCAGCACGGGGCCCTCCTTGCAGATCCGCTTGTAGCCGGTGACGGTTTTGCAGCTGCAGCCCATGCAGGCGCCGAAGCCACAGCCCATCCGCTTTTCAAAGCTGAAGGAGCCGCCGGTGGGGATGCTGCGGTACACGGCCTTGAGCATGGGCTCCGGGCCGCAGGTGTAGACGTGGGAATACGATTCCGGCAGGGCGTCGGTGACGAAGCCCTTGACGCCACAGGAGCCGTCCACGGTGGTGACGGTGACTTCGCAGCCCAGGGCCCGGAATTCGGCCTCGTAGAAGACCTCCGAGGCGGTGTTGAAGCCCAGAATCACGGAGACAGCTTTGCCCGCTGCCCGCAGCCGCTTTGCAAGCAGGTACAGGGGCGGCACCCCCACGCCCCCGCCGATCAGCAGGGGAGCGGGGCCGGAAAGACTGACGTCGTAGCCGTTGCCCAGGCCGGTCAGCACCGGGAGGGCTTCCCCGGGGGCCATCCGGCTGAGCTGCTCGGTGCCCTTGCCCACGACTTTATAAATGAGGGTCAGCACGTCCCCCTCCAGATTGCAGACCGAGATGGGCCGCCGGAGGTAGAGACCATCCAGCTTCAGATTCACAAACTGTCCCGGCCGGGTGATATGGGAAGTATCCCCTTGCAGCCGGAGTTCATATACGTGGTCCGTCAGCTTCCGCTGAGAGAGAACCGTAAAAAGCGTGTCGTTCATGGTGTTTCCTTTCAGCGCTGTCGGTAAACCGACCTGTGGCGCGCACTGCGCGCCGCTACGGTGCGGCTTGGTAGACCAGCTTGCCGCCGCAGACCGTGGCCAGGCATTTGCCCCGGACCTGCCAGCCCGCAAAGGGGGTGGCCCGGCCCTGGCTCAAGAAGTCCGCGGGGTCCACGGTGTATTCCGCGTCCAGATCCCAGAGGGAATAATCATCCTCCGCCAGCGGCAGCCCGAAACGCCTCCGAGGGTTGTAGACCAGCAGATCCAGCAGCTTTTGAAGCGGCAGGATCCCGGGCAGCACCAGCTTGGTGTAGAGCACCGGGAAGGCGGTCTCCAGCCCCACGATGCCGAAGGCGCTGCCCTTGAGGCCTCTGGCCTTCTCCGGGGCGCTGTGGGGGGCGTGGTCGGTGGCGATGCAGTCGATGGTGCCGTCCAGAATGCCCTCGAGCAGAGCCTCCCGGTCGGCGGGGCTCCGCAGGGGCGGGTTCATCTTGAAGCGGCCCTCCTCCTGCAGATCGGTTTCGTCCAAAACCAGGTAATGAGGGCCGGTCTCGCAGCTCACGTTGAGGCCCTCCCGTTTCGCTTCCCGGATCAGCTCCACGCTCTCCTTGGCGGAGATGTGGCAGACGTGGTAGCCGCAGCCGGTCTCCCGGACCAGGTCCAGATCCCGTTTGATCTGGCCCCATTCGCTCTCGGAGCAGATCCCGGCGTGGCCGTGGGCCCGGGCGTAGGCCCCGTCGTGGATGTAGCCCCCGTGAAGGAGGCGGTTGTCCTCGCAATGGGCCACGATCAGCTTGCCCAGGCCCTTGGCGGTTTCCATGGCCCGGCGCATCATCTCATCGCTCTGGACCCCGTGGCCGTCGTCGGAGAAGGCCGCGACTCTGGGGGCCAGGGCTGCCAGCTCCGCCAGAGCCTCGCCCTTTTCTCCCCGGGTGATGGCCCCGTAGGGATAGACCCGGATCCGGGCCTGTTGGGCGATCAAAGCCTCCTGGAGGGCCAGATGCTCGCTGCTGTCCGGCACCGGGTTCAGGTTCGGCATGGGGCAGACCGCCGTGTAGCCGCCCCGGGCTGCGGCGGCGGTGCCGGAGGCGATGGTTTCCTTATAAGAAAATCCCGGCTCGCGAAGGTGCACGTGCACGTCGCAAAAGCCGGGAAAAACAGCATATTGGTGAGAAACGGGGAGATTGCCCGTCAAAACAAGCGGAATGAGGCCCTGGCCGTCACAGGAAAGATAGGATTTCACTCGATACTCTGCCATAGCATGCCCTCACAATCAGCGGGAGTCGGATCGCCTGTCCCCTATACTTTACCATAAACCCCCGGGTTCTGTCAAGAAACAAACCCGGGGTCAGGGGAAGTTTGTGGAATCTGCCGGAATCCGCCGAAATCCGTTTTGGAAAGTGGGCAAAATGCCAACGTATCAGGCAACAGGCACCAGGCACCAGGCACCAGGGAAGCGGCCAAACCTCCCCTAACGCTGCGAAGCAGTTTTAGGGGAGGGGGACCATGCGAAGCATGGTGGAGGGGTTTCATTCAGTGAATAGTGAATAGTGAATAATGAATAATTGTGGAGTTTTGCAGATTGCAATCTGCAAAACACAATAAATTCTCAATTCTCAATTCTCAACTCTCAATTCTCAACGCACGATTTTCAAATTCCCCCCGTGAGGAGCCGGAGGAAAATCTCCGCGGTGACCGGGGCCAGAGCGTCGGGGTAGCAGTAGCCCTCCGTGTGCAGGGGGGCGGTCTCCGGGCCGGAGCCCACGCCGAAGAAGCAGGCAGGGACGTAGCGGCCGTAGTGGCCGAAGTCCTCGGACCAGCGGAAGGGCACGTCCAGGTATTTATAAGGCAGGCCCGCTTCGGCGCAGATCCGCTCCAGATCCGCCAGCAGGGCAGGGTCGTTCTCCGTGGCGGGGAACAGGTCCTCCCGGTCCAGAGACCAGCCCAGGGCTTCTGCCTCGGCCTCCCGTCGAACGGCCGCGTCCACCCGCCGGTTCAGCGCCTCGAAGGCGGCGGCCTTCTCCGCCCGGAGGGTGACCCAGAGCTTCCCCTCGGCGGCGGCCACGCCGAAGGCCCGGTCTCCGGTCCGCATGCCCACAATCGTGGCCAGGGCCATGCAGTCAAATTCCCGGGCCGTCCCGGCGGCGAGCCCGGGGATCTCCAGGGCCAGCCGGGCGGCGGCACCGGTGGGATTCAGCCCGTTTTCCGGGTAGGCCGCATGGGTGGGACGGCCCGTCAGACCGATCTCCACGCCGCAGGAGGCGCAGGCAAAGGTCCCGCGCCGCAGCAGCACCGTGCCCAAGGGCTCGCCGGGGATGTTGTGGCAGCCGATCATCCGGGTGTTTTCCCGGGTAAGGCCCTCCAAAGCGAAGAGCTCGCAGCAGGCGGGGGCCCCGTAGCCGGTCTCCTCCGCGTGCTGGAACAGGAGGATCACGTTTTTCCCCAGGGTCCTGCCCCTGATCAGACAGGCCAGGCCCAAAAGAGCGGCGGTGTGGCCGTCGTGGCCGCAGAGATGGCGGGCCTCCTGCCCCACGGGCACCGCGTCGTGGTCCGCCCGGACCACGACCGTCCGGGCAGCGCCCTCGTCATGCCTGGCGTAGAGCCAGGTCCCCCGGTCCACCACCTGCAGATCGGTGCGGGTCTGCAAAAAGTCCCGGATCCAGGCCTGGGTCCGCCGCTCCTGCCCGGAGCGCTCCGCCAGCGTCCAAAGCGCCTGCCTTGCCCGGATGATTTCCTGCTTGATTTCCGGCTCCATGTTCCATTCCTCCCCGGCTTTGGTTTCGTTCGGACCGTATTATAGCACACCGGATCCGAAAAGGCTACAAAAAAGATGTAAAAAGGCACAAAACTCGATTGACTTTTGTCTGCTGTTTTGGTAAAATGAAGATGATAGTCTGACAACCTGAAGAAGATGTCAGACAACATGCGGAAGGGAGGCGGTCGCGTGAAGGAATACTGGGTGCTTTTGGGCAGCTTCGGCAGCGGCAAAAGCGAGCTGGGGCTGAACCTGGCGGTGGAAAAGGCCAAGGAGGGCCCCTGCACCGTGGTGGATCTGGACGTGATCAACCCCTATTTCCGCATCAGCGAGCGGGGGGACGTGCTGGAGCCCGCCGGCGTGGAGCTGATTATGCCGCCCTTTGCCCTGGAAAAAATCGAGATCATGTCCCTGTCCGCCCGGGTCTATTCGGCCTTTGCCCCCGGGGAGGGCACGGTGATCTTCGACATCGGCGGCGACGACGTGGGCTCCATTGCCCTGGGTCAGTATAAGCCCCGGTTCGAGCAGCTCCCTCAGGACAAGGTCCATGTGCTGTTCATTGTGAATCCCCTGCGGCCCACCGCCGCGGACCTGCCCAGCGCCCTGGACACCCTGTACAAGATCCAGTACGTCTCCCGCATGGCCGTCACCGGCATCGTCAACAACGCCAACCTGGCGGGGGAGACGGACGTGAGCCATCTGAAGCTGGGCTACGATCTGGTGAAGGGCCTGTCGGAGCAGACCGGGATCCCGGTCTGGGGCACCTGCGGCAGACAGGAGATTTTGGACAGCTTCGCCCGGTACGCCGAAGCAAATAACCTGGACCCCGCCTATATCGGCAGGTATCAGCCCATTCAGGTCATGATGCACCGCAGCTGGGATAAGTTCCTGGCAGAGGGGCTGTAGGGAATTGAGAAGTGAGAATTGAGAATTGAGAATTTATTGTGTTTTGCAGATTGCAATCTGCAAAACTCCGACCCTGTTCCCTATTCCCTGTTCCCTGTTCCCTGTTCCCTGTTCCCTGATCCCTATTTTCAAGTCGTTTTTTGGTTCCGTCAACCAATTCAACAGGAAATAAACGAAAACGAAAGCGAGGAAATGCTATGACGAAAGTCACCATCCAAGAAGATGTATGCAAGAGCTGCGGCCTTTGCGTGCGTCTGTGTCCCAAGGGCGTGCTGGCAACCCAGACCCACCACCTCAACGTCAAGGGCTATTACCCTGTCGTGGTGGCGAATCCTGAGGCTTGCATCGGCTGCCTGTCCTGCGCAATGACCTGCCCGGACGTTGCCATCATCATCGAGAAATAAGGAGGAACCGTGTATGGCTAAGAAACTGATGAAGGGTTGCGAGGCCATTGCCGAAGCCGCAATCCAGGCGGGCTGCCGCTACTTCTTCGGCTACCCCATCACCCCGCAGAACGATATCCCCGAGTACATGTCCCGCCGTATGCCCCAGGTGGGCGGCTGCTTCCTGCAGGCCGAGTCTGAGCTGGCTGCCATCAACATGGTCTACGGTGCCGGCGGCGCCGGCGCCAGAGCGATGACCTCCTCCTCCTCTCCCGGAATCTCCCTGAAGCAGGAAGGCATTTCCACCTGCGCTGCCGCTGAGGTTCCCTGCGTCATCGTCAACATGATGCGCGGCGGCCCCGGCCTCGGCAACATCCAGGCCTCCCAGGGCGACTACTTCCAGGCCACCAAGGGCGGCGGCCACGGCGACTATCGCTGCGTGGTCTACGCGCCCTCCTCCATCCAGGAGACCTGCGACCTGATGCCCAGGGCCTTCGACACCGCCGACAAGTATCGCACCCCGGTCATCATCCTCGCCGACGGCCTGATCGGCCAGATGATGGAGCCCGTGGAGCTGAAGATGAACGACAATCCCACCATGCCCGAGAAGCCTTGGGCCTGCCAGGGCTGGGATCCCAAGGGCGAGCGTCCCCGCGCCGTCATCAACTCCCTGTACATTGAGACCGAGATCCTGGACGACCTGATGACCCGGCTCAACGCCCGCTATGACGAGATCCGCAAGAACGAAGTCATGGTGGAAACCTACAAGACCGAAGGCGCCGACTTCGTGCTCTGCGCCTACGGCACTGTGGCCCGTGTCTGCAAGGCAGCCGTCCGCATCCTGGCGGAGAACGGCATCAAGTGCGGCCTGGTCCGTCCCATCACCCTGTGGCCCTTCCCCTCGAAGGAGGTTCACGACGTGATCGCCCAGGAATCCGTGCAGGGCGCGCTGACCGTGGAGATCTCCAACGGCCAGATGGTGGAGGACATCCGCCTTGCCGTCAACGGCGAGAAGCCCGTGGAGTTCATGGGCAAGGGCGGCAGCATCATTCCCACCGCGGAAGAGATAGCTGACCGCGTCATGAAGATCATGAGGAGGGCATAAGAATGGCTGTTGTATTTCAGAAAACTCCCGTTTTGACGGACGTCCCCTTCCACTACTGCCCCGGCTGCGGTCACGGCATCGTGCACCGTCTGGTTGCCGAGGTCATTGAGGAGCTGGGCATTCAGGAAAAGTGCGCCGGCGTCGCCCCTGTGGGCTGCGCGGTGTTCATGTATAACTATATGAACGTGGATATGTACGAGGCCGCCCACGGCCGCGCCCCCGCGGTTGCCACCGGCTTCAAGCGGGTCCATCCCGACAAGTACATCTTCACCTATCAGGGCGACGGCGACCTGGCCTCCATCGGCACCGCCGAGATCGTCCACGCTGCCCACCGCGGCGAGAAGATCACCACCATCTTCATCAACAACGCCATTTACGGCATGACCGGCGGCCAGATGGCCCCCACCACCCTGGTGGGCCAGGTGACCACCACCTCTCCCTACGGCCGGCAGAAGGAGCACTGCGGCGAGCCCATCCGCATTGCCGAAATGCTCTCCACCATCAACGGCTCCGCCTACATTGCCCGCTGCGCCCTGAACAACGCGGCCAACATCCGCAAGACCAAGGCCGCCATCAAGAAGGCCTTCCAGTGCCAGATCGAGGGCAAGGGCTTCTCCCTGGTGGAGGTCCTGTCTCCCTGCCCCACCAACTGGGGCAAGTCTCCTGCCGAGGCCATGGACTGGCTGCAGGACAACATGATCCCCTACTATCCTCTGGGCACTTTTAAGGAGGTATAAGTCATGGTTGAAAGAAATATTTTCGCGGGCTTCGGCGGCCAGGGCGTTCTGCTCATGGGCCAGCTGCTGGCGGCTGCCGGCATGAAGGAGGGCAAGAACACCTCCTGGATCCCCTCCTACGGTCCCGAGATGCGCGGCGGCACCGCCAACTGCTCCGTCATGCTCTCCGAGGAGGAGATCGACTCCCCCCTGGTGACCCGTCCCACCTCGCTGATCGTCATGAACCGTCCCTCTCTGGAGAAGTTTGAGGACGCTGTCGTTCCCGGCGGCTCCATCTTTGTCAACTCCTCCATGATCGACATCAAGGTCAAGCGGACCGACGTGAATGCCTACTA
Organism: Oscillospiraceae bacterium; assembly: GCA_902767915.1. Classification (GTDB taxonomy): domain Bacteria; phylum Bacillota; class Clostridia; order Oscillospirales; family Oscillospiraceae; genus JAFRPC01. The sequence continues at coordinate 13,110 of CACXJE010000011.1, read as the reverse complement.
CGTCCCCTGCACCGAGATCGCCACCGAGCTGGGCAACCCCAAGGTCTCCAACATGATCATGCTGGGCGCCTACATCGGCAAGTCCAAGTGCGTGGACATCGAGACCGTTCTCGAAGCCCTGCTGGAGAAGCTGGGCGAGCGCAAGGCCAAGCTGATCCCCCTGAACCGCGAGGCTCTGAAGCGGGGCGCCGGCTGCATCGAATAAACACGCCTGTAGGGACGAGCCCTGCTCGTCCGCGGACAAGCACGGCTTGTCCCTACATCCCCATTCATGTCATACAGGAGGCCCAATATGCCCCAATTCATCACCACAGCGGAAGCCGTCAAGCTGATCAAGGACGGCGACACCGTCATTTACAACAACTTCCTGGGCATGTACAACTGCGAGCAGCTGTCCATCGCCCTCAACGACCGGTTCCGCGCAGAGTGCCATCCCAAGGATCTGACCATCTACTGCACCGCCGGTCTCGGCGGCTGGGTGCCCAACACGGTCTGCGAGCAGATCGTGACCCTGGGCGCGGTCAAGAAGCTCTATCTCAGCCACTATGCCTCCATGCCCGTCACCGCCCAGATGGTGCTGGACAACCAGATCGAGGCCTATAACCTGCCCTTCGGCGTCATGTCCCACGCGGTTCGCGCCGCTGCCGCCGGCCACGATTTCGTGATCTCCGACGCGGGCCTGAACCTCTTTGTGGACCCGAAGTACAAGGGCTACCAGCTCAACGAGCGCTCCAAGGAGGAGCTGGTGGAGGAGATCTGGATCAACGGCAAGCGTCATCTGAAATACGCCGTTCCCCAGCCCGACGTGGCTCTGATCAAGGCCAGCAGCGTGGATTCCCGGGGCAATATCTCCATGGAGAATGAGCCCGTCATCGGCGACCCCCTGTCCATCGCCCAGGCCACCAAGCGCCGGGGCGGCATCGTCATCGTCCAGGTGGAGCGGAAGCTGGACCAGCCCCGCCGCCCCATCGAGGTGTCGATTCCCGCAGTTCTGGTGGACTACGTCTGCCTGACCCCGGAGCAGACCCAGATCCAGGGCATCCCCGGCACCGACGTCCACTATTCCGGCGACATGCCCATGACCGACGAGGAGCTGGTGGAGTACGCCAAGAGCCACGCCTCCACCAATCCCAAGGACCTGGCCAAGCGCCTGATTGCCCGCCGTGCCGCCAAGGAGCTCAAGGAGGGCGACGTGGTCAACATCGGCGTGGGCGCCCCCGAGTTTGTGGCGGTGGAGGCGGCCCGCACCGGCATGCTGCCCAAGGTGGCGCTGACCGTGGAGGCCGGCTCCATGAAGGGCCTGCCCATGGGCGGCCTGGCCTTCGGCGCAGCCATGGGTACCCAGGCGGTCTGCACCACCGCCGAGCAGTTCGACCTCTACGACGGCGGCGGCCTGGACATCTGCTTCATCGGCGCGCTGGAAGTGGACGCCGCCGGCAACGTGAACGGCCACTACAACCCCAAGAAGCTCTCCGGCATCGGCGGCTTCATCAACATCACCCAGTTTACCCACCGGGTGGTCTTCTGCACCACCTTCTCCGCCGGCGGCCTTGAGATCGCCTACGACGAGAACGAGGGCGTGAAGATCGTCAAGGAGGGCAAGTTCCTCAAGCTGGCCCCCCATGTGACCGCCCTGAGCTTCTCGGCCCAGAACGCCCACGAAAACCAGCAGGAGATCACCTACGTGACCGAGCGCTGCGTCTTCAAGCTGGGCGAGAAGGGCCTGGTCCTCACCGAGGTGGCCAAGGGCATCGACGTGCAGAAGGACATTCTGGACCTGCTGCCCTTCCCCGTGGAGGTCGCGCCGGAACTCAAGGAAATGGAGTTTTAGGGAATGAAAGAATGAAAAAATGAAATTATGAAAAAATTGGGGTATTTTCCATATCTCCGATATGGAAAATGATTATAATTCGTCCCGAAGGGACACCTCAATTGTTTCATTGTTTCATTCTTCATTTTTTCATTCTTTCATTGGAACCGGAGGTGACACCATGCCCCATGCCGGCAATGCCCTGTCGGTCCGGATCGCGGACCAGATGACGGATCTGATTGCCCGAAAGCGCTTTCTCCCCGGCGACAAGCTGCCCAACGAGCCAGCGCTGGCCGAGGAGCTGCAGGTGAGCCGGACCACCCTCCGGGAGGCCCTGCGGATCCTGACCACCCGGGGCCTGGTGGAGGTCCGCCGGGGCGTGGGCACCTTCGTCACCGAAAGCAAGAGCATCCATGCGGACTACGATGTGCTGAAGATCCAGAACACCAACGTCAGCAGCAAGGATCTCTATGAAATGCGGCTTATGTTCGAGCCCCAGGCCGCCTATTACGCCTGCCTGCGGGCCAGCGACGAGGAGCTGGAGACCATCTTCCGCTATGGGGAGCTGGACGAGCAGATGATCCGCCGCCGGGATCCCCTCTGGGACGAGTGCGAGCAGAAATTCCACAACTCCATCGCCTCCGCCGCCCACAACCAGTTCATCACGGCGCTGCTGCCCATCTTCAACCGGGCCATCCACCAGGGCATCATCCTGGCCAACGAGAGCCCCGAGGTCTCGGAGATGACCCTCCACGACCACAGGCTGCTGATGGAGTATCTGCGGGAGCGAAACCCCGAGGGCGCCAAAACCGCCATGTACCTGCACATCATCAACACCATGCGGGCATTTCACATCCCGCTGGACTGACCCACAACCCTGTAGGGGCCGATGCCCACATCGGCCCTCCCCCTGTCATGAAAAAGGGCCGATGTGGGCATCGGCCCCTACGAAACTACCGTTTGCAAAAAAGGAGTAATCATCGTGAAAGGTCTTACCATTACCAAAACCGAGCATCCCAAGGAAAAGCCCGCCAAGGGCGCGAAGTTAGGCTTCGGCGCTGTCTTCACCGACCACATGCTGCTGATGGACTACACCCGCGGCATCGGCTGGCATGACGCCCGCATCGTCCCCTACGGCCCCATCTCCCTGAGCCCCGCAGCCACCGTCTTCCACTATGCCCAGGAGACCTTCGAGGGCATGAAGGCCTACCGTGCCGAGGACGGCCGCATTCTGCTGTTCCGGCCCGAAGAGAACTTCAAGCGTTTGAACAAGTCCAACGAGCGGCTCTGCATTCCCGAGCTGGACGTGGACTTCTGCATCGAGACCCTGAAGGAGCTGGTCATGCTCGATAAGGATTGGATCCCCGAGGACAAGGAAGCTTCCCTGTACATCCGTCCCTTCGTCATCGGCAACGAGCCCAAGCTGGGCGTCAAGGAAGCAGACAACTACATCTACTGCGTCCTGCTGAGCCCCTCCGGCGCCTACTATGAAAACGGCCTGAAGCCCGTGCCCATCTACGTGGAAGAGAACTACGTCCGCGCGGTCCGCGGCGGCACCGGCTTTGCCAAGACCGGCGGCAACTACGCCTCCTCCATGAAGGCCCAGTCCGAGGCCCACGAGAAGGGTTACTCCCAGGTCCTGTGGCTGGACGGCGTGGAGAAGAAGTACATCGGCGAAGTCGGCGCCATGAACATCTTCTTCGTGGTGGACGGCGAGGTCCTGACCCCCGAGCTGGACGGCTCCATCCTCTCCGGCATCACCCGGAAGTCCATAATCCAGATCCTGCGGGAGAAGGGCTACAAGGTCACCGAGCGGAAGATCACCATCCAGGAGATCGCCGACGCCTATGACGCCGGCAAGCTGCAGGAGGTCTTTGGCACCGGCACCGCCGCTGTCATCTCTCCCGTCGGCCAGCTGGAGTGGGGCGACAAGGTCATGAAGATCAACAACGGCGAGATCGGCGAGATCTCCCTGTACGCCTACAAGACCCTCACCGACATCCAGTGGGGCCGGGCCAAGGGCCCCGAGGGCTGGTCCGTCGAGATCGGTCACATTTAATCAATCCAAACAACAACCGGGCCTGTGCGAAAGCACAGGCCCGGTTGTTGTTTGGCATTATTTCCGGACCCAGACCAGGACCTCTCCGGTGGCGTCGTCGACCACGGACAGGGCCCCGTCCTTCAGGGTTCCGGTGGCCCGGCTGTCGCCGGAGGTCAGGGTGATCCGGTCCTCTTCGACGGTCCAGGTGCCGGTGGCGGCAGTGCCGTCGGTATCAATCACATAGGAGAAATCCGCCTTCAGCGTCAGGGTGGTCTTTTCCACGGCGGTCTGGATGTCCATGCCGTTCTGGGCAATAAACTTGTCCTCGCTGCCGTATTCCAGCAGCATGGCGTCCCGCACGGAGACTCCGTTGATGGAGTCCATCCGGTAGGCGCCCAAATACTGCTCGGTCACGTCGACGGATTCCGCTTCCGTCGCATCCTTTTTGCAGGCGGCCAGGGTCAGCACCAGCGCCAGAGCCAGGATCAGGGCAAACAGCTTCGCAGTTTTTTTCAAATTCAAACATCCTTTCAGACTGGGTTTTCCCCGTACGGGAAGCATCTTTGATTATAGCCTTTTTTCCCGGCCTGTCAAGGAAAAGACCCTCGAAATATGCTGTCGTCCTGCCTTTATTCCACCCGGAGCATCCGATAGCCGATCCCGATGTGGGTCTGGATATATTGCGGCGAATCGGGGCCGGCCTCCAGCTTCTTCCGGAGGCCTACCATGAACACCCGCAGGGACGCCACGTCGTTTTCCCAGCTTCTGCCCCAGATATGCTGGGTGATATAGGTGTGCGTCAGGACCTTTCCGGTGTTCCTGGCCAGCAGACAGAGCAGCTTGTATTCCATGGGAGTCAGCTTCAGCTCCTCGCCGCGGAGATAGGCGCAGCCGGCGGAATAGTCGATTTTGAGGGTTCCGTTCTCATAGATCGCGGTTTCCGCGCCGACGCCGTTCATCAGGGTCAGCCGCCGCATCGTGACCCGCAGGCGCGCCAAAAGCTCCTCCACGGAGAAGGGCTTTGTCAGATAATCGTCCGCGCCGGCGTCCAGGGCCTGGATCTTGTCGGAGTCCTCGCTGCGGGCACTGATCACAATGATGGGCATGTTGGACCAGCTTCGGATGTTGCGGATCACGTCGACTCCGTCCATATCCGGCAGGCCGAGATCCAGGAAGACCGCCTCCGGATTATGGGAAGATGCCAGCAGGAGCGCTTCCGCGCCGTTCTTTGCGGTGAGATACCGATAATCCCGGGTCTTTAATGTGGTCGTCATCAGGTTGCGGACGGGCAAATCGTCTTCTACAACCAAAACAAGCGGTTTATTCATGGATTTCAACCTCCTCTAAGGGCAGACAAAAGGAGAAGCAGCAGCCTGTGGGTCGATTGTCCGCCAGGGTCAGCACCCCGTGATGGGCCTCAATGATGGATTTGCAGAGGGGAAGGCCCAGCCCCAGCCCCCGCCGTCCGTCTGAAACCATGCCGCTGCCGGTGTAAAACAACTCGAACACATGGGCTTTCATCTCATCCGGAATGCCGGGGCCGTTGTCACAGACGCTGACGCAGGCCGCCTTTTGCTGCTTTTCGCATCGGACCCGGATCTCCGACCCGGGCTGCGTGTATTTCACGGCGTTATTGATCAGATTGATCAGCACCTGCATGATGAGCCGGGCGTCCATTCGGACCAGCAGGGGCTCGTCGCTGTTCTGAAGGGAAAGAGAATGGTCCTTGGCGTTCCGGTCCACATGCCGGATCGCCTCGGTCAGCACGTCGTTCATGACCTCCGTGGAAAGACTCAGCTTCATCCTTCCGTTTTCGATCCGGGAGATGGAGAGCAGATTCTCCACAAGGCCGATCAGCCATTCTGCGTCATCGGAGATGTCTGAAAAGATCTGCCTTCGGGTTTGCGGGTCCAGCTGCTGATCCCGGGCCAGCAGGTTGCTGGCGTTTCCGGAGATAGAGGTCAGGGGCGTCCGGATGTCATGGGAGATGGAGCGAAGCAGGTTGGAGCGAAGCTGTTCGTTGCGGGCGATCAGCGTGGCTTCCTCCTTCTCCGCTGCGTTGCGCAGATTGTCCAGAGCCAGGGCAGCCTGGCCCAGGATCGACAGAGTCATGCTGTATACAAAGCTCTCCGGCGCTTTGCCGTCCAGACGGACGGAGATCACACCGTAGCAGTTTTCCCCCATGCAGATGGGATGATACTGGGCGCTGTCGGAGCCGTACTTCTCCATCCGCCGACCGGCGGATTGCCGGTTGGCGGCGACCCAGGCGGCGATTTCCAGTTCCTTTTTGCCGGGCGCTTCATCCCGGGCCTCGGAATCCCGGGGATAAAACCGGAGCCCGGTCCCGATGTTCCCGCCCGGGGACAGGGGATAGACCGTCACCGGGCAGTCCAGCAGGGAGATGATTTGATCTGCCGTGATCTGCAGGACGGCCCGGGCGCTGTCGGCCTTTTGCAAAAGCTGATTTGTGTCCAGCAGGACCTTTACCCGATAGGCCTCCCGGGCGGACTGCCTGGCGTTTTCCTTCAGCTTGTTTGCCAGGGTGCCGGTGATCAGGGAAGCGATCAGCATAATTCCGAAGGTCACGGCGTATTCCGGCTCATAGGTGTGGAAGCTGAAGCGGGGCTTGATAAAAAACCAGTTAAACAGCAGCACGCAGGCGAGAGAGCCCAGAATACCGTACAGGGGACTTACCGTCATGACGGAGATGATCAGAACGCTGAGGATGAATACCGTGATGATGTTGGCCTCGGAAAACCCCACACGGTCAAACAGCAGGCCGATCAGAATTGCCGCCAGCAAAAGCAGGACGGTGATCAGCGTGTCCTTCCAGGTGGGACGGATCCGATCCGCCAGGTGGTCCCGCTGCCGTTTATGCTTCAGATCCACCGAGGAATCCGGAATGATATAAACGTCGATATCCGGCGCATTGAGGATCACCTGCTCCGTCAGCGTGGGCTTGTTCCAGAAAAACCGTTTCGGCGCTCCGCTGCGTCCCAGAACGATTTTGGTTGTCCCGGAGATGTGGGCATATTCCGCGATCTGCGCCGGGACGTCGTTGCCCACAATGGTGGCGACGGAAGCCCCGTGCCGCTCGGCAAAGCGGATGTTGTTCTGCAGCCTGGCCCGGTCCTTGTCCGACATGGAATCGTAGCTCGTCGGCTTGATGTAGATCGCGGTCAGAGCGGCATGAAAGGCTTCTGCCAGCTTTACAGCCGCCGCGATGACAGTTTGATTGGACGGAGCGGGAGAAACACAGACCAGGATCCGTTCATGCGTATTCGTCGCTTGATGCATGCCTCCGCCTCCTGTTCTCAGATGAATATGATTGATTATAGCACAGTGCCCCTGAGAATTCTACCAGTTTTCGTGGTTATTTTTCTGCTCCTCGTCTTGCCGGATCCAGGGGTCCTGTTTTTTGAAGATGATGCGGCGGGTGCTGCGGTAGTGCTTTTTCAGAAACAGGCTGAAACGACCCAGCGCAAAATAGCAGAGCAGCAGTTCTCCGATCACAACCGATACCAGCAGGACCACAAGCATACCGAACACCTCCTTCGGAAAACGTCAGGGCGCGGGCGGAACGAACGCGGCTAAATGCGGAAGCATTTTTGAATGGCCCGGTGCTCCCCCAATACCAGCAGGGTTTTTTGACTGGTCAGGACGGTATCGGGGGTGACGGTGAGGTTCATTCTGCCATCCTCCTTCACGGCCATGATATTGATCCCGTATTTTTTGCGGATATCGATCTGGCCGATGGTTTTTCCGGCCCAGGCGGAGGGCACAGGGACCTCAAAGATCCCGTGGGCCTCGTCCAGCTTGATATAGTCGAGGATATGATTGGATGCGTATCGAATGGCGGCCCATTCCGCGATCAGCTTTTCCGGGTCTATGACCTCATCCGCTCCGTTTCGCAGCAGGAATTTCTCCTGTACGTCCCGGTCCGAACGGGAGACTACGAGCCTGCCTCCCAGCTCCTTCAGCAGAGAGGTGGTCTCCAGGGAGCTTTGGAAATCCTTCCCGATGGCCACGATGCACACGTCGTAGTTGTTGATGCCCAGGGATTTCAGAAAAGCGGGGCTCCTGCTGTCGCCGATTTTGGCGTCTGTGACCAGGGGAAGGATCGCGTTGACCCGTTCCTCATCCTTGTCGACCGCCATGATCTGGTGCCCGCGGTCATGGAGCTGTCGGGCAAGCATAGACCCGAAATGATCCAATCCGATCAGTAAAATGGATTTCATAACCGTACCTCCGTTATCCGACGCTGATTTTTTCTACGGGACACTGTGCGACCTCTGCGTCCTTCTGGTTGATGGCGGCGGACATCAGCGTCAACCCGCCTACCCGTCCAAAGAACATCAGTCCGATCAAAATCAAATGAGAGAGCAGCCCCAGAGAGGGGGTGATGCCGAGGCTGAGACCGACGGTTCCTGCGGCGGAGAAGGTCTCGAACAGACAAGCGCTGAAGGGAAGCCCCTCGACGGCGCCGATCACAAAGGCCCCGGCAAGAATCAGGGAAAGATACAGCACCAGCAGGGCGGCGGCGGTTTTCACAGTGGCGTCCTCGATCCGACGTCCGAACAGCCGGGCATTTTTACGCCGGTGGAAGATCGCCGAGGCGTTTGCCAGCAGAACCATCAGGGTCGTGGTCTTGATGCCGCCGGCTGTAGAGCCCGGAGCGCCGCCGATCAGCATCAGAGCCATGAGGAGGCCCCTGCCGCCTCCGCTGACGGCGGTGAGCTCCGCAGTGTTGAAGCCTGCCGTCCGGGGCGTCACCGCCTGAAACAGGGCCAGGCTGATCCGTTCCCCCGGCGGAAAGCCTGAAAAGTCAAGCAAAAACAGCAGCAGGGCGGGAATCACCGTGAGCAGGAGGGTGGCCAGCAGGATGGCCTTGCTCTGCATCCGGTATTTTCGCAGGCGGTGCCTGTGGACGGCGATATCGTCCCAGGTCAGAAAGCCCAGCCCGCCGATCAGGATCAGAAGACAGATGGGAAGCACGACCCCCCAGTGGCCGCGAAAGGCTGTGAGAGAGGAATAGGGGCCGGTTTTGCTGCCCATGATGTCAAAGCCCGCGTTGCAGAAAGCGGAAACCGCGTGAAAGACTGCCATCCAGATCCCGGCCGGCCCGTATGCTCGGCAGAAGGCGGGCAGCAGCAGGAGGGTGCCGGCCAGCTCCACGAGAAATACCGTCCGAAACAGGAAGCCGGTCATGCGCACGATGCCGCCGATCTGGTGGGCGGAAATCGTGTCCTGGAGCATACTTCGCTGCAGCAGAGAGATCCGTCTTCCGGACAGACCGGCAAGGAAGGCCGCCACGGAGATCACCCCCAGGCCGCCGATCTGAATCAGAAGCAGGATGACTGCCTGACCGAAGACGGACCAATAGGTGGCCGTGTCGTGGACCACCAGACCGGTGACGCAGACCGCGGAGGTGGAGGTGAAAAGCGCATCCCGGAAGGAGGTCCATTGGCGGGCCCTGGAGGACAGCGGCAGCGCCAGCAGCAGCGCGCCGAGCAGGATCGTCCCAAGGAAGCCCGCAAGGATGATCCGGGAGGATGACAGCTTTATTCTGAAAGATCGCCGGCCCATTGCCATCCCTCCTGTCCTGTTTGCAGCCCTATCATAGCACCGGGAACGCAAAAACGGTGTTAAGCAGTGCCCGGCCGGAATTAAGATTGTGTTAACGCGGAACTTCCGTCAGACGCTTTGAAATTTGAAAAAAGAACGAACCCCCGGCGCAGCCGGGGGTTCGCTTTGTGTTTTGGGGATTCGAAAATCAGCCGACTCTGTTGAAGGTCCAGGGAAGCATCTTCTCCATGCCTTCCAGATCCATGTCGTTGCCCAGATCCTCGATGCCGACAACTTCCTTGATGACCAGGGTGTTGGCGGTCAGGTCGATCACCAGGTACTGGGAATCGTTGATTTCCTTGCCTTCGGCGGTGATGAACAGCTTGTCGCCCTCCAGCTTATAGGTGCCGGTGGTGGAGGTGTTGTCCAGATCGCCGAGAAGGTCCTCGTCCTTAAACTGCTCGGCAAGCTGCTCCTTGAACTGATCCATGGTCATGCCCTGCTGCTCCAGAGCAGCGGCAAAGTCCTCTTGGGTCATGCCCTGAGCTTCCACGATCTGGGGGATGATCGCGTCGATGTTGTTGATCATGTTGTTCATCAGAGCCTTGATGGATTCCTGATCCATGGAGAAGACGGTGGTGCCGTCGGCGTTGAACTCCAGATTCACAATGATGGAGCCATCGCCGAAGAGGGTCTTGACCATCTCCATGGACTGCTCGTCGGTATTGCCGGCGTTGGCCTGCATCAGGCCTTCGATGGAGAGCTCGCAGGTCCACTTGCCCACGATGTCACCCTCAGCAGCGGGAGCCTCGGTGGCGGGAGCATCGGTCTCAGCATTGGCGTCGGTGCTCTGCTTGCCTTCGTCAGCAGCGGGAGCGGAGGCCTGGGTCTCGGCGTCGCCGCTCTTCTTGCAGGCGGCCAGAGACAGAACCAGAACCAGGGCCAGAATCAGAGCGATCAGCTTTGCAAATTTCTTCAAAATCATTCATCCTTTCAGGTGAGATTTCCGGATTATCGGAATCAGTGTTATTATACAGATTTTTTTGCGTCTGTCAAGAGGAAAAACAGACCTTAGCCGGGGGACGCAGCTTGCAGCAAAGGGTCAGTCCATTTTTGTGAGCTTCCAGGGGAGCAGGGCTTCCAATTCGGAAACGCTGTCGTTGTTATCGCCCACAAGCTCCAACAGCGTCAGGGTGCTGCCGTCGACCCGGTAGACCATGTAGTTGGACTGGTCGGAAAGCGCCTCAGGGGAATTGTCCACATAGATCCGGTCGCCGGAGACCGTGTAGCAGCCGGTGGCAGAGGCCTCGGTGAGCTCGGAGGCCAGATCCTCATAATTGATCTGCTGGCGCATGAGCTCGATCAGGTCGTCCATGGTCATGCCCTGGGCCTCCAGCATCTGGGCGAATTCCTCCTCGGTAAGGCCGTAAAGGCTGGGCAGGATGGCGGGCAGATTTTCAAACATGGTTTCAAACAGACTGTGGATGGAGTCCGCGTCCAGGGAGAAGGCGAGCTCGCCGTTCTGCTTGAACTCGAAATTCATCTTCATGTCCGCGTCGGGCACCAGGGACAGGAAGGCCAGGGTGGATTCGCTGGCGTTGTCGTCGTTCATCATCAGGTCCAGGGGGACGCTGCCCTGCCAGAGGCCGATCAGCGCGGGATCGGTCTGCGCGGGAAGACCGCTGCCGTTGACGGGCTCCGGGGCCTGGGTCTCGGGCGCGGGGGCTTCGGTTACCGGGGGCTCGGTGTCCGCGGGTTCGGTGAGGGCCTCGGTCTCGGGGGCCTGGGTTTCGGGTGTTTCCGCTTCGGGAGCGGCGGTTGCGGGAACGGCAGCGGGGGCTTTGACTTCCTCGGCCTTTTTGCAGGCGGCCAAAGACAACACGAATACCAGGGCAAGCACCAGGGCGATCAGTTTTGCAAAGTGTTTCATCTGTCATTTCCTTTCTGTATATTATTTTGTATGATTGTAACCGATAGTACAGACGATTGTCAGAAAAAAAGGTTCCGGGAAGACAAGGGATGATTGTGTTTTGCAGATCGGGGTTCATTTTCCATATCGGAGATATGGAAAATACCATAATTTTTTCATTTTTTCATAGTTTCATATTTTCATTGATTTGTCGAGCGGAGCTCGACAAATCCCGGCTTGCAGTCCTCCGAACAATACGGCCTCGGCGCTACTCCAGCTCGAAGGCGCCGGTGTAGAGCTTGTAGTAGGTGCCCTTCTGGGCGATCAGATCCTCGTGGCTGCCCCGCTCGATGATCCTGCCGTGGTCCAGCACCATGATGGCGTCGGAGTTCCGGACGGTGGAGAGCCGGTGGGCAATGACGAAGACGGTCCTGCCGTGCATCAGCGCGTCCATGCCCTTCTGCACCAGCGCCTCGGTACGGGTGTCGATGGAGGAGGTGGCCTCGTCCAGGATCATGACCGGGGGATCCGCCACCGCCGCCCGGGCGATGGAGATCAGCTGCCGCTGGCCCTGGGACAGGTTGGCCCCGTTGGCGGTGAGCATGGTGTCGTAGCCCTGGGGCAGACGGGTGATGAAGTCGTGGGCGTTGGCCAGCTTGGCGGCCTTGACGCATTCCTCGTCGGTGGCGTCCAGCTTGCCGTAGCGGATGTTGTCCATCACGGTGCCGGTGAACAGGTTCACGTCCTGGAGCACCACGCCCAGGGACCGCCGCAGGTCGGGCTTTTTGATCTTGGTGATGTTGATGCCGTCGTAGCGGATCTTGCCGTCCTCAATGTCGTAGAACCGGTTGATCAGGTTGGTGATGGTGGTCTTGCCGGCGCCGGTGGCGCCCACGAAGGCGATCTTCTGGCCGGGCTCGGCCCAGAGGGTGATGTCCTCCAGCACCTTCTTGCCCTCCACGTAGGAGAAGTCCACGTCGAACAGCCGCACGTCGCCCCGGAGCCGCTCATAGGTCACGGTGCCGTCGGCCTTATGGGGATGCCGCCAGGCCCAGACGCCGGTGCGGTGGTCCGCCTCCCGGAGGGTCCCGTCGGGCAGCTCCTCGGCGTTCACCAGGGTCACGTAGCCCTCGTCGGCCTCGCCGGAAGATCCGGTCCGCGCCGGCCAGGGCCATGACGATGGAGTTGAACTGCTGGGCGATGCCGTTGACCTGGCCCGTGAACTGCTTGGCGATGTTCAGAAAGGCGATGACCACGGAGAGCTCCAGCACGGAGCCGAAGCTGCCCCGGAGCAGACCGTTCAGAGAGGCGTTGGGGATCTTCAGGGTGATGAAGGCGGCCCCGGCAATGGCGATGATCACGTAGAGCATGTTGCCGATGTTGTTCATCACCGGGCCCAGGATGTTGGCGAAGCGGGTGGCCTTGGTGGCGGCCTCGCAGAGCTCGCCGTTGACCCGGTCAAAGTCCCGTTCGCTGGCGGCCTCGTGGCAGAAGACCTTGACCACCTTCTGGCCGTTCATCTGCTCCTCCACGAAGCCCTCCAGCCTGCCGATGGCCTTCTGCTGGCGGATGAAGTTGGAGGCGGACTTGCCGCCGATGTGCTTGACGGCGAAGGTCATGCCGAAGACACCGATGAGAACCACAGCCATCAGATCCATGGAGAACCAGAGCATGATGCCAAGCAAACCCACCAGCATCACGCCGGACTGCAAAATCCGGGGCAGGCTCTGGCTGATCAGCTGCCGCAGGGTGTCGATGTCGTTGGTGTAGTGGGACATGATGTCC
>CACXJE010000010.1 GCA_902767915.1 Oscillospiraceae bacterium | reverse complement strand
GGGCAGGAGGCGGCGCTCCGCTGTCTGAACCGGGAGGGAATCCTGATCTGCACAGTAGACGCGCTTCCCACGGAAGAACGGCCTGTTTCCGCCAGCCTGCTGCACACAGCCTCCGCCATTCGGGCCTCCATTCAGGAGCTCAGCGTCGCCCTTTACCGTCTGCAGGCCGATCCCGACCTCCAGACTGCGCCCACGGAAGAGAGCGTCAGCCTGGGCCAAAGGAGCCTGTATCAGCTGGAGCGGACAGCCCATCAGCTGGAGCAGTATTACCGGCTCGCCACCGGCGAGTATCACCGGAGCTGCCAGCCCGTCCCGGTTCGGGCCCTGTTCTACAACCTTTGCAGCGAGGCCGCTTCCCTGCTGGGCTATGGGCAGTGTCCGCTCCGGTTCCAGATGCCCCCGGCGGAGTTTATCGGCTGCGTGGACTCGGAGCTGATCACGCTGATCTTCTGGGAGCTGATCTCCAACGCCGCCGCCCACGGGGACGAGTCCGGCATCAGCCTGCAGCTCCAACGAAAATCCAAGGACCTGCTGCTTCTGACCCTGGTCAATCACCCCACCGATCCGGTCACCCTGCCGGACCACCTGTTCGACCGGCATGCGGCCCCTGTGGAACTCACCCCGGAAAAGGGCGCCGGCTTCGGACTGACTCTGGTTTCCATGTGTGCCCGACTCCACGGCGGCAGCCTGGTGCTGTCCGCGGATCCGGACGGCGCTGTCCGCACGGCCCTGTCCCTGCGGATGCCCGAGAAGCCCGACGATCAGGTGCAGGCGGGCAGATGGCTTGTATCCTCCAGTCTGAATTACGGGCTGGTATCCCTCTCCCGCTGCCTGCCGCCCAAGGCCTATCATCCCCTGGCCCTGCAGGGATAACGAAGCAGAAAAACGACGACCGGCACGATGATAATCGTGCCGGTCGGTTTCTTATGTGATGCAAAGGCCGCCGTTCACCGCCAGGATCTGGCCGGTGATGAACTCCGCCCGGGAAAGGTCCCAGAGGGCCTCGGCAACCTGCTCCGGGGTGCCGATCCGGCCCAGAGGCGTCTCCTCCGCCAGGGCTGCCACATCCTCCGCGGAAAGATGGGCGTTCATATCCGTGTCGATCATGCCGGGAGAGACCCCGTTGACCCGGATCCCGGAGGGCCCCAGCTCCTTGGCCAGGGCCTTGGTCAGAGCGTCCACAGCCCCCTTGGTGGCGGAATAGGCCGCCTCGCAGCTGGCTCCCACCTGGCCCCACATGGAGCTGACGTTCAGAATGCAGCCCGCCTGCTTCTGCAGCATCCCGGGCAGCACAGCCCGGACCGTATGGTAGATGCCCTTCACGTTCACGGCAAAGAGCCGGTCCCATTGCTCCGACGTGATCTGGCTGATCAGACCCACATGGGAGAGGCCCGCGTTGTTGATCAGAATATCCACGGGGGCAAGGCCTGCCACAGCCCGCTCCACGGCAGGTCCGTCGGCCACGTCGCAGGCAATGGCCTCCGCCCCGGTTTCGGCGGAAAGCGCCCTTGCGGCGGCTTCATTTTTTTCGTACAAAAACGCGACCCGGCAGCCCCGCGCCGCAAACAGCCGCACCGCCGCGGCGCCGATGCCCCGGCTGCCGCCGGTGATGAGAACCTGTTTCATACAGAAGCCTCCTGAACTCCGAGGTTATCGCATAAAGTATCGCATAGGCGATCCTTCGGATTTCTACGAAAAAAGAGGTGCGTCGCACCTCTTTTGATTATCTTTTTCTGCTCCGGGTCCGGTGCTCATACTGGCGCACGCCGGAAATCTTGCTGTTGGAATCGGCCATGAACTGCTTCAGCTTATCCTCGAAGCTGCTGGGCTCCTGCCGCGCAGGCTGCACGTAAAAATCCGGCTTTGGCTCGGCGGGCTTGGGCCGCCTGGCGGCGGCGGGCTTCGGGGCAACAGGCTTCTCGGCCGCCTGCTTGACGGAAAGGCTCAGCCGGCCTCCCTCACCCACGGTGAGGACCTTCACCCGGACGGTCTGCCCTTCGGTCAGATGCTGGTGAATATCGCTGACATAGGAAAACGCCACCTCAGAGATGTGGACCAGGCCGGTCTGCCCATCCGGCAGCTGGATAAATGCGCCAAAGCCGGTAATTGTTTTGACCGTCCCCTCAAGGATCATGCCCGGAGTATATTCCATAGCTGTATTAATTTCCTTTCCTGCCTTCCGAACTACTTCATATCAGCGTCGAAGAACCGGATCTCGCCTTCCTCAACCATGCCGAGGTACTGGCGGGCCAGCTTTTTCACGCTTTTGTCGGAACCGAAGTCCTCCAGATCCTGCTGGAGCTGGGCCTTTTCCTGCTCCTTGACCATGAGCTGGTGGGCGACGGCGTTGGATTCCTTTTTTGCCGCGCTGATGGAATCCTGGAGATTTACCAGTGTGATCAGTGCATAAACCGCCACGGCGAGAATCAACAGCTTCGTCAGCAGGGATGATTTCTTGAACTGCAACCGGCAAACCTCCTTTCCGATCATGCAATTTGCCTATAAATTGGCTATTATTTATTTTAGCATATTTTCCCGCAAATGCAATCATTTTTTTACAATTTTTCAGAATTTTTTTCCGGATCCGACGGCAACCGACCGCCAAAATTCGCAGGGGCTTTGTCAGCAGCCGAAGCAGCTGCCGGAGCGGCAGGCTCCAGGCCCAAAAGTAGGCGCCCAGGCCGCAGAGAATGGCCAGCTCCGCGAAAAGCCGCAGCCTTCCCCGGCCGGCATAGAGGGCGAAGCCCAGCAGGGTCGCCAGCGTCAGCAGGCAGTAGATCAGATCCGTCAGCCCGGTGGTCCACCGGCCCCGGCGCAGGGGCCGCAGCAGATCATAGCACAGGCCCAGACCGGCCCCCACCGCCAGGGCATACAGCAGCTCCCGGAGCTGCGTGAGCACCGGCAGCTCCATCAGCCCAGGATCCGCCGCAGCAGGCCCTTTGACGGCGCCTGCTCATAGCGCAGGGCGTTGACCAGAGTGCCCCGAACCTCCAGCCTGCCCTCCTCCGGGGCCAGCTGCTTCAGCGTCAGCCCCTCTCCGAACACCAGCAGCAGCCCCGCCTCCAGCCGCAGGACGACGGTTTGGGCTTCAAACCGCAGCACCTCCTGCACACCGGTGACGGTCAACCGGTTCCGCTGCTCCAGCCGCAGGCTGTGGGCCTCCCAGGGGTCCCGCTGGGGTTCCTTTTTTGGTTGTACCGGCATAATGCTCCCTCCCGTCTTCTGCTACAGTAATATATGCGCCGGTTTGGCGCTCCATTCCGCAAATTTATGATTGAAATCCGATCCAAGATCGGGTATAATAATTTGAAAGTGTTTATTACCTTTGGAAGGAAGTTTTTCTTATGGGACAGGTCATTACCCTCACCTCCGGAAAGGGCGGAACCGGTAAAACCACGCTCTGTGCCGCCCTGGCCTGCTGCCTGGCGCAGGAGGGCCATCGGGTCCTCTGCATCGACGCCGACGTGGGGCTGCGCAATCTCGATATTTCCCTGGGTATGCGGGATCTGGCCCCCATTTCCTTTGCCGACGTGCTGGCGGACCGCTACAGTCTCAGCGAGGCCACGCCCCACCCGGAATTCCCCAATCTCTTCCTGCTGACCGCCCCCGTTTCGGAAAAGCCAGAGACCATCCGGTTCCAGGATTTCGGGGCCCTGCTGGACACGGTGCGGCAGTATTTCGACTTCTGCCTCATTGATTCCGCAGCCGGCGTCGGCGACGGGTTCCACTTTGCCGTCACCTTTGCCGACCGGATCCTGGTGGTGGCCACCCCGGATCCCGCCTCCCTGCGGGATGCCGCCGAGACCGCCGATCAGCTCTCCCTCATGGGCAAGCAGGACATCAAGCTGGTGGTCAACCGGGTCACCCCCGCCGTCTTCCGGGCCCTGCGCTGGACCGTGGACGACGTGATGGACGAGATCGGCCTGCCTCTGATCGGCATCGTGCCGGAAGACAGCAAGGTGGTGCTGGCCGCCGCCAACAACCAGCCCCTGATCCTCTGCACCGACCGGAAGGCCGCCCGGGGCTGCCTGCACATCGCCCGCCGGCTCTGCGGCGAGAAGGTTCCCCTGCTTCGCATTCACTGAAATCAAGGATCGTTCGTATGTCACCTCGACCCATTCCGAAGGAGGTCCCGGAATGAATATTACATTAATGGCCCACGACAAGAAAAAGGAGCTCATGGTCCAGTTCTGTACGGCCTACAAGAGCGTCCTGGCAAAGCATCACGTATCCGCGACGGCAACAACCGGCCGCCTGGTGGCGGAGGCCACCGGTCTTCCCATCTCCCTGTTTTTGGCCCACAACCAGGGCGGCCATCAGCAGGTGGACGCCCGGATCGCCTACAACGAGATCGACCTGGTCTTTATGTTCACAGATCCCAGCAGCAGAGACCCCTGGGACAACCAATACACCCTCCGCACCCTGCTGCTCTGCGACGCCCACAACGTCCCCGTGGCCACCAATCTGGCCACCGCCGAGATGCTGATCCTGGGCCTGGAACGGGGCGACCTGGATTGGCGGGAGCTGATCCACAATAAGCGGTAGGCAACTGCTTTGTAGGGAGCGATGCCCACATCGCTCCGGTCATTGCCAGCGGCAATGCCGCCGCTTCGCAGAAGCGGCCGGAGGCATCCGGGGATGCCTCCCTACGACGCGCCGGCAACAGGAGAACGTCATGACAACCTACAGCGAACAAACCGTGGAGTTCCTCTGGAATCTCCGCTTCAACAATTCCCGGGAGTGGTTCCAGGCCCGCAAGGCGGACTACGAGGCCCTGATGCTCCGGCCCACCAAGGAGCTGGCCGGTGCCCTGTTCGAGCATCTGCGGGACAAATACCCGAAGCACGACTGGAATCTGCATATCTCCCGGATCTATCGGGACGCCCGGCGGCTCTACGGCCGGGGCCCCATGAACGACCACCTGTGGTTCACCCTCTGGGCGGACCGGGAGGAGGGGAGCGCCCCCGCCTTCTGGTTCAGCTTCTTCCCGGAGGGCTGGGATTTCGGTATGGGCTGCTGGTCCGGGGGAAAAAACACCGTGATGGAGCGGTTCCGGGCCCAGGTCAAGCTGGATCCCGCACCGGCCGAACAACTGGCAAAAAAGCTGGAAAAACAGGACGTCTTCGTTCTGGGCGGCGATTCGTATAAAAAGCACCGGATGGAGACCACTCCCCTGCTGCAGAGCTGGGTGGACAAAAAATGGCTGGGCTTCCAGCACCGCGGCGATCACGGAGAATTAGATCTGTCGGAGCGCCTGCTCCCCTTTGTCCGCGACGGTCTTGACTGGCTGATGCCCTTTTATGCGTATTTTCTGGCCCTCCCCGAGCTGGAGGAATACGTCTCCCTGTAGCGCCGGCAATCTGCCGGCCCCAAGATCTCGCTGCAGCCGTCCGAGGCTGTAGCGCGGGCAATCTGCCCGCCGGAATCCTTTCACTCATGAACAGATCGGATCACTCTGACAAGAACATTCCTTCAAAGCACCGAAAACCGAATCGTCTGTCCGGTTACGATTATTCTTCTCCGGGTTATTACTTTCTTACGATCTGTACGGAATACCATCAACCGCTTTTCGGAAGTATTTGCGCGCATGAGGACGGAACGGTTTCCTCGGAAATGGTTCTCAACGATACGGGACAGGCAGTTGCCGCGGTAATCCTTGCAATCCCGGAGCATTATCCGGGTATCATCCTGGATAAATACGTCGTCATGCCGAACCATATCCATCTGATTCTTGCGATTCCTTCCAGCCTGAAAAATGCGCCGAACATTTCTAGAATTGTACTGCAATTCAAACGTGCCGTTTCCATCCGGCTGGGAAAAAGCATTTGGCAGTTGGGCTTTCATGACCATATCATTCGTGATGAACGGGAATATCAAGAGATTTGGAACTATATTGACAACAACCCCTTAAAATGGGCGCTGGATAAGTATTATCGAGAAGCGTGACCAAGGGGCGTTGTTTTGGCGGGCAAATTGCCCGCGCTACAAATATATCGGAGGAACATTGAATGGTTAAAATTTCTCCCCGGACGCTGTCCGGCTTTATGGAGCTGCTGCCCGCGCCGCAGCAGCAGATGGAGCGCTTTTTGCAGACGCTCCGGGAGACCTACTCCCTCTACGGCTTCACCCCCCTGGACACCCCCCTGGTGGAATCCGCCGAGATCCTGCTGGCCAAGGGCGGCGGTGAAACCGAAAAGCAGATTTACCGCTTCTCCAAGGGCGACGCGGATCTGGCCCTGCGCTTTGATCTGACGGTGCCCCTGGCCAAATATGTGGCCCTCCACGCCGGCGAGCTGGCCTTCCCCTTCCGCCGCTATCAGATCGGCAAGGTCTACCGGGGCGAACGGGCCCAGCGGGGCCGGTTCCGGGAGTTCTACCAGGCCGACATCGACGTAATCGGCGACGGCAAGCTGGACATCGCCAACGAGGCCGAGATTCCCGCTGTCATCTACTCCACCTTCACCCGGCTGGGTCTGGAGCGGTTCCAGATCCGGGTCAACAACCGGAAGATCCTCAACGGCTTCTACGCCATGCAGGGCCTGTCGGAGAAAGCCGGCGACATCATGCGGACCGTGGACAAGCTGGACAAGATCGGTCCCGAGAAGGTCCGGATCTGCCTGCTGGAGGACGTGGGCCTTTCCGAGGCCCAGGCTGACGAGATTTTGAAATTCATCGCCATTTCCGGCTCCAACGCCCAGGTGCTGGAGCAGCTGACCGGCTATCAGGGCCGGAACGAGCTGTTTGATCTGGGTCTGGAGGAGCTGGGGGCTGTGGTGAAGTATCTGGCCGCCTTCGGGGTGCCAGAGACCCACTTCGCCGTGGATCTGACCATCGCCCGGGGCCTGGACTACTACACCGGCACGGTATATGAGACCCTGATGCTGGAGCATCCCGAGATCGGCTCCATCTGCTCCGGCGGCCGGTACGACAATCTGGCGGAATACTACACCGACCGGCAGCTGCCCGGCGTGGGCATTTCCATCGGCGTGACCCGGCTGTTCTACGTGCTGCAGGAGCAGAAGCTGCTGAACGACGGTCTGAACACCGCCCCCGCCGAGGTGCTGGTGCTGCCCATGACCCAGGATCTCACCGCTGCCGCTGAGGCCGCCACCTTCCTGCGGGCCGCCGGCATCCGCACCCAGCTCTACACCGAGCAGAAGAAATTCAAGGCCAAGATGAGCTACGCCGACAAGCTGGGCATCCCCTTTGTGGCCTTCCTGGGCGAGGATGAGATCGCCCAGGGCAAAATCTCCCTCAAGAACATGCAGTCCGGCGACCAGCAGCTGCTGACCCTGGCGGAGGCCGCCGCCCTGGTACAGGCCGCTATGGCCGATCGGGCCGCCGGCAAGCTGATCCGTTCATAAAATATTCTGAAATGTCTTTTACAACCTTTCTGTTTTTCGGCTTTCTTCTGGTGTTCCTGTTGGGCTGGTATTTGCTGCCCGGCAGGACACAACGGTTTTGGCTCCTGGCAGCGAACTACGTATTCTATATGTGGTCCATGCCTGCCCTGGGCCTGCTTTTGCTGGCCTCCACGGCCCTCTCCTACGGGGCCGCCCGATGGATGGGAGACCCGCGTCCGGAGGAAAAGCGCCGTAGAAGGCTGATTCTGACCCTCGCATGCCTGATGCATTTCGGGCTGCTGTTTGCCTGCAAGTATCTGCAGATGTTCCTGGACCTGGCCGGGCGGATTCTTCCCGGGGCCGCGGGACTGCATGTGGAGCTGCTGCTGCCGGTGGGGATCTCCTTTTTCACCTTCGCCATCACAGGCTATCTCTTCGACGTTTACCGGGGCAAGATCTCTGTGGAGCGCAACGTGCTGGATTACGCCGTCTTCGTCTCCTTCTTCCCCTGTATTTTGGCCGGCCCCATCGGCCAGGCCAGAAGCTTTCTGCCCCAGATCAAGGGCAGGCAGCGCTTTCACAGCGAAAACGTCAAGGGCGGGCTGCTTCGTTTTGCCTACGGCATGGTGCAAAAGCTTGTCTTGGCCGACAACATCGGAACGCTGGTCAACGCCGCTTACAGCGGAAGCGTAGTAACCCCATTGACCTGGATCGTCCTGATTTTGCTCTACAGCCTTCAGATCTATTTTGACTTTGCCGGCTACTCCAACATGGCCATCGGCGCAGCGCAGGCCATGGGGCTCCAGGTCCCGGAAAACTTCGACGCCCCCTACTATTCCACCTCGGTGACGTCCTTCTGGAAAAAATGGCATATGTCGCTCACGGGCTGGTTCCGGGAGTATCTCTATTTTCCCCTGGGCGGCAGCCGAAAGGGCTCCGTCCGGACCTGCTTCAACATTCTTGTGGTTTTCGCTGTCTCCGGTCTGTGGCACGGCGCGGCCGTTCACTATGTGGTCTGGGGGCTTCTCAACGGCGTTTTGCAGGTCTGGGAGCGGATCACCTCTCCCCTGCGGAAGCGTTTGGAATCCCGCATCCGATCTCCCTTTCTGCGCTGGCCCTATCTGCTGCTGCGGTGGGCCCTGACCTATTGCCTCATCAGTCTGACCTGGCTCTGCTTCCGGGTGGAAAGCCTGGCGCAGCTGCGCTTCATTCTCGGGCAGGTCCTCGGGCTGTTCCGCACAGGGTTTGGCGCCCTCCGCCTGCGGTCCCTGGGCTTGAAGCCCCGTATGGATACGATGCTGCTGATCTGCATCGGCGTCGCCGCCCTTGTGGACGCGCTGCGGGCCAGGGGCAAACGCTTTCGGTGGCTTCCGAAGACGGTTCTTCCCTACTACCTGACCATGATAATCCTGCTGCTGACTGCCGCTCTCTTCGGCGTCTACGGCAAAGGCTTCAACGCCCAGGATTTCGTCTATTTCAAATACTGAGGAGGCGCCCATATGAAACGTAAGCTTTGGCGGATCCTCTACGAGCTGGCGGTCCTCGCCCTGTCTGTTGTCCTTCTGTGGACGCTGCTTTTCCGGCTGGGTTATTGGCTGATGCCGGAGCGGACGGTCTATGGGTCCGTCTGGACCTCCTACCTGCAGGAGGAGGAAGACTCTGTGGACATTCTTTTCCTGGGCAGCTCCCGTGTCTACTGCGACGTGATCCCGGCTGTCATCTATGAGGAAACCGGAGCCACATCCTTTGTCAACGCCGGTCCCTCGCAGACTGCCTCGCTGACCTATTACTACCTCCGGGAAAGTCTTCGGACCCAGCACCCGAAGTATGTGTTTGTGGAAGCTTCCGCCGCCTACTTTGGCATCAACGAGGATCATTCCAAAACCAATGTTTCCTACATGCCGGGCTCTTTCAACCGCGTTCTGGCCGGCGCCGCCTGCGAGGAGGGGATTTTGGAGCTGGCGCTGTATCCGCTGCAGGAATTCCACTACCGCATCTATGACAAGGCCGATGACAAGCCCCCGGAACAGGACGGAACCATGCTCTGCGGCTATACTCCGTTATCCAAGGCTGTCCCGCAGACCGAGCGGAAATTCCGGATCCCCAACGTGGAGCCAGGCAATGAAATATACCTGTATAATCTGGATTACTTCCGACAGATCGCTGAGCTCTGTCAGGAAAATGGCATTGCCTGCGTCTTTTTTGTGACCCCAACGATGCAGGATTATACAGAAGCCCAGAGTGAAAGGCTCGTTTCCGACCTGCGTGCGCTGCCCTGCCTGGCCGTGGAGGACTGGACGGATCTCATCCCGGAGATCGGAATCGACAATGAAACAGATTGGTACGACAGTCTGCACTTCAACCAGAACGGCGCGGTTAAATTCACACGCTTCCTGTGCGGCTACCTTTCCGATTTGGGCGTAGAGCCCACCCCCGGCGCAGATGAGGCGCTTTGGCAGGCCCGGCTGGCCTACTTGAATCTCAACGGAAGCAATTCCCGTTAATCATCTTGAAAAAGAGGTAAACATACATGACCCAAAACAGAACCCATACCTGTGGGGAGCTGCGGCTCTCCGACGCGGGCAAGCAGGTCCGCATTGCCGGCTGGATGGAGAACGTCCGTACCGTCGGCGCCAACTTCGCCTTTGTGGTGGTCCGGGACTTCTACGGCACCACCCAGGTGGTCATCGAGACCGAGGACATGATGAACATCATCAAGTCCATCAACAAGGAATCCACCATTGCGGTGGAGGGCCTGGTTCGGGAACGGGATTCCAAGAACCCCAAGCTGCCCACCGGCGAGATCGAGATCGTCCCCTCCAAAATCGAGGTCCTGGGCCGCTGCCGCTACAACGAGCTGCCCTTTGAGATCAACCGCAGCAAGGAGGCCGACGAGACCGCCCGGCTGAAGTACCGCTATCTGGATCTGCGGAATCCCGCCGTGAAGGAGAACATCATCCTCCGCTGCAACGTGATCGCCGCCCTGCGGCAGGCCATGCTGGAGCGGGGCTTCCTGGAGATCACCACCCCCATTCTGACGGTGTCCTCCCCCGAGGGCGCCCGGGACTACCTGGTTCCCGCCCGGAAGCACCCCGGCAAGTTCTACGCCCTGCCCCAGGCCCCCCAGCAGTTCAAGCAGCTGCTGATGACCTCCGGCTTTGACCGCTATTTCCAGATCGCCCCCTGCTTCCGGGATGAGGACGCCAGAGGCGACCGGAGCCCCGGCGAGTTCTACCAGATGGACATGGAAATGGCCTTCGCCACCCAGGAGGACGTGTTCGCGGTGCTGGAGGAGGTCCTGCCCCCCATCTTTGCCAAGTACGGCAAGTACGACATCGCCAGCAAGCCTCCCTTCAAGCGCATCCCCTATCTGGAAGCCCTGGAGACCTACGGCTCCGACAAGCCGGACCTCCGCATCGACCTGACCGCCAAGAACGTCACCGCCCTCTTTGAGAACACCGAGTTCGCCCCCTTCCAGGGCAAGACCGTCCGGGCCGTGCCCATCACCGACTGTAGTCTGACCCGGAAGCAGATTGAAAAGCTGCTGACGGACTGCGAGGTCCAGAGCGGCACCAAGGGCTACTGGTTCAAGACCGACGAGACCGGCGCCATCGCCGGCGGCGTGGCCAAGTTCGTGGACGGCGAGAAGGCCAAGGCTCTGCTGGACCTCCGGCCCAACACCCTGGTGGTGCTGGCCACCGAGACCAAGAACATCGGCGTCATCATCAAGACCTTCGGCGCCGCCTGCCCCGGTCACTTTGACAAGGAGCGGTATGAGTTCTGCTGGATCGTGGACTTCCCCATGTATGAGATCGGCGAGGAGAGCGGCGAGCTGGAATTCTGCCACAACCCCTTCTCCATGCCCGAGGGCGGCCTGGAGACCCTGCTGAAGGCCGAACGGGGCGAGATCGACCCCCTGAGCATCCTGGCCCAGCAGTACGACATCGTCTGTAACGGCGTGGAGTTGTCCTCCGGCGCGGTTCGGAACCATGATCCCGAGATCATGATCAAGGCCTTTGAATTCGTCCGTCTGGGTGAAGAGGACGTGAAGGCCAAGTTCCCGGCCATGTACAACGCCTTCTGCTACGGCGCGCCTCCCCACGCGGGCGTGGCGCCCGGCGTGGACCGGATGGTCATGCTGCTGGCCGGCGTGGACACCATCCGGGAGGTCATTCCCTTCCCCATGAACAAGAACGCCCAGGACGTGATGATGGACGCCCCCGGCACCGTCACCCAGAAGCAGCTGGACGAGCTGCATATCGCCATCGTCAAGGACGAGGACAATTGACAATTGACAATTGAGAATTGAGAATTGATTGTGTTTTGCAGATTGCAATCTGCCAAACACAGAACAGGATGTGTTCGCAAATGCGTATAGATGCCTTTTATTTCTTCTTGATTGGTTTGCCGAATTTCCTGTTCTTCCTGGCCATAGCAGCGTGGATCATTTGCCTGCATGATCGGAAACATGCCCGATTTGCCGGAAGCGAGGAGTCCCGCAGGGAACGTCAGCACAAGTATGTCGTCGCCCGATCCTTTGCGATCGTTCTGACAGTGATTGCGGGCATCGTATTGACCGGGCTATTAATTTCCCTGATCTTCTTCTATCACCCGGGACCTCCGGAAGCACCGGTCTCCTCCAAGGCAGCGCTCTTTTTCGGTTGACACCGGGACGCGTGAAGACACCTTTCAAGGCCGGAAAAAGGAAGGATCAACCCTGTGGGGGCAGATTATCCTTGCGGCAGATCCAAGCCTGTTCCCTGTTAACGAGCGTTAGGGGAGGTTTGTACGAACCCCGGGATGTTTGATGCCCCCCTGGAATCTGCATAGGAGGAGTAACATGATCTGTTTTCTGACCAGTGCCACGGGGCCCTATCAGACCCCGGCGCTCTACACCGAAAATCACTTTGTGGATCGGCTGAAGGCTGCCCTGCCCGGGCCGGTCCGGGGCCTCTGGGTGGCTAACGATCCGGCGACCCGCGAAACCACGGTTCCCTTTGCCCTGGAAGTCCGGGACGCCTTTGTGAACGCCGGATTTCCCGTGGAGGCATATACCATCCTGGACGATCTGAACGCCAAAGACGCGGCCCGGCTTGTGGCCGGGGCGAATCTGATCATTCTCTCCGGCGGCGAGATCCCTGTACAGAGCCGGTTCTTTGAACGGATTGGTCTGAAAGGGCTGCTGCAGGGCTGGAACGGGGTGCTGGTGGGAATCAGTGCCGGCTCCATGAACTCCGCCGATACGGTTCTGGTGCCGCCGGAAGCACCCGAGGACCCGATGGACCCTGACCAATGGCCCGTACTGCAGGGGCTGGGCTTGACGGAACACCATCTCATTCCGCATTTCCAGTACCTCCGCAGCCAGCCGACGCCCAACGGCGGCACCGTGGAGGCGCTGCTGCTGGAAGGCAGCCGCCGCTGGCCGCTGCTGGCGCTGAACGACGGCAGCTATATCTTCAAGGACGCCGCCGGGAACGAAACCGTTTGCGGCGAGGCCTATCGGATCGCGGACGGGGAGATCGTGCAGATCAGCAAAAACGAGGCGTAGGCCTCGATCTGCGGGCCGTCGAGGACGCCGGCCCCTACGGCGACCCTGTTGCCTGAACCAGCGGGCAAATTGCCCGCGCTACAGCACAGAAACCGTGGCGCACACTGTGCGCCGCTACACAACGTTTTCCTCAGTCCCTGTTCCCTGGATACGAAAAGAGCACCGGATTGCTCCGGTGCTCTTTTCTTGTGCAATTGCAGCGCAATTCTACAATCAGCAGAGGGTGGCGTAGATGACAGCCTTGATGGTGTGCATCCGGTTCTCGGCCTCGTCGAAAACCTTGGACTGCTTGGACTCGAAGACCTCGTCGGAGACTTCCATCTCGTTGACGCCGAACTTCTTGGCAATGTCGGCGCCGATGGTGGTCTTGGTGTCGTGGAAGGAGGGCAGGCAGTGCAGGAAGATGGCTTCGGGCTTGGCGTTGGCCATCAGTTCCTTGTTGACCTGGTAGTCCTTCAGCAGGGCAATGCGCTTGGCCCAGATCTCGTCGGGCTCGCCCATGGACAGCCAAATGTCGGTGTAGATGACGTCGGCGCCGGTGGTGCCTTCCTTCACGTCATCGGTCATGCGGATGGTGCAGCCGTGCTCGGCGGCGATCTTCTTGCACTCCTCCACCAGGCTCTCCTCGGGCCACAGCTCCTTGGGGCCGCAGGCGGTGAAGTTGATGCCCATCTTGGCGGAGACAACCATCAGAGAGTTGGCAACGTTGTTGCGGGCGTCGCCCACGAAGGTGAAGTTGATGCCCTTCAGGTAGCCGAAGTGCTCTTCGATGGTCATGACGTCGGCCAGCATCTGAGTGGGATGGAACTGGTTGGTCAGGCCGTTCCACACGGGCACGCCGGCGTACTTGGCAATGTCTTCCACGATGCTCTGATCGAAGCCGCGGTACTCGATGCCGTCATAGATGCGGCCCAGGACGCGGGCGGTATCGGCGATGGATTCCTTCTTGCCCATCTGGGAGCTGCCGGGATCCAGGTAGGTCACGCCGCAGCCGAGATCCATGCCGGCTACCTCAAAGGAGCAGCGGGTACGGGTGGAAGTCTTTTCGAACAGCAGGACGATGTTCTTGCCGGCGAGATAGCGGTGGGGAACACCGGCCATCTTCATACGCTTGAACTCGTGAGCCAGGTCCAGCAGATAGCGGATTTCTTCGGGGGTGTAGTCGAGCAGCTTCAGGAAGTTGCGTCCTCTGAGATTGACAGGCATGGTTTCGTTCTCCTTTTTGATTTCAGTTGGTTATTTTATCAATTGTCAAGAAAAATGACAATTGACAGTTACGATTTGACGCCGTGACGAACCAGGCAGGCCGTTACAGCTTGGCACGGTTGAGGGGCATGGACATGCAGCGGGGGCCGCCGCGGCCACGGCTCAGCTCGCCGGAGGGGATCTTCAGAACGGTGATGCCGTTCTCCTCGAAGATCCGGTTGGTGACCACGTTGCGGTTGTAGGCCACCACCTTGCCGGGGGCCACGCAAAGGGTGTTGGAGCCGTCGTTCCACTGCTCCCGCTGGGCAACCACGTTGTCGCCGCCGCCGCAGAGGATCAGCTGGATATTGTCCTGGTGCAGGTGGTACTGCAGGGCGTCCCGCAGGTTGCCGCCCATATCCCGGATCAGCAGGCTGCCCTTGGCGCCGGGCTTGATCTCGAAGATCCGCAGAGAGTCCAGCATGTCGGGGAAGACCACGAACTTGTCGTGATCCACCTGGGTCAGGACGGTGTCCAGGTGCATGGTGGCACGCATACAGGGAATCTCCAGGGCCAGGACCGTGCGGACCGTGGCTTCTTCGTCGGCAAAGAGCTTCTTGGCGATGTTTTCAATGGCTTCGGGGGTGGTCCGCTGGGAGATGCCGATGGCCACAACCTCGTCGGAGAGGTTCAGCACGTCGCCGCCCTCCAGGGAGTAGTGCTCGGTGCCGTTGGCGTAAAGGTGGACCTTGCCGCCGAATTCGGGGTGATACTTGAAGATGTAACGGGCAAAGATCGTCTCCTGGCAGCGGGTCACGGAGTACATCCGGTTGATGGCCGCGCCCTCACCGATGGACTCAAAGGGGTCCCGGGTGAAGTAGAGGTTGGGCATGGGCTCCAGGACGAAATTGTTCTGCCGGTTCAGCATGGCGGGCAGGGTGAACTTCGGGGAAGCGCCCAGCTCCCGGAAGGAGACGCCGGCCATCGTCTTGAGGATCAGCTCCTTGTCGTCGGGGATGGAGAGCAGATACTCATAGAGCTCGCCCCGGTAGTCCACATTGGGAGAGAAGGTGACGAACTCCTTCAAAAACTCCTCCCGCAGGCCGGGATTGGCCTTGAGGGTCTCGGCGGCCAGGTCCTCCAGGTAAACCACCTCGGAGCCCGCCTCCCGCAGCACCTGGGCAAACCGGTCATGCTCCTGCTGGGCAACCTCCAGATAGGGAATGTCGTCGAACAGCAGCCGGTCCAGCGTACCGGGCGTCAGATGCTCCAGCTCCTTACCGGGCCGATGCAGCATCACACGTTTCAGCGGGGCGATCTCACTTTTTACATAGATAGGCATAAAACTGTGCTCCTTTGCCGAAAGAGGCCGTATTTTCATAGATACATTATATCCGCAAACCCCTCGTTTGTCAACAGCCAACAATGGGTTTGCGGATATTGGGCGTCAGAACTCTGACAAGGCCTCGACGTGGAATCAGAAATGCAGCTCATACCGGCCGCAGGCGTTGATGACGGTGGTGCTGCCCAGCATCCGGACCCGCTGAGAACCGGTTTTATAGTTCAGATGCTGATGGCCGTGGATGAAGTAGCGGGGCTGATATTCCTCGATCAGCTCCCGGAAGCAGGCAAAGCCCCGGTGGCACAGATCCTCCCCGTCGCCGCAGCCCAGGGGTGGGGCGTGGGTCAGGACGATGTCCACCCCGCCGGCTTTTTTCAGCTTCCGCCGCAGCTTTCGGATCCGGCGGGCCATCTCTTCCTCGGTAAACTGCCAGGCAGAGCCGCTGTAGCGCATACAGCCCCCCAGGCCCAGGATCCGCAGGCCGTTGATCGTCACCAGCTGATCGTCCACCTGGTCGCAGCCCTCGGGGGGCTGGGTGTCATAGAGCTGATCGTGGTTGCCCCGGACGTAGAGCAGGGGGCAGCGGGCCATGGTCACCAGAAATTCCAGATACACCGCCTTCAGGTCCCCTGCCGCCAGGATCAGGTCGTAGTCCGCCAGCATTCCGGGCTTGTAGAAGTCCCAGAGATAGGGCTCCTCCTGGTCGGAGAGCAGCAGCAGCTTCATGTGGGTGTCCCTTCTTTCTGTGTATGGTTCCATGGTGGTGCGGGTGGGCGGGAAACATCTCGATTCTGTCATTGCGAGGGCCAAAGGCCCGTGGCAATCCGTTCCCCTTTTTCAATGATTTCAAATGGCAATTTGAAATCACCTTAAATTCTCAATTCTTAATTCTCAATTCTTAATTCTCAATTCTCAATTCATCTTGGCCGGCTGACATTGTGCCCTGCACGGGTATAGCCGGAGCTGCAGGCGGGTGCCTCGGGCGGGCGGCCAATGGCCGCCCCTACGGGCGGGCCTGTTCCCTGTTCCCTCGGGCCGATGTGGGCATCGGCCCCTACGGATTGGCTGTTCCCATGGGCCGATGTAGGCATCGGCCCCTACTGGCGCCTGTTCTACAGCTGCTTTTCCTCCACCACCGGGGAGAGCTGCTCCCGGTAGAGGCCCAGCAGGCGCACCAGCTCCCGGGAGCCGGGCAGCAGCTCCTCATAGGAGGGGATGCCTCCGTCCACGTTGTCGCAGAGCCAATCCATCTGCATCAGCTCCTCCATCTGGAAGGTCTTTTCCCCGTCGTTGCGAAGCGTCCCGCTCTGATCCAGGATCCGGGTCCGGAAGGGGTCTACCCTGCCGGCCGTGATCTCCTGCTTCAGCAGCAGGGCCAGGCTCCGAACCCCGTCGGGCAGGGCCTCGGAGAGCCGCACGTCGATGGCGCCGGTGTCCAGACCCAGCCAGTAATGAATGGCCTTGTCGGCGGGGCCCTCCTCCAGGGTGCCCTTCAAAACCGAGCGGACCACCTGCTCATAGAAGGCGCCCCAGTTCCAGCAGGGCACCGCCAGGGGCTGCAGGGTGCCGGTCTGGGACAGCTTGTAGGTGCCCCATTCCAGGGCCCAATGCTCTTGATCCGGGCTGGCGGCGTCCCGGTTGGAGATCACCGAGATCCCGTTCTCCAGATAGGTTTCGATGGCGTCCCGCCGGGTGCTGGACCAGGTGAGCTTCACCCGGGCCCGGGGATTGGTCATCCGCACCCCCAGGGCGAAGGCATTGATGCCGGCGGGCTCGCCGAAGATGGGATAGCCGGCAATATAGCCCACCCGGTTGTTGTCCGCCATGGCCCCGGCAATGGCGCCGGTGATGAACTTGCACTCATAGATCCGGCTGTGGTACATCCGGACCCCGGTATAGGGCTGGGACAGGGCGCAGTTGAAGACCCGGACGTTGGGGTGCAGGGCCGCGGTTTTCCGGCAGGCGTCGATCATGGGCGGGGTGGTGGCAAAGATCAGCTTGGCCCCGTCCTCCACCGCGGCCTCCATGGCAGCGGCATAGTCCCGGTTCACCACCTGGTAGGTCAGGGCCCGGAGCTTCTCGCCGAAGACCTCCGCAATGTGGGCACGGCCCGCCTCATGGGCCCGGGTCCAGCTGCTGGTTTTTGGGTCGAAGCCGTAGACGAAGGCCACGGTCAGCTGGTCCGACTGGGTTTTGGTCAATAGCTTGGCCACCAGGCTCTTTTCCTTTTCCTGGACCGCGGGCTGGACCTCGATGGGGCTTTCCGGCTCGTTTTGGGTCTTCACGTCGGTCCAGAGCTCCGAGATCCTGCGGACCAGCTCCTCCATGGTGGCCTGCTTGATCTCCGCGAAGGGGAAAACCTGGAGCCAGACCAGCAGGGCCTCGGCAGGCAGGGCCGGCTGCACCTTCATTTTCCCGTAGGCCTCACAGAACCGGGTGTAGCCGGAGCGGAAGCTGCGGCGTTCGGTCTCGGTCCAGACGTGATCCTCCGCCATGCCCAGGGCAGCCAGAAGCTTTGCGTAGCTCCCGGGCCGGTCGAAATGCACGTCATACAGGCCGGTGATGCTGTGGAACCGGACAAATTCATAATAGACCACAATTTCCGGGTCCTCGGTCTGGGCCGGCAGCAGGCGGGTGACCTCGGCGGCCACCATGGGGGACTCGAAGCTCCGCAGCACGGAGACCCGCTTGTTGCCCTCCTGGACGTAGAATTTGCCCAGGAACTCATAACAGAGGATCGGATCCCGAATGCCCTCGGCCATGTGGGCGGCGCAGAGCCGGGTCCACTTGACGCCGAACTCGGTCTCCGCCTCCAGCAGGGGCATGAAGTTCCCCGCCAGGGCGTTGACGCGGCCGGCGGTGACGGTGCCCACGATCAGATCCATGGGGATCTGCTGCAGGCCCAGGTCCACCCGGCCCTTGATCTCGTAGCCCTTCTCCAGCTCGTCCAGGACGGCGGGATAGGGGTCGGTGCCGGCGCTTAGCGCGCTTTTCACGTATTTCTGGCCCGCCTTCAGGGCTTTTTGGTATTGCTCAGCTGCATCAAAGTCCATCCTCGGACCTCCTTTCATAATGGAACGCCGCGGCGGGGTCAGCCGCCGCGGCGATTCTCAGGTTTCTCAGTTGAAGTTGATGACGCCGGAGAACTTTTCGGCTGCCAGGGAGGCGCCGCCGATCAGGCCGCCGTCGATTTCGGGCTGAGCCATCAGATCGTGGGCGTTCTTGCCGTTCATGGAGCCGCCGTAGAGGATCCGGACCCGGTCGGCAGCCTCGCCGAAGACTTCCCGGATGGCGCCGCGGATGGCGGCGATGGTGGCGTTGGCCTCCTCGGGGGTGGCGGTCAGGCCGGTGCCGATGGCCCAAACGGGCTCATAGGCGATGACCACGTCGTCGATCTTCTCGCCCACGTTCAGAAGGGCCACCTTGGTCTGCAGGCAGACCACCTCGTTGGTGATGCCCTGCTGCTTCTGGGTCAGGCTCTCGCCCACGCAGACGATGGGCTTCAGGCCGGCTTCCAGGGCCTTCAGGGTCCGCTGGTTGACGGTCTCGTCGGTTTCGCCGAAATACTGACGGCGCTCGGAGTGGCCGATGATCACGTATTCCACGCCCAGCTCCTTCAGAGACGCGGCGTTGCATTCGCCGGTGTAGGCGCCGTTTTCAGCAAAGTGGACGTTCTGGGCGCCCAGCTTGATGGCGCTGCCCTTGAGGGCTTCCGCCGCGGCGGAAAGGCAGACGGTCATGGGGCAGACGACGACTTCCGCGCCGCTGCGGTTTTCCACCTGCTTCAGATCCTCGATCAGAGCCTTGGTCTCAGCGGGGGTCTTGTTCATTTTCCAGTTGCCGGCAATCATGGGGGTTCTCATAGTGTTTCCTCCTGTCATATAGTATCATTTTATTTTTTCGGGGTGCGGGATGAATTGAAAGTTGAAAGTTGAAAGTTGAAAATGGATGTGTTTTTCAAATTACCATTTGAAAAACTGAAAATATAATCCGAAAGCGAAAGTCTGTCATGGTATCAAGTCAGTCGTTGTTCAGTGAATCGAGAATCAATTCGATACGTTCTGTTTTGTTTTTCATCGTTCAAATGGCAATTTGAACGATACCACAACTTTCAACTTTCAATTTTCAACTTTCAACTTTTCGTCATGCCGCGGCGGCCAGGGGCCGGCCGTCCTGCGGAGCCGGTGTTATTTGCAGCCTTCGATAATGGCCTTGCCGGAGGAGGCGCCCAGACGGCTGGCGCCGGCCTCGATCATTGCCACGGCGTCGGCATAGGTACGCACGCCGCCGGAGGCCTTCACGCCCATCTCGGGACCCACGGTCTGCCGCATCAGACGGACGTCCTCCACGGTGGCGCCGCCGGTGGAGAAGCCGGTGGAGGTCTTGACAAAGTCCGCGCCGACCCGCTTGGCAGCCTGGCAGGCCAGAACCTTTTCCTCGTCGGTGAGCAGGCAGGTCTCGATGATGACCTTCACCTTGGCCTCGCCGTCCACGGCGGTGACGACGGCGGCAATGTCCCGCTCCACCAGGGCCCAGTCGCCGGACTTGACGGCGCCCACGTTGATGACCATGTCCACCTCGCCGGCGCCGTTGGAGACAGCCTCGGCGGCCTCAAAGGCCTTGACGTTGGGGGTGGTGGCGCCCAAGGGGAAGCCGATCACGCAGCAGGGGGTCACGTCGGTGCCCTCCAGCTGCTGGGCGACGAATTTGATATAGCTGGGATTGACGCAGACGGAGGCGGTGTTGTAGGCCTTGGCCTCGTCGCAGACCTTGCGGATGTCCTCCAGGCTGGCCTGGGGCTTCAGCAGGGTGTGGTCAATAAACTTTGCCATTTCGGCAGGGGTGAATTTCAGGTTACTCATGGGTACCCTTCCTTTCTATGAAAAAATCAACGCGAAAATGATTTGCACTTTTTTTATTTTACCACATTTCTCCGGGAATGTATATGGGTTTTCGAAAAAAAAGATCCCGGGAGGAGTCAATTGAGAATTGAGAATTGAGAATTGAGAGTTTGACGTGTTTCGCGGATTGCAATCTGCAAAACGCCAAACTATTAATGCTTCGCTGCAGGCAGGTGCCTCGGGCGGGCGGCCAATGGCCGCCCCTACGGCGGAAACGGTTTCGTTTTTGTCATTGCGAGGCCAGTCCGCAGACTGGCCGTGGCAATCCGTTCCCCCGTCCCCTGTTGCCTATTGCCTATTGCCTGGTGCCTATTGCCTGGTGCCTATTGCCTGATATCCGATTCATACTGCCCATCCGGTAGCCGCCCAGGTCCAGAGAGACCCAGCGGAAGCCCAGGGCCAGCAGATCCCGGTGGACGGTTTGCCGCGTCTGCTCGTCCAGCAGCCGGGGCAGCTCCGCCGGATCCAGCTCGATCCGGGCCAGGTCCCCGTGGACCCGGACCCGCAGCTTGCCGAAGCCCAGATCAGACAGCCGTTCCTCTGCCTTTTCCGCCCGTCGGAGGCTCTCCTCCGTCAGGGGCGTGCCTGTGGGGATCCGGGTGGCCAGGCAGGCCATGGCAGGCTTATCCCAGGTGGGCAGCCCCAGTTCCCGGGACATGGCCCGGATCTCCGCCTTGGTGAGCCCCAGCTCCAGCAGGGGGCTGCGGATCCCCAGCTCCCGGATGGCCCGCATACCGGGCCGGTAGTCCCCCAGATCGTCGGCGTTGGAGCCCTCCGCCACCTGGGCAAAGCCCCGGGCCTCGGCTGCCGCCCGGATCCGGGTAAACAGCTCCCGTTTGCAGAGATAGCAGCGGTCGGCCGGGTTCTCCCGGACCCCCGCCACCGTGAAGGGATCCACCTCCAGGATCAGCTGCGGGACGCCGATGGTCCGGCACAGGGCCTCGGAGGCCTCCAGCTCCCGCCGGGGCACGAAGCGGGACCGGACCGTGATCGCAATCACCCGGTCCCCCAGAGCCTCCCGGGCCGCCCGCAGCAGCAGGGTGGAATCCACCCCGGCGGAGAAGGCCACCGCCACGGAGCCCATGGACCACAGCAGCCCAAGCAGCCGGTCATATCCGGCGCTCCTTGTCCCGCCGCTCATGGTTCTATCTGCAGGGACAGGCCCTGCTTGTCCGAAGGGGCGGGGGAATCAGCGGACAAGCAAGGCTTGTCCCTGCATTGGGCTTCGAGAGCGTCTCTGACTTCGGTCAGGCTCCTGCCGGTTTCCCGGGCGATCCGGGCCAGATCCTCGTATTCGTATTTCTCTTTTTTCACGCCGAAGCCCGCGGAGCGCTTCCGGCGGACCGGGCCCCAGGGGGTATCCAGAGTTTCGGTTTCCCGGGTCAGCACAGACCGCCTGACCGGGTATTCCCGGACCCCCAGGGTGGTGGTGTGGGAAAAGAGCAGCTCCAGCATCCGGGCCCTGTCCTCCGGCCGGCACAGCACGCAGAGCATGGCACCGGGCCGGGACTTCTTCATGCCGATGGGCTGGGTCCAGACGTCCAGGGCCCCGGCCTCCAGCAGCCGCTCCATCGCAAAGCCGATTTCCTCCGGGGTCTGGTCGTCCAGGTTGCAGCGGAGCTCCAGCGCCTCATTGCCGGTCTCCTCGGCGTCCCCCAGGATGGCCCGGAGGCAGTTGGCCCGGGGAAAGTCCTTCCGGCCCATGCCGTAGCCGATGGCCTTGGGCCGCAGGGGCGGCATGGGGCCAAAGCCCGTGACAAACCGCCGCAGCAAAGCCGCGCCCGTGGGGGTGCAGAGCTCCCCCTGCAGCTCCCCGCCGTAGATGGGAACGTCCTGCAGCAGCAGCGCCGTGGCAGGGGCCGGCACCGGCAGGATCCCGTGGGCGCAGCGGACCGTGCCGCTGCCCACGTGGACGGGAGAGGCCAGGATCCGGTCCGGGGCAAGCTCCCGGATCAGCAGGCAGACCGCGGTGATGTCCGCCAGGGCGTCCATGGTGCCCACCTCATGAAAGTGGATCTCCTCCATGGGGACCCCGTGGACCCGGCTTTCCGCCTGGGCCAGCAGGTCATAGACTCCCAGCACGTCCGCCCGGACCTGGTCCGGCAGGGGCAGATGGTCCCGGACCAGATGCCGAATGCGGGCAAGGCCGGTGTGGGTGTGTTCGTGGGTATGTTCGTGGGTATGCTCATGATCGTGATAATGGTCGTGATCATGGTCGTGATGGTGCTCGTGGGGGGCGCCCTCTTCTTTCCCGTCAACGGTGACGGTTATATGGGTGCCGGTGATCCCGCACTTCACGGCGGGCTCGGCCTGATAGCGGACCCCGGGGATCCCCAGGCCGTTGAGCCGTTCCACAAAGGCCGCCGGATCCGGCAGCAGCTCCAGCAGAGCTGCCGTCAGCATATCCCCCGCGGCGCCCATGCCGCAGTCCAGATACAGGATTCTCATGGCTTGACCTCCATGTGGTTGATCATATTTGCCAGGAAGCCCGCGCCGAAGCCGTTGTCGATGTTGACCACGGAAACGCCGCTGGCGCAGGAGTTCAGCATGGACAGCAGGGCGGACAGGCCCCCGAAGGAGGCGCCGTAGCCCACGCTGGTGGGGACCGCGATGACCGGGCAGTCCGCCAGGCCTCCGATGACGCTGGCCAGGGCGCCCTCCATGCCGGCGATGGCCACAATGACCGCAGCCTGCATGAGCTCCTCCCGATGGTCCAGCAGCCGGTGAAGCCCCGCCACACCCACGTCATAGAGCCGGGTCACCCGGC
Source organism: Oscillospiraceae bacterium (assembly GCA_902767915.1). Classification (GTDB taxonomy): domain Bacteria; phylum Bacillota; class Clostridia; order Oscillospirales; family Oscillospiraceae; genus JAFRPC01. Next base: position 15,640 of record CACXJE010000010.1, on the reverse strand, counting down.
TGCCCAGGGCTTCGGCGGTGAAGGCCGCCTCCTCTGCCACAGGAATATCGCTGGTGCCGCCGGTGGCCACCACCACGGTGCCGATGCCGTCGGGCTCCGGCAGCTCCCCCAGCAGGGCGATCCGGGCCTCCGGCACATAGCGCAGCGCAAAGTCCCGGCCCAGGGCCTCGGCGGCCTCCGGGGACAGGCGGGTGATCAGCACCCGGTTCTGGCCGTGGTCCTGCATGGTGCGCAGGATGCCTGCGATCTGGGGCACGGTCTTCCCTGCCCCGTAGATCACCTCCGCGGCACCCTTGCGGAGCTTCCGGTGCAGGTCCACCTTTGCATAGCCGATGTCGGAGTAGGGCTCGGTTTTCAGCTTCAGCAGGGCCTCGTCCACGGAAAGGGCTCCGTCCCGGACGGCCTGCAGGATCTGTTTGGCTTCGGTTTTCACAGGGCGTTCCTCCTGTCTGAATGATGAATCGCTTTGCAGCGGTCGATTTTCTGTACGGTCCCATGATACCATGGGGCCGGGTTGTTGTAAAGAAATTATTTTCGCCGGATCTTTTTCAGCTTGTAGCCTGCGCTCCGGACGGCTTCCCGGAGGTCGGCGTCCGCCGCGTCCCCGGTGAGGGTCACGAGGCCGGTCTGATAATCCGCGGAGGCGGCCTCCACGCCGGGCAGAGCCTCCAGAGCCTCCCGCACGTGCCGCTCGCAGTTGTGGCACATCATGCCTTTCACCGCGATCACCGTTTCGCTGTCCCGTGGCGCACTGATGTGCGCCGCTGCCGCCCCGGATCCCCGTCTCCTATTGCCTATTGCCTGTTGCCTGTTGCCTAATTTGAACAGATTCAGCCGCAGGGCGTTGGTCACCACGCAGAAGCTGGACAGGCTCATGGCCGCAGCCCCGAACATGGGGTTCATGGTCCAGCCGAAGAGCTTCACAAAGGCGCCGGCCGCCAGAGGGATGCCGATCACATTGTAGAAGAAGGCCCAGAACAGGTTCTCGTGGATGTTGCGAAGGGTGGCCTTGCTCAGCCGGATGGCCCCGCTCACGTCGGTGAGGCGGCTCTTCATCAGCACCACGTCCGCCGCGTCGATGGCCACGTCGGTGCCCGCACCGATGGCCATGCCCATATCCGCCCGGGTCAGGGCCGGGGCGTCGTTGATGCCGTCGCCCACCATCAGCACCTTGCCGGTCTGCTGGAGCTGGCGGATCACGTCCTCCTTGCCCTCCGGCAGGACCCCTGCGATCACCCGGTTCACCCCTGCCTGCCTGCCGATGGCCTCCGCGGTGCGCTGGTTGTCACCGGTTAACATAACTACGTCAATCCCCATGTTCTGCAGCTCTTGCACCGCCTGGGGACTTTCGGGCTTGATCACGTCCGCCACGGCGATGAGGCCCAGCAGCTTATCTCCATGGGCAAAGAGCAGCGGGGTCTTGCCCTCGGCGGCCAGGGCCTCGGCCTTGGCGCGCATAATCTCGGGAACAGCGGTCCGTTCGGAGAGATATTTCACGCTGCCGCCCAGCAGGCGCTGCCCCTCCAGCAGGGCCTCCAGGCCGTTGCCGGGCAGGGCCCGGAAGTCGGTAACGTCGGGGATGGGCAACGGACACAGAGCGGGTTCGGAACGTCCCTCATCCGTCACGGACTCAGGGCCGTGACACCTACTAAGTGTAGGATACCATTTTCGCAGCATAGCTGCGGAAATGGCCATATAATCTCGCTGTCCACCGGACAGCTCTGCCCCCAGGGGGAAGGCTTTGTTCCCGGTTGCCTGTTGCCCGCCTGCGTCTGCCTCGGGCGGGCGGCCAGTGGCCGCCCCTACGGCAAAGCCGACAATGGCCTTGGCCAGGGGGTGCTCGCTCTTCTGCTCCAGGGCCAGGGCCGCGGTCAGCAGCTCCGGCTCGGTGACGCCGGGGGCGGGCAGGATATCCGTGACCCGGGGCTCGCCGCTGGTGATGGTGCCGGTCTTATCCAGGGCCACCACCTTCACCTTCCCGGTCTGCTCCAGAGACACGGCGGTTTTGAACAGGATCCCGTTCCGGGCGCCCACGCCGCTGCCCACCATGATGGCCACGGGGGTGGCCAGGCCCAGGGCGCAGGGGCAGGAGATCACCAGTACGGAGATCCCCCGGGCCAGGGCGTAGGCAAAGCTCTGGCCCACCAGCAGCCAGATCACCGTGGTGAGGATGGCGATGCCGATGACTGTGGGGACGAAAATGCCGGAGACCCGGTCGGCGGTCTTGGCGATGGGGGCCTTGGTGGCCGCCGCATCGGAGACCATTTTGATGATTTTGCTGAGGGTGGTGTCCTCCCCCACCCGGGTGGCCCGGGCCTTCAGAAAGCCGGACTGGTTCACCGTGGCGGCGGAGAGCAGATCCCCGGGGACCTTGTCCACCGGGATGGATTCGCCGGTCAGCGCGGATTCGTTCACGGCGGAGCTGCCCTCCAGCACCACCCCGTCCACCGGGATGGATTCTCCGGGCCGGACCACGAATACGTCGTCCTTCTGGACCTGCTCGATGGGCACCGTGACCTCCTGCCCATCCCGGATCAGAACGGCGGTCTTGGGGGCCAGACGCATCAGACCCTTCAGAGCGTCGGTGGTCCTGCCCTTGGACTTGGCCTCCAGCAGCTTGCCCACGGTGATCAGCGTCAGGATCATGGCCGCGGACTCAAAGTAGAATTCATGCATATACCGCTCCACAGCGGCGGTGTTGCCGTCGGTCTGGGCCCGGGTCATGGCAAAGAGCACATAGACCGACCAGCCGAAGGAGGCGGCGGAGCCCAGGCTCACCAGGGTGTCCATATTGGGCGCCCGGTGCAGCAGGGCCTTGGTGCCGGAGATGAAGAACCGCTGGTTGATCACCATCACGATGGCCGCCAGCAGCAGCTGGGTCAGGCCCATGGCCACGTGGTTGCCCTCGAACCATTTGGGCAGGGGGAAGCCCCACATCATGTGGCCCATGGACACGTACATCAGAACCAGCAGAAAGCCCAGGGACCACAGCAGCCGCCGCAGCAGCTTGGGCGATTCCCGGTCCGCCAGGGCGTCGGCCCCGGGGGCGGAAGCGGCAGGGGCTTTGCCGGATGCCGATTTCAGCTCGGCTCCGTAGCCGGCAGCGGTGACCGCGGCAATGACGGCGGCAGGGGCCGCGGCGCCCTCCACTCCCATGGAATTGGTGAGCAGGCTCACGGCGCAGTCCGTGACCCCGGGCACAGCCCGGACCGCCTTTTCCACCCGGGCAGAGCAGGCCGCGCAGCTCATGCCGGTGACGTTGTATTGTTCCATACGAATTACCTCATCAGTTTCTGCAGGGTGGCCATCAGCTCGTCCACCACGGCATCATCCCCGGCGCGGAGATCCTCCGCCACGCAGGTGCGGATATGGGCGGCCAGCAGCTCCCGCTCAAAGGCGTTCAGCGCCGCGTTGACCGCGGAGCATTGGACCAGCACGTCGTTGCAGTAGACGTCGTTTTCCACCATGCCCCGAATGCCCCGGATCTGGCCCTCGATCCGGTTCAGCCGGTGGATCAGCCGGGTCCGCTCCTCCTCGGAGCGGTGCTTTTTCTTGCAGGCGCAGGCTTCTTCCATGACAGCCTCTCCCCTTTCACAGTATGGTTTCTATGCGCATTATATACCCCCATGGGGTATATGTCAAGACTTCTTTTCTATTTTTTCGGAAGGAAGAAAGAACGGAGGCCGCGGCCGCGGCCAGATCCCCACGGGCCGCCGTGCCCTTTTACTTGAACTCGTTCTTTCTCTCTTCCTTATACTTGTACTTATTCTTTTTCTTGTTCTTATTCTTATTCTTTTTCTTGTTTCACCCAGTGGGTGAAAGATGCGCGACGATCTTCTTCCCGGTGGGCGGAAGATATGTTTTTTTACGGACGCTTGATCAGCGCCCCTGCAGTGGGATCATGAAATAATTATAACCCTTCCAGGATACCTCAATTATACCACAAAAAGTCCCAAAAGTCAAGGCTTTTTTCACTTTTTCAGGCATTAAATATCCTGGAAAGGTTATTGTTTCAGCTTGTCCGGGCGGGCACTTCCCTGCGGGGCCTGAAAGGCTCCCGGAATCGGATCAGTCCACGCCCTTCAGCGCCTCCACCATATTGATCTTCCGGTTCTTCCGGGAGATCATCCAGCCCACGATCAGACTGACGCCGAAGGTCAGCGCGATGGAAACGACGTAGGTCAGCGGCCCCAGGGTCAGCTTCATCTCATACTCCGCGGCAAGGGCCGTGATCAGATACTGCAGCACCCCAACGCCGGCAGGGAGGCCGATGACCACGCCCAGCACCGTGAGCCACAGGTTCTGGCCGATCAGGATCCGGCCGATCTGCCGGTCCCGGAAGCCCACTACCTTCAGGGTCGCCATCTCCCGATAGCGCTCGGTGTAGCTCATGACGCCCAGGTTGTAGAGCACCACCACGCCCAGCACCACAGCGGCGATCACCAGCAGGAGGATCATGGTGACCATCAGCTCCATGAATTCGTCGAAGGATTTCAGGATGCTCTGCTTGGACTGGACGCTGGAGATCATCCCCCCGGCGGGGACGTCCGCCGCCCTGGTATAGACCGTGTTGATCTGATACGGGATCCCCAGCCGGTCCGCGGCGGCGTCGGACAGGATCACGGATTCGGACAGGGACCGAAGGATCCCCGCCACCGGGGCCTCATAGCTCTCGCTGGAGCCGTAGGGGGAGAAGGTGATCCGGTCTCCCGGGGCCAGATCGTTTTCCTTGGCGATCCGGTCGCAGATATAGACGCCGGTCTCGGAGAGGGTGACCTCCTCCATGTCCTTGCCGATGAAGCGGATCAGTCCATGGGGCACATGGTAAATTTCCAGGCCCACGGCCTTTTCCCCCACCTGGACGCTGGACACAGCGGCCCAGTCCCCCTCCCAGGTCTCGGCGATTGCAGCGGCCTTTTCGTTGGCCTCCGGCCCGGCCTTCTCGTCCACGGTCAGATTGAGCTTGCTCTCATAGGCCGTGGCCTCGTCATAGAATACGGTGACGAAGGATCGGGCCGTGTCGTTCATGCCCAGGGCGCCCACCAGCAGCACCATACAGCCCACGATCCCGAACAGGGTCATACCGGTCCGGGCCTTATGGCGCAGGCAGTCCCGCAGGTTCCACCGGGCCCCGAAGCCGATCCGGTTCCAGAGCCGGGTCCGTTCCAGCAGCAGGGGACGCACCCGCTTGGGAGAATAGGGCCGCAGGGCGTCGGCAGCGGTACCCCGCAGCATGGACTTCACCGACAGGAAGCTGATCAGGGTCAGGAAGCCCACCACAGCCGCCAGCACCGCCCAGCAGAAGGGGGGTACGTAGAGGGTCCAGTCGATCAGATCCACGTATGTGCCCATGGCTCCGTTGGGATTCATAATGAACCAGGCCAGGAAATAGCCGATCCCGATGCCCAGGCCCGCGCCCACCAGACCGATGGTCAGACCGTAGGCGGTATAGTGCCAGAGGATCCGCCGGTCCTTGAAGCCCAGGGATTTCAGCAGGCCGATCTGGGTCTTCTCGGAGGCGGTGAGCCGGTGCATGGTGGTGACCATGGTCAGAATCGCGATGGCCAAAAACAGCACCGGCAGGATGGAGCCCATGGTGACGCCCTCGTTGATCTCCCCCTGGGTCTCCGCCCAGGAGACGGTCTCGTCCCGGGAGAGGACCATGGCGGTCCGGCCCAGGGCCTCGTCGATCTGCGGGATCAGCTCCTTTTTGGACAGGCCGGAGATCAGATTGATCTGGCTGTAGGCCTCCACCGGGACCGAGGCCCGAAGCATGGCGGGGGTCATGTAGACGAAGCCGTAGGTGTTGTAGTCCGGCATCATCTGGGTCTCGTCCTGGAGGCAGATCATATACTCCGAGGCCTTGCACAGGCCCACCACCGGCGCGGAGATTTCCACGGTGCCGATGAGCCCGGTATAGTGCAGGGTCAGCGTGTCGCCTAAACGCACGCCGTTTTTCTCCGCGTACTGGTCCGAGAGCCAGAAGCCCCGGACATCCGGGTCATAGGCAGCGCCGGAGGTCACGTACAGGCCGGAGACCTTCGGATTGGTGGTGACGGTCAGGCCCAGAAGATCCGTGCTGCCCTCGACCGCCACATTGACCTTCAGAAATCTGGTCGCCTCCGAAACGCCGGGAATGGCGGCCACGGCCTCCAGCTCCTCCTGGGAAAAGAACCGGTCCGAAACCACCCGGTAGTCGGCAAAGCCCGTGGCCTCATAGGTCTTGGTGGCGTCCCGGTCCAGGGTATACCACTCCATGTTGAAGCCCATAAAGACCCCGATGCCCAGGGCCACCATGATGGCCATGGAGATGAACTGGGCCTTGTAGCGGCCCATGGTGCGGAACAGCTTTTTCCGAAGCATTACCAATCCACCTCTTCCGCCGACAGGGGCTTTTCCTGGGTCTCCACGCTGCGGATATGGCCGCTCTTGACCCGGACGATCACGTCCGCCATCTTGGCAATGTTCTGGTTATGGGTCACGATCACGATGGTCTTGCCCCGTTCCCGGGCCATCTGCAGCAGGAGCTTCAGCACCACCACGCCGGTTTCCGAGTCCAGCGCGCCGGTGGGCTCGTCGCACAGAAGGATCTTGGGGTTCTTGGCCAGGGCCCGGGCAATGGACACCCGCTGCTGCTCGCCGCCGGAAAGCTCCGACGGGAAGTTCTTCAGATGGTCCGCCAGGCCCACCGCCTCCAGCATTTCCTCCGCCGGCAGGGCGTCCTTCACGATCTCCCGGACCAGGGCCACGTTTTCATAGACCGTCAGCGTGGGGATCAGATTGTAGTTCTGGAACACGAAGCCCACAGTCCGGGCCCGGTATTCCGCCAGCTCGTCGTTTGTCAGGGTGGAGATATCCCGGCCGTCGGCCAGGATCCTGCCCTCGGTGGGGCTGTCCAGACCGCCGATCAGATTCAGAAGGGTGCTCTTGCCGGCGCCGGAGGGGCCCAGCACCACAATGAACTTTCCCTCCGGCAGAGACAGGTCCACATGGTCCAGGGCCCGGAGGGTATGGTCTCCAGCGGTGTAGACCCGGGAGACGTCTTGGAATTTCAGGATTTCGTTCATTTGATCGCTCCTTTTCGGAATTGGAGATTGGGATTTGTGGGGATCACTCCGTAGGGGCCGGCGACGCGAAGCTAGTCCCGGCCCGCACGGAACGACGCTGTAAGACGAAGCACGGGACGGGAAACCCGTCCCCTACGGGAGTCTCATAACATCCCCATAATTCCCGATTTACAAAGCGGCAAAGGCCCGCAGGATCGCTCCTGCGGGCCCCGCCGGTTTCAGGTTTTATGGCATTGGCCGTGCATGGGGCAGCCGCTGCAGCCGCCCCCGCAGGAGCCGCAGGAGCCGCCGCAGATGTGCTTGCCCGCTTTCTTATCCAGGACCAACCGTCGGACAATCAAAGCAACAACAATCAAGAGGACGAAAACAACGACGATGGATCCGATATTCGCCTGCAGCCAGGACAACATTGACAACAACTCCTTTCAAAGAATACTGATTACACAAGCCCCTCATCCGTCGGCTCTGCCGACACCTTCTCCCCGGGGAGAAGGCAAGGGCAGTCGTTACTTGACCTTGACCTTCTTGGTCAGGGTGGTGGATTCCTTGTAGGGGCGAACCAGCAGGTACACGCCCAGCGCCACAACCGCGATGGACACGATCAGGCCGATCACGTTCACGGACACGTTGGAGGCAAAGATGGCGCCGATCTGATAGATGGCCAGGGCCACCAGATAGGCAAAGACGCACTCATAGCCGATGGCGAACCAGGTCCACTTGCGGTTGTTCATCTCACGCTTGATGGCGCCCATGGCCGCGAAGCAGGGAGCGCACAGCAGGTTGAAGGTCAGGAAGCTGTAGCCTGCCAGACCCGTAAAGGCCGCCGCCAGGTGAGAGTAGACGCTGCCCTCGCCGGCCCGGTACAGGATGCCCATGGTGCCGACGATGTTCTCCTTGGCCACAAGGCCGGTGATGGAGGCCACGGTGGCCTGCCAGTTGCCCCAGCCCAGAGGCGCGAAGATCCAGGCGATGGCGTTGCCCACACGGGCCAGGATGGAGTACTCGATCTCCTCCTCAGACAGCATCCGGAAGGCGCCGTCCACCCAGCCGAAGAAGGTGAGGAACCAGACCAGGATGGTGGAAAGCAGGATGATGGTGCCGGCCTTCTTGATGAAGGACCAGCCGCGCTCCCACATGGACCGAAGCACGTTGGACAGGGTGGGCCAATGGTAGGCGGGCAGCTCCATGACGAAGGGAGCCGGGTCGCCGGCGAACATCCTGGTCTTCTTCAGGATGATACCGGAGACGATGATGGCTGCCATGCCCAGGAAGTAGGCGGAAACCGCGATCCAGGGAGAGCCGCCGAAGATGGCGCCGGCGATCATGGCGATGAAGGGGGTCTTGGCGCCGCAGGGGATGAAGGTGGTAGTCATGATCGTCATGCGGCGGTCACGCTCGTTTTCGATGGTACGGGAGGCCATAATGCCCGGGATGCCGCAGCCGGTACCGATCAGGATGGGAATGAAGGACTTGCCGGACAGGCCGAAGCGGCGGAACACCCGGTCCAGCACGAAGGCGATACGGGTCATATAGCCGCAGGCCTCCACAAAGGCCAGCAGGAAGAACAGCACCAGCATCTGGGGCACAAAGCCCAGAACCGCGCCGACGCCTGCCACGATGCCGTCCAGAATCAGGCCGCGGACCCAGCCGTCCTCGGGGACGTTCAGCGCGTCCAGCAGCTTGCCGATCAAAACGGGAATACCGGGGACCCACACGCCGTAGTCGGCGGGGTCGGGCTCCTCAAAGCCCTTGTCGGTGAAGTATTCCACGGCGTCCTTGAAGGTCATGGAGTTGGTGGATTCCTCATCCGCGTCGTCGGGAATGGTGTCGTAGTACACGGTGATGTCGGATTCCTCCAGGGTCTCCTCGTCCTCCACCGTCACAACAGCGGACTTCTCAGCGGAAGCGTCGGCCTGGATTTCCGCCAGGAAGGCTTCCTCGTCGAAGGGATTCTCTTCGTCTTCGAGATCGAACTCGTAGCCGTAGGCGTTGATGGCGTTCACAGCGGCGGTGTAGTCGTCGGCGGCTTCCTCAGCCTTGGACGAGCCGATGCCCAGCAGATGCCAGCCGTCGCCGAAGAGGCCGTCGTTGGCCCAGTCGGTGGCAGGGGCGCCCACGCCCACCATGGCGATCCAGTAGATGGCAAACATCACAATGGCGAAGATCGGCAGGCCCAGCCAGCGGTTGGTCACGATCCGGTCGATCTTGTCGGAGGTGGAAAGCTTGCCCACGTTCTTTTTCTTGTAGGAGGACTTGATGATGGAGCCGATCCAGACGTAGCGCTCGTTGGTGATGATGGACTCGGCGTCGTCGTCCAGCTCCTTCTCCACGTCGGCAATGTGCTGCTCCACGTCGGCAGCCACATTGGCGGGGAGCTTCAGCTGCTCCATGGCCTTGCTGTCCCGCTCAAAGAGCTTGACCGCGTACCAGCGCTGCTGCTCCTCGGGCAGATTCGTCAGCGCGTGCTCCTCAATATGGGCCAGGGTGTGCTCCACGGGGCCGGAGAAGGTGTGCATCGGCACGGTCTTGCCGGTGGTGGCAGCCGCGATGGCTGCCTCGGCAGCCTCTGTGACGCCGGTGCCCTTCAGCGCGGAGATCTCCACGATCCTGCAGCCCAACTGCTTGCTGAGCTGCTGGGTGTCGATCTTGTCGCCGTTCTTCTTCACCACGTCCATCATGTTGATGGCCACGACCACGGGAATGCCCAGCTCCGTCAGCTGGGTGGTTAAGTACAGGTTCCGCTCCAGGTTGGAGCCGTCCACGATGTTCAGAATGGCGTCGGGCCGCTCGCCGATCAGATAGTTCCGGGCCACAACCTCCTCCAGGGTGTAGGGGGACAGGGAGTAGATGCCGGGCAGGTCGGTGATGGTCACGTCGGTATGCTTTTTCAGCTTGCCTTCCTTTTTCTCCACCGTAACGCCGGGCCAGTTACCCACAAACTGGTTGGAACCGGTCAGCGCATTGAACAGGGTCGTTTTGCCGCTGTTCGGGTTGCCCGCAAGGGCGATTCTCAAAGACATGATTCTTCTTCCTTTCTGCGCAGATGCACTTTGAGCGATTAGCTTACTCTAACCGCATCTGAAAAAAATTATTTCACTTCGATCATTTCGGCGTCGGCCTTCCGCAGGCTCAGCTCGTAGCCCCGGACCGTCAGCTCCACAGGATCGCCCAGGGGCGCCACCTTGCGAACGTAGATCTCCACGTTCTTGGTGATGCCCATGTCCATGATGCGGCGCTTGACGGCGCCTTCCCCATGGATCTTGACCACAGTGACGGTTTCTCCGATTTTGGCGTCTCTTAAAGTTTTCATGCTATCCTTCCTTTCCCGGTTGAATTACAACATCATATTCTGTATGTGTTCAGGGTTTATTCTGGGTTGGCGTCGGCTCCCTGTTCCCTCGGGCCGATGTAGGCATCGGCCCCTACTGTCGCTGATTCAGAGAGATTCCCACGCCGGTGTGCGCACCGGCTCGGAATGACTGTTTTCCAATGCTTTCAAATGGCAATTTGAAAGCACCGCAAATTCTCAATTGTCAATTCTCAATTCATCGAGGCCGGCTAACATTGTGCCCTTCACGGGTATAGCCGGCGCTACAAGCAGGTGCCTCGGGCGGGCGGCCAATGGCCGCCCCTACGGGCGGGCCTGTTGCCTAAATCATAATCTTATTCGCCAGCTCCTTGCTGACGGCGACACGGCTTTCCTTGACGTTCACAATCAGGTTTCCGCCCAGCGTGTTCACCACGCTGATCTCTCCGCCCACGTGAAAGCCGAGATCCTCCAAATGCTTTTTCACTTCCGGGCTTCCGCCGATCCGCTTAATGATTTGAGACGCGCCGATTTCCGCAAAACTCAGAGGCATCATGGTTCTCCTCCCTCCGTTTTCTGGAATTAGCATTCGCTAATTGTATAGTAAATAAAATGGTTAGCTCTCTCTAACCAGCCTCCATTATAGTTAGCAGTCGCTTATTTGTCAAGAGGGTTTGTAAATTTTTTTCTTTTCGTTGCAAAACCCGGAATAATATGCTATTCTTAAGCTAATAAAATCGAGGAGGCGATCCTGATGGCAATGCAGGAATCCGGAGAAATGTATCTGGAAACGATCTACGTTCTGTCACAGCAGTCTTCCACCGTCCGCAGCATCGACGTTGCGGAGCATCTGGGTTATTCCAAGCCCTCCGTCAGCCGGGCCGTGGGCCTGCTGAAGAAGGACGGGTTTTTACTCATGGACGAAATGGGCCATCTGAAGCTCACCGAATCCGGAGAACAAAAGGCAAAAAACATCTATGAACGGCACACGGTTCTGACCAGGATGTTTGTGAATCTGGGCGTGGACGAGGAAACCGCCGCCGAGGACGCCTGCCGGATCGAGCACTATATCAGCGACAGGTCCTTCAACGCCATCAAGGCCCACATGCTGCAGTACGGCGGAAAGGAAGAGAATTGAGAATTGAGAGTTGAAAATTGAGAATTTATTGTGTTTTGCAAATGGCAATTTGCAAAACTCCACAATTATTCACCATTCATTATTCACTATTCACTTTCATAGCACCCCTCCACCGCCGGCGGCGCACCCACCGACGGGAAGTTGAAAGGGGATCATCGACGCACAAATACGTCATTTATTCCACATAAAACCTTGCATTGTCCGGAATTCTGTGGTATATTTTATTCATGGATATTGATGAAAGGAGTTGGCAGCCGTGACGGGACGGACGGAAAGCCGATCGCTCGGCCCAGCCGGCGGGGAACCCCCCTCCGGTTCTCTTGTCACGTGCAAAAGCAGCTCCTATGCGGCGCAGCGCGGTCCTGAAGGGATCTCGCCGCGCCGTTTTGCGCGTTTTCACCCGAAGCATTCGTCCCCTGAACTGACCTCAGAATCAAATCCAACCAAAAGGAGGAAAAGAACATGAAACGCTTATTTGCCCTGTTCCTGGCCCTGGCTCTGGTGCTGACGGTCCTGCCCCTCAGCGTCCTGGCCCTGCCGGGAGAGCCAAACCCGCCCGTCGCCTACGAGATCGTGGACGGAATTCTCAACGTAGGACGCGATTACGTGAGCGAGTGGTACGTCATCTCAGATTCGCAGGGCGCCCAGATTTGCGAAGATGATGTTCCTGACAGCGGCGTCATCGACCTGAAGGCGGCGCTTGCCGCCCAAAACGCCCCCTTCGGCACCTACCATGTCACAGTTTTCGGATGGAACGAGATGGTTAGCGAGTTCGAGGAGCCGCATATCCTTTTCGATGGCGACTATGCATATACCAAGCCGATTCCTGCCACTGTCTGGTACGACCTCTACATCAACGACGTTCAGGTCACCGACGTAAACCAGAACGACGTCCTTGGCAACCAGGTCTTCTCCTTCGACCCGGATACGGCCACCCTGACCCTGAACGGCAGAAGCACCTCCTACGCCGTGGCAAACGTGAACCTCATCGACAATCAGATCGACGGACTGACGGTCTGCGTCGCCCAGGACACGACGCTGGAGATCACCAACGACGACGATTCCTATACCTTTATCTGCTCCGAGGGCGACCTGACCATCACCGGCCCCGGCAAGCTGAAACTGAAAGGCCCCGGCACCGGGGACGTTGGCGCTGCCATCTATATGTATGGGGGCGATCTGACTCTGGACGAGGCCCGGGTCTTCTGCACCGGCATGAAGCGCGGCCTCCAGGGCAACGGCGGCAGCCTGGCCTTCCGCCATTCCACCTTCTACGCCAAAACCATGGAGGGCGGCAAGGCCATCTGCAACTTCGCGGCCGACGGTGTCACCCGCACCGATTCGACCTTTACCCTCCCCGGCTCCTCCGTCGACGTGAGCACGGGCACGGCCTGCTACTCCGGCACGACCCCCCTGGAGGAGCTCAAGCTTCGCGCCAACTCTCCCTATTCCTTCTGGATCGAGGACGTCCCCGTCACCGACGCCAACAAGGCCGACGTCCTGGGCAACGGCGTCTTCGCCCTGAACACCGACACCCGGGTCCTGACGATTTCCGATAGTTATTCCAGTACCGACGATACGGTCAGATATCTGGTCGAAAGCGGTACCTTCGGGAATCCTCTGACCGTCGTCCCGTTGAAGAACCTGGCTCTGGAGGGCGCTGCAGCCCCCACGATTACCGGCCAGACCCTGCTCAGCTGCGCCGGGGACCTCACCATCCGGGGGCCCTATGCCCTGACCCTGTACTGCCGGACCCACGTGGAGGGCCAGTACGCCGTGGGCGTCAAGCTGGCCGGCTCCGGCAGCAGCGCCGACGGAAACACCCTGCGGATCACGGACGGCTCCCTGACGATCGTGAACGCCACCACCGGCATTGAGGGCAGAACCCTGGGCTACAGCGCCCTCTCCGTGGAGAACAGCACCCTGCACATCCAGGATGCCGTCAACTATGCCGTCAACCTCTTTCGCAGCGGCATCAGCCTCACCGGCTGCGAGATCGTGGAGCCCGCGGGCGGTCAGATCGTCAATAACAGCGGGGCCTACTATTTCGGCGACGCCGAGAACAACATCGCAACCAACGTGTGGGTCAAGCCCTGCGTCTCCGGCGGCTACTACCTGATCGGGCCGGATTGGACCGTGGCCGACGTCAGCGTGAATCACCGCTTTGCCGAGAATCCCTTCCATGACGGCGAGTATATGCTGAATACCACCCTGGCCGAGGGCGATCCGATCAAGGTGGTCCACCTGACCGACGGCGTCATTGACGCCTGGTACCCCGACGGCTACGGCACCGAGTACACCGTGGACGCCGGTCACGCAGGGCAAAAAACGATCTATTTCAAACCCGAGTATGACAGCGCCTGGTCTGACTTCGGCGGGTATTTCTGGATGGAATACGTCGCGCCGCCCATTCCTCTGTTTATCGACGGCGTCCAGGTCGATTCCGGGAATCAGTCCGACGTGCTCCAAAACGGGAAGTTCTCCTACGACGGCAGCGGCGTCCTGTCCGTCCGGGGCAGCTATACCGGGAGAGGGGAAATGGTGGACCTTGAATATCCGGCTTATAACGCTTACGACATCATCCGCAACGTTGGCGTGAGCGGCCTGGAAATCCGCTTTGAAAACCCGGCGACCCTGACGCCCTTTGAACATCTGTATTGGATCTACCCACCCGAAGCCGGAATCCGTGTTTCCGCGGATACGAAAATCACCGGCGAAAAGAGCAGCTATTACACGTTTACCACAGAACGCGCGATTGCCGCCGTCAAGGTTGAAAACGGGGCAAAGCTGACCGTTTGGGACACGGAAATCGCCACCACAGGGAATACCGGGCTGGGGATCGTCGGCAGCGGCACCGGCGAAACGCTGCGGATCTACAACTCGTCCGTGGAGGTGACCTGCCCGGCGGACACCGCCGCGATCTCCGGCTTCAGCAATATGCAGCTGTTCAACTGCCATATCGTGGAGCCTGTCGGAGGTTACGTCTCCGGCGGCACCGTCAGGGAACCCGACGGCACCCCGGCCAGCCGCGTGGTGATCCATCCGGGTATGATCCAGGACGGCTACTATCTCATCGGGCCGGACTGGAACTCGGACGACTTCAACGACGCCAACCGTTTTGCGGAAAATCCCGACATTCCCGGCACGTACGTGCTGAACACCGAGCTGACCCAGGGCGACCAGATCCTGGTGGTCCACGTGACCGACGGCGCCATTGATGCGGTTTATCCCCCCGAAGGCGACGGCAGCGAATACACCGTGGACGCAGCCCACAGCGGGAACGTGACGATCTACTTCAAGACCACCTATGAAAGCGCCTGGTCTGACTTCGGCGGCTACATCTACATCGAGCGCAAGTCGCCGGTGAACCCCTTCGTGGACGTCGTTGAGGGCAAGTATTACTATGAGCCCGTGCTCTGGGCCTATTACCACGATCCCCAAGTCACCGGCGGCACGGACGACACCCATTTCTCCCCCAACAAGACCTGTACCCGGGAGCAGATCGTCACCTTCCTGTGGAAGGCAAAGGGCGCGCCGGAGCCCAAGTCAAACGAGAATCCCTTCACCGACGTGAAGTCCAACAAGTATTACTACAAGGCGGTGCTCTGGGCCGTGGAAAACGGAATCACCGGCGGCGTGACAAAAACCGCCTTCGGCGTGGGCCAGCCCTGCAAGCGGGAGCAGGCTATGACCTTCCTGTGGAAGGCCATGGGCTCTCCCGGGATCCTGTCCAGTACCCTGAATCCCTTCACCGACGTCAAGGAAGGCAAGTACTATTATACGGCCGTGCTTTGGGCCGTGGAGAACGGCGTCACCGGCGGCACGACAAAAACCACCTTCGGCGTAGGCAAGACCTGCACCCGGGGGCAGATCGTGACGTTCCTGTACAAAGCCTTCGCCAACTGAACAAGAATACAGCAAAGGACCTCACCGAAACGGTGGGGTCCTTTGTCCTGTGCTGTTTCCCTTGATGACGGTCCTGGGGAGATGTGTTTTGCAGATTGCAATCTGCAAAGCGCCGCAATTATTCATTCTGGTTATCGGTTTTACTCAGCCTGACAACTGAATGCGGCACCTAACTGAGGCCGAAGCGTTTCAAAGCTGCCGTAGGGACGAGCACTGCTCGTC
>CACXJE010000009.1 GCA_902767915.1 Oscillospiraceae bacterium | reverse complement strand
TAGGCCGGACCGCAGCTCCAGGCGTGGCAATAGCTGTTGACGATGGTGCCGCCGTAAGGGGATTCCTCCGGCTTTTCCGGATTGTAGAGCTCCCAGAAGGTGTCGGCGCCCGCCTTCACCATACCGCCCCAGTATTCCCGCAGCACCCGGAGCGCCTTTTCGCCCTGCCCCAAATTCAGCAGAGCCTGTACGTAGTGGTGATACAGATAAGGCGTCACCATCCCCACAGCTTCCCGATGCTCCATGCGCTCCAGCAGGGCTGCGGCCTCCGTTCCGGAGAGCACGCCGCCCAGGATCATCCAGATCTGAGAGGCCCAGGAGATCTGTCGGTCAGCGCCGCTGACAAAGCAGCCCAGCGCTTCGTCCCAGAACCGCAGACGGGCAGCCTTCTTTGCAGCGAGCTGACGGGCCTGCAGCGAGGAGAGAACCGGATCGTTCAGCGCGGCCGCAATGCGCTGGGCGGCCCCCAGACTGTAGAGGTAGACGCCCAGCAGGGAAGCCTGCTTGTTGAGCGCCAGAGACCAGTCGATGAAGCACCAGCCCAGCCGGCTGCTGTCCGGGAAAACACCGTCCTGCAGGTGACTGTCGGCAATTTCCAGCTGGCGCAGGGCCGTAGGCCACAGGGCGCGCAGGGTCTCCGAGTCGCGGCTGGCCTCATAATAATCCAGCAGCGCAGGAACAAAGAGCATCGCGTAATCCGGCAGGTAGGTGTCGTCCGCCTCCGGCGCAGGCTCCAGAAAGATTGCTGCCGAGAGAAGCCCGTCCGCCCTGGGCAGGGCCGCAAACAGATACAGACAGCCCTTGACCAGCTCGAGGCTGCGATAGGTCTCATAGTTTGCCAGAGCCTGGAGCCGGAGATCGCCGAGCCACAGGCGGCGGTCCCGCTTGGGCCCGTCTTCAAATACCCGCTGCATGCAGTTGTGAAGGGTGCGGCAGGCCACCGCGTCCATACGCCGCAGCAGCGCATCCTCCTCCGCCAGGGGGGTCAGCTTGGTGCTGTCTGCGGAGGAGACCGCTGCGCAGAGGGCGTCCTCCACCGTCAGAGCGTATTTGGAGCTGACGTCCAGAACCTCGATCTGCACATAGCGGAAGGCATAGCGCCGGGGCAGACGCAGCGTACAGGGCAGCACGTCCACATGGAGCTGCTCCTGCTGAATCCAGCCGGTGCTGATCCAGCCGTGGTAAGCCTCGGCTGTTTCAAAAAGCTCCGCCGGCTGTTCGGCAAATTGGATCCGCAGCCAGGCGGGGGCGTCCGGATGACTGCCCACAAAGCCGAGCTTCAGGGTCAGATAACCCACCTGATGGTCGCCGAAGTCCAGCACCAGCCTGTCGCCCTTCTTCATCGGGGCTTTTTCGATTGCTTCCTCCGCAATGCCTTCGTCCGTCCTGCACAGCCGCAAGCAGTGGACAACCGGAACCTCGGTCTCCTTCGGCGTGGGCAGACAGGCCAGCGCGGTTTTCAAAAATGCTTCGTTTCGCATGGAAATTCTCCTGTTTTGTATGCGGGGACGGCCGATGACCGCCCCCAAGGGGTTATTTCACCACATTGAGCAGCTCCGTGATGGAGCTGAGGTTGTACGTACCTGCCTTGGCCTGAGAGGCGTCGCCCACACAGGCGGCATCCATGCCGCCCCGATGTGCGGCTTCTGCACCGGCCACGGCGTCCTCCACCACAAGACATTGCTCGGGCTCCAAGCCCAGCATTTGGGCAGCCTTCAGGAATACCTCCGGGTCCGGCTTGCTTTTTGAAATGTTGTTGCCGTCGGAAACCGCGTCAAAAAAGCCGTCCAGCCCGATCTGCCGCAAAATGAAGGGCGTGTTTTTTGAGGAAGAGCCGATGGCCAGCCTCAGACCCCGCGCACGGAGGGCAAGCAGGGTGGCTTTTACATCCTCCGGCAGGTCCGCCGGCGTCATTGTGGCCAGGAGGGATTTGTAGGTCTCGTTTTTCTGCTCGGCCAGAGCCAGCTTTTCCGCCTCTGCCAGGGGCTCCGGGTAGTCCTCCAGTACAATGTCCAGACTCGCCATCCGGCTTACGCCCCGCAGACGGTTGTTTTTTTCACGGTCAAAGGCCACGCCCAGCTCGTCTGCCAGCCGTTTCCATGCCTGATAGTGGTATTCATCCGTAAAACAGATGACGCCGTCCAGGTCGAAGATGATCCCCTGATACTGCATTGTCTGCGCCTTTACCATGCCAGATACTCCTTTCCGCAGAAGGGATCCACCGGGGATTTGCCCAGGAAGGGGCTTCTGCCCATCAGCTTTTCAACGATTGCCCGCAGCATCGTGTCGTGATTGGAATAGGCGTTGATATAGGTTTTGATCATCGGCACGTCAATCAGATGGTAGGGATTGGCCAGGCTGATAAACAGGACGGGCCGTTCCTCCACGAACCAGGGCACGTTGTTGCCGTTGCCCCAGAAGGTGAACCAATTCAGACGGTTTGTGACCTTGTTGGAGGCGTTTTCAACGTTGCCCAGATAAATAACCAGGTCGTATTGCTCCTTGAAATGGGCAACCCGGAAGTCGGCGGTTTCGAACTGCTCGCGAACGTAGCGCTCCACCCGGAAGCCCTCCCGGGTCAGAAGCGCCTCAAAGGTGTTCAGAATCCGCTCGTTGGAGGGGAAATCCCCCAGAATTTCCAGCAGGACCTTTGGGGTCTTCTTCGGATCCAGGGGCAGCAGCGCCTGGGTGTCCTTGACCAGCGTAACCGCCCGGTCTGCACATTCCTCCGCCCAGGCCAGATGCCGGGGGCCGCGCAGCTGCTGCAGGGCCGAGGGGGGCGGAACAATCCCGGCGGCGGAGGTCTTGTGCAGACCGAGAGAAGCTTTGGCAGCGAGAATTCTCGTGACAGCTTCATCCAGACGGGCCCGGGACAAAACGCCCTGTTCCAGGCCCTCCCGCATAAAGCTGAAGTCTTCCTCCAGATCCTTGTTGAACAGGAACATATCGCAGCCGGCTTCAATCGCGTAGGGGACAGCCCGGCGGCGCTCCATGGCGCAGGAGAAGCCCACCATGCAGGTGGAGTCGGTAACGATGAGGCCGTTAAAGCCCAGACGCTCCCGCAGCAGGCCCTGCAGAAGCTCGGGGGACAGGGTGGCTGGCACCAGCTTGTCCGGGTGGCGGGGGTTGAATCTCTTCTGATAGGCGGGCAGGGCAATATGCCCCACCATAACGGTCTGTGCCCCGTCGTCGATCAGACCCTGATAGATCCTGCCGTAGGCGGCGTCCCAATCCTCGCAGCTCAGATCGTTGACGGAGGTCAGAATATGCTGATCCACCTCGTCGCAGCCGTCGCCGGGGAAATGCTTGATGGCGACCAGGACGTTTTCCTCCTTTGCCGCCCGCAGGTATTCCTTTCCGCAGGCCAGAACAAAGGCGGGATCGCTGCCGTAGGTGCGAACGTTGGTGATGGGGTTGCGCCAGTTGCGGTCGATGTCCACCACCGGGGCAAAGGCCCAGTTGCAGCCCACGGCATGGCCTTCGGCGCAGCTGATCTTGCCGAGCTGATAGGCCTGCCGGGGGTCGCCGGTGGCAGCTGCCTGGAGCTGCTTGCCGAAGCAGGTGCCGTCCACCGCGATGCCGGTGCCGCCCTCCTCCAGATTTGCGCCGATGAGCAGCGGGATCCGGCTGTGCTCCTGCAGATACCGGTGGGTCTGCTGCATTTCCTTCGCATCTCCGCAGCGGTACATGATTCCGCCGATGTGATACCGGTGGATAAAATTGTCAAGATAACCCGGCGCGCCGGAATAGCCGATGGGAACAAAGAGCTGACCAAGCTTTTCTTCATCGGAAAGTTCCGCCAGGGTCCGGCTGACCCAGGAAACGGCGGCATCATCCAGGTAAAACGGTTTTGCTTTCAGGTTGAGCATGGAGCGTCCTCCTTTGGAAACAGCCTCTTTCCAACCGCGGGAAAGAGGCTGCAAGTTTTTATCTCTCACCGCGTTATGCGGATTTTTTACGATGGAACAGGGTTTTGAGCAGGCCTTCGTTGCTCAGGTAGATCAGGAATACAACCAGCAGCAGCGCGTTGATAATGGACTGCATGGAGGCGCTGATCTCGTTGGAGAAGGCCGCGAAGGTGGTGTTGAGCAGGGACATGCACAGGGCTGCGATCAGGTAACCCAGCTTGTCGTTGCTGAAGCGGCCGATATAGCCGCCGATGAACATCGGCAGGAAGGCGGTGAACATGATGCCGATGGAGCCGAAGTTCAGGGAACCGCCGTTGATGGTGGAGCTGCGGACAGCGCTCAGGAAGCCGACGATCCCCATCAGGGCGCCGCAGATGGCATAGCAAACCAGCGCGTTGGGAACCTCCCGAATGCCGGTGTTGACAGAAACCTTTTGACCGTGCTGGAGCGCCTTGTAATCATAGCCGAATTTGGTGTAGTCGAACAGGAACCAGACCAGAGCCAGCACAACAACAATGATCAGGGCGGGCCAGATCCAGGTGCCGGAGAAGGCAGTCATGGATGCGTTTCGCACCTCGGTGTTAATATACTTGCCTTCGGTTACGGTGAAGGTGACGCCTTCATAAATCAAGGTCACACCCAGAGAGGTGATGATCGGCGGAATGCGGAGCGCAGCATAGAGCAGGCCGGACAGCAGGCCGAGGGCAGCGCCGATGACGACGCAGAGCAGAAGCATCACAATGGCGGAGCCGCTGCCGCCGCCCAGCAGAGAGTAGCTGAGCTTTGCGCTCAGAACGGAAGACAGAACGGCCATGGCACCAAGGGAAAAATCGAACCGGCCGCTGTTCAGGTTGATGGACAGCGCCATGGTGGTGATCATGACGATCGCCGCGTAGAGCACAAAATAGTTCACGCTGATGGAAGTTGCAAACAGCTGCTTCCCGTTTGCGGCGCTGAGGCCGAACAGGACTGCGGCAAAGATTGCGGGAATGGCCAGCGTCCCGATCAGTTTTGTTCCGATGGATTGTTGTTTTTTCATGGCCGTGCCTCCGATTACTTGATGTGCCCGCCGGGGTGATGGTCCCCGGCGGGCGTGCCGTGGGAAATGAAAGGAAAACAGATCAGAAGATTGGAGAATCAGCTTCTGTCAGCAGTCACAAGGGAGACGAAGCTGTCATAGGAGATGCTGTCGCCGATGACGGTGTCCAGAAGCTCCTTGTTGAAGATGGGGGTGTCGCCTTGGTCGGCGGTGGAGTACTTGGCAAAGGAGTCGGCGTCGGTGGCAACCAGGTAGTTTTGGCTGATGGAAAGAGCGTTGCCCTCGGCGTCCCGCACGGGATGACCGTTCACGGCGTTCATGATCGCGGCGAAGATGGGGCCGATGCTGGAGGAATATTTACCTGCCAGATAGACCAGCTTGCCCTCGGACATGGCCTTGCCGTTGGCGGAGGTGAAGGAGTCGATATCGCTGAATTCAATGTTGGCGCCGTTGAGCGCGTCGGTGAAGAAGGTGGTGGCCATGCCGACGCTCAGGAAGGCCTCGGGATTCTGACCCAGGATGCCGAAGAGCTCGTCGAAGGTGGTGTCGCCGAAGCCCTGGAAATAGCCGGTCAGCTGCACACCGCTGGTGCCGACCTTGCTGGTATCAATGCCCTGGTCGCCGAAGATCTGGCCGACGATGGCGTCCTTCTCGGAAGCGCCGCCGTAGGTCATGCCGAGACCGGCCAGCACGCCGGCGGCACGGTAGACGTGCATGGGGTTGGGGATGAAAGCGCCGTAGATGGCAACGGACTTGACGCCCTTGTCGGCAAAGTACTTGCCCATGGCATAGCCGGCTTCATATTCGGTGTCCATGCTGGGCCCGATCTGGCCGACAAAGTATTCGCTGGTCTTGTAGGTCTCGAACTGGGCGTCGTCCAGCATGCCGGAGCCGACGGCGTAGTAGAGCTTGTTCTTGATGCAGGTGTCAAGCTGGATGGCGCGGTCAGAGCTGGAGAAGGAGATGACGGCCTGGCAGCCCTGGGCGGCAAACTTTTCGATGGCGGACTTTTCAGCCGCAGCGTCGGTCAGCTGCTCGGTGTAGACAAAGGTCACGTTGGAATAGTTCTTGGCAATGTAGTTTTCGTAGTAGCTGCGGAAGGCAAGGGCTTCTTCACCGCTGACGTCGGCAACCAGAACGCCGATCTTGATTTCTTCCGCTGCGCTCTTCTTGGAGCAGCCCGCAAACAGGCAGGCAACCAGGGAGAGGGTCAGGATCAGAGCAAGGAGCTTGGTGATTTTACGATTCATGATGATTCCTCCATTTTAAATTTAACGCAGAAGCGTCAGATCACAGATTAACGGGGCAGCAGCTTGGTGCGGTAGTTCATGCTGGTCACATAGACCACAGCCAGGAAGAAGACCGCGCTTACGATCTGAGAGATGCCGTAACCGGCGCCGCTGTCGATGACGATTTTCAAAATATTGTTGAGCAGGATGTAGGAGAATCCGCCGACGATGGCGGCATAGATCCTGGAGCGGGAGCCGCCGGAGATGGGCATGCCGCCGAAGACGATGGCCACCAGGATATTCATGCCGATGGAGCCTGCGGTTGTCGGGGTGACGGAGGGGGTGTAAACCAGAGTCAGGAAGGCACCCAGGCCAACGCCCAGACCGGCCATCACAAAGGCAATGATCGCGTATACGTTCACTTTGATGCCGGAGAGCTTTGCGCAGACCGGATTGCTGCCGAGGAATTTCAGCCGTCTGCCGATCTTGGTGAAGTTGAAGACGAAAACGCAGAGCACCGCGAAGACGGCCAGAACAGCCAGCTTAAACGGAAGGTTGTCCAGGGGCTCGACCACAGCGGCCGGGATCCCGATGCCGCCCAACGCACCGCCTTTGGTGGTGATGATCTGGGCTGCCACAGCGGAGAGCACCGACATCATAGCCACCGTGGTGACGAATACGGGGATGTGGAAAACAGAAGCCAGCACGGAGCTCAGCAGGGAACACCCGACGGCCACGCCGAAGATGGTCAGAATCATGAGCGGGAGGCTCTGGGTCGAGTTGTAAACCAGAACGCCGATTGTGGCGCTGAACAGGGTCGAAGCGCCGAGGCTGATGTCAAAGGAGCCGAGGGAATAGATGAAAATCGCACCGGTGGCAACCACCGCAAGCACGACGCCCTCGTTGAAGATGATCCTGAGATACATGTCCAGGCGGTAGCCTCTGGAGCTGACCACCATACAGAGCACGCCGAACAGGATCAGCAGCGCAGCGATCGGAAGCAGGGTCACCAGCAGCTCGCGCAGGCGATTCTTTTTTGTAAGCTTTGTCTGTGCCATGGCTGCCTCCTTAAATCATGTATTTGATGATTTCCGCGTCAGAAAGCTCTCTGCTGCGGGCGAATTCCTTCATAATCACGCCGTCCTTCATAATGATCAGACGGTCGGCCATGCCCATCAGCTCAGGCAGCTCCTCGGAGATCATAATAATGGCCTTTCCCTCGCGCTTGAGCTGGTCCATCAGCTCATACATCGCCTTTTTCACGCCGATGTCCACGCCCCGGGTGGGGCAGTCCAGGATCAGGATTTCGCTGCCGCGGCCGATCCACTTGCCGAAGACGACCCTTTGCTTGTTGCCGCCGGAGAGCTGGCTGACCAGCTGATCCCGGTCGGAGCACTTGACGGACAGGCTCTTGATCTGGGCGTCCACATAGGGCCGTTCCTTCAAGCCGGTCACGAGGAAATTGCCGATTGCATAGCGCTCCATGCCGGCAATGGCAATGTTGTCGCGAATGCTGGTATTGAGCGCCAGGGATTCCACATCCCGGTCCTTGGCCACATAGCCGATCCCGTGTTTCATGGCGGCGGTCTCGTTGGTGATTTTCGTTCCATCAGCCGTGGTGACGCTGCCGGCTTCGGGATGCTCTGCGCCGAACAGGATCTTGCCCAGGGTGTGCATCCCGCAGTGGCTCAGACCGCCGATGCCGACGATCTCGCCCCGGTGGAAGTCAATGCTGACGTCCTTGAGCGCATCTCCGCTCCGAAGATGCTCGGCTCTGAGGGCGACCTCGTCGAGCCTGGAGGGTGTGAAGTCTCCCCGGTAGTAATCGCCCTGCAGCTCCCGGCCGATCATGCTGGTCCGGATGGCGTCAGGGTCGAACTCTTCTTTTCTGAAGTCCCGGATCCGGGCGCCGTCACGCAGCACCGTCAGCGTGTCGCAGACCTCCATGATCTCCTCCAGATCGTGGGAAATGAACAAAACAGCTTTTCCCTCTTTTCGGAAGCGCTTGATGATGTCATAGAGGATATCCCGGCCGTTCTGGGAAAGGGCCGTCGTGGTTTCATCCACCACCAGGATCCGGGGCTGCTTCATAACGACCTTGGCGATCTCCACAAGCTTTCTGGTCTGGAAATCCAGAGCTGCCAGCGGCGTGCTGCCGTGTACGTCGTTCACGCCGATGGCGCGCAGCGCCTCGTCGGCCTTCTTGTTCATGGCTCTGCGGTCGATGATGCCGAGCTTTTTGAACTGACCGAGCTCCGCCAGGAAGATGTTTTCCGCAACGGTCACGCCGGAGATGGTGCCGCTCTCCTGAACGATCATTCCCACGCCGTGCTGCAGCGCGTCGATCATGCTTTTGGGATTCCAGGGCTTGCCCTGGAACACCATCTCACCGGAGTCGGCCTTTTGCATTCCGGCAGCGATGGAGGAGATCGTGGACTTGCCGGAGCCGTTTTCTCCGATCAGACCCCGTACCTCGCCCGGCCAGACCTCCAAAGACACATCCCCGAGGGCTACAGTGCTGGAGAATGTTTTCCTGATGTGCTTCATTTCAAGGATTGGTTCCATGCTGCTCACCTCACTTGTGCTTACAGTTTACCCGGAAAGCCTTGCTTTTCACAATGCGGATGTTTTTCTGAAAACCTGGATTTTTTATTCTGTTTTTGCTTCAAAAAATTTTTTCGGATCCCGGGACGCTCCGAAGGGCCCTCTGCTTGCAAAAAAGCGCTTTTTTTGTAGGATTTGACTAATCGCCCGGTGGACAAATTAAAGAAAATACACAAAAGAGGCAATTTTATAAACAGAACAAAAAATCGCAGGAAGAGGATATAGACGCTGATTTCTCTGGTTTTTCATCTTGCTGCTTTTATAAAAATCTTATTTTCCTTGATTTTTTAATCTGCTGATTGTATACTGAATAAAAAGGAGGGGGCTTTATGGCGCGATCCAATTATGAGCTGCTGGATTTCAGCTCGCATATGCCGCTGCGCTGTGAGCTCAAACGGCTGGGCTTTTCGGAGCTGCATCAGCATGATTATTTTGAGGTGGATTTTATTCTCAGCGGCAAGCTCAGCGCCAGCATCGGCAGCCAGGCCTTTGCCTTCGTGCAGGACGATGTGTTCAGCGTAGACGCCCATGTTCCCCACGAATTCAGAAGCTCAGACTGCGTGATGATTTCCGTGCAGTTTGAGCAGTCCCTGTTCGAATCCACCCTGCCGACCCCGCAGCATCCGCATTTTTTCTGCAACAGCGCCGTCCAGGGTGACAGCGCAGCCTTTGCCCAGCTTCGGCAGCTGATTGCCAGACTGGTGAAGAATAACGCCGATCAGCAGCAGGGCTTCGAGCTGCGCAACCTTTCCCTGGTCTATGAGATCATGGACGTGTTCTATAACAATTTCCGCATTCTCCGGACGAAGGCCCAGGATCAGCAGAGTCACCGCTATGCCGCCCGGATCGCCGAGATCGCGCGGATTGTCCGGGCCCATTATACGGAAAACTTCTCCCTGTCCATGCTGGCGGAGAAGGTCCATCTGTCAGCGCCCTATCTGTCAAAGTTCTTTGACCAGCAGTTCGGCATGACCTTTCTGGCTTATCTGACCCAGATCCGGTTGGACCATGCAGTCAATGCGCTGACACACACCGAGAAGACCATCGACGATATCGCCGCGGACAGCGGCTTTGCCAATACCCATGCCTTTGTGCAGGCCTTCAAGAAAGAGTATGATATGCTGCCCAGCGTCTACCGCCGGAAAAAGCGAATCGAAAAGGAAACCTCCATCCCGCGGATCGAGGTGGAGCAGCATGACTATATGGCGGGGCTGAAAAAATACCTGGAGGCGGATCCCGCCACCCCTGTTCTGCAGCAGGCAGTCTCCAGCAATATCCGGCTGAACACCGATCGGGAGACAAAGCCTCTGCGCCATACCTGGCGCACGGTGCTTTCCGCGGGCAATGTGGTGGATCTGCTGATGGCGGACGTGCAGGCGATGATCCGGAGAATGCAGCGGGAGATCGGCTTCCGGTATATCAAGCTGCACAACATTTTCTCCGACGCGATGTACGTCTATTCTCAGAAGGGGGACGGGACGCCGGTCTACAACTTCTCTTACCTGGACCGGGTATTGGATTTTGTGCTGGACGAAGGGCTCCTGCCCATGATCGAGCTGAGCTTCATGCCTGCGGCCCTGGCAAAGAACCCGGACCGGTTCGTATTCCACTATCTTGTCAGCGAGCCCAACAGCCTGGATCGCTGGTGCGCGCTGGTAGAGGCCCTGCTTTCCCATCTGCGGAAGCGTTACGGCATCCAATCCCTGCGTCAATGGCATTTTTCTGTTTGGCGGGAGCCGGATACGCCGGAGGCCCTGTTTGGGTTTTCTTCCGATGCGAGCTTTTTTGTGTTCTATCAGCAGACCCGTGCGACTGTTCTGGCCTGCGACAGCAGGCTGCAATTCGGGGCGCCGGCGACCTTTTACCTGGCCGGTGTGGAGACACCGATGTGGTATCTGGGTTTCCTGTCCTGGTGCAAAGCCCATGACTGCCTTCCGGACGATCTGAACTTTGTGTTCTACGATGTGGCCCGAAGCCCGGACGAACACGGCGCAAAAGCCCAGTTCGGCTTTGTGGAAACCATGGTTCTGCGCAGCGACGGAGATGGGCTGCGGCTGTTTCTCGACCAGGCGCTGTCGGAGCGGAAGCAGCTGGGGCTGGCCAGACTGCCGATCTATCTTACCGAGTGGAACCACACGCCCAGCCAGCAGGACCTTTTGAACGACACCTGCTTCCGCTCCTGCTATCTGGTGAAAAACATCCTGCAAAACTATGACCGTGCAGCTTCGCTGGCACCCTGGGCGGTCACAGACCTTATGGTTGAGGTCGATTTGCCGCGGGAGCTGTTCTTCGGAGGCTTGGGGCTCTTTACCGAGAACGGCATCCCGAAGGCCGGGTACTGGGCCCTGACGCTGCTGGCGAAATTGGGAGATCAGTATGTGGGGAGCGGGGAAGGCTGGTTTGCCACCCGCCAGGACGACGAGTTCCGGATCCTGCTGTACAATTATCGGCATTTTTCACATTTGTACGCCGTGGGTGAGCGCTTTGACATGACGTTCACGGACCGGTATACGCCCTTCTCACCGGAGCAGTCTCTGGATGTTCACATCGTGCTGGAGGAGGTCCCGAACGGCAGCTACACCGTTCGGGAGACTGTCGTGAACCGGAAATACGGCAGCGCATTCGATAAGTGGCTGGAAATGGGAGCGCTGGAGCCCGACAGCAAGCAGGAGCTTGACACGCTGGCCGCCCTCTCCGTCCCACTGTCAAGCAAATATCTGGCAAAGGCGGAAAAGCATACGCTCGCAATCGACGCCATGCTGGACCTGCTGGAGGTGCGGCTGATCACAGTTTCCCCGGCCGGCTGATCGGAAACAGCAGCGCCGGATCCGGCGCTTGTCCTCTGTACGGATCAAAAAAGCAGCCGCATCTGCGGCTGCTTTTTTGTAGCGTAAAACCACTCGCTAAGCGAGTGGTTCAAAAAAGCCTATGGCGAGAAAGAACTCCTGTTACAATTATCATGCGGTCTGCCAACTGCAAGAATAAGCGTAACAGGAGGTCATCCACATGGGAATGAATGACATAAACAGTTTATCACATACGAAGTGGAATTGCAAATATCATATCGTATTTGCACCAAAGTACCGGCGCAAAGTCTTTTACAACGAAAAGAGAATCGCAATCGGAAAAATCTTAAGACAGCTATGTGAATGGAAGGGAGTACGAATAATCGAAGCAGAAGCGTGTCCGGACCATATCCATATTTTCGTAGAAATCCCACCGAAAATGGCAGTCTCAAGTTTTATGGGTTACCTCAAGGGAAAGAGCAGCACGATGCTATATGAGCAATTCGGCGAGCTAAAGTATAAGTACCGGAATCGAGAATTTTGGTGCAGAGGATACTACGTAGACACAGTAGGAAAGAACGAGAGCCGAATTGCGGAGTACATCAAGAACCAGCTTAAAGAAGACGAAATGGGGGAACAGTTAAGACTACCCTCCATTGGCCCGTTTACGGGCAGCAAGTAACAGTCTCCACGCAGCTGGCAGATCGTATTACACGTTTTACGTGTCCGCGAGGAACAGAGGGCTTCGCCCGCACATGAAAATCCACCGGCTTGGCCGGTGGATGTTTAATTGCAAAGTCCTGTCACATTTTTTGGCTGCCGCCGGTCATTTTCCGGCCCGTGCCGGGAACCGTTGCGGAAGGGGAAGAAACGCCCCAGGAGGGCACGTTATCCTGCAGGCCTCCCTTGAAACGGACCAGAAGGAAGCAGATCAGCAGGGCAGCCAGGGCCAGGAGCAGGGGCAGAAGCGCCCGGAGCTTTCTTCCTTTCCGCTGGATCGCTTTGCAGAAGCCGGCGCAGCAGGCGCCGAGGAAGGCAAAGCCTGTCAGCATTGCAAGGTTTTCCGCAAAGACCTGCAGGGCGGGTTTTTCATAGTCCAAAAACGCAAAGGGCGTCCGGAAGAACAGGTAGTCAGGGATGCCGGCCTTTACAAAAAGCCAGAGCCCGTAACCGGCCAGGGGAACAAACAAAAGGGAAACGACGGCTTTGACCTTGCCGTACCGGTTCCATCCGGCTGTCATGGCCGGAATATGAAGCCCCAAATGCAGCCCCATCAGGACAAAGGACCAGAAGGACATGGCCAGGTGGTACTGCCGGGCAAAGGACAGCTTCAGAAATCTGTACAGGAACGGGACCGCATAGCTGCTCATAGCCATGCCGCAGGCGGCTGTCAGACCGATGGAGGCCAGCAGCAGGGTGTTCACCAGAACCGTCACGATCCGGTAAGCATTGTACCGCCCCTTGCACAGGGTCGCATACCACTTATAATTCAAAACGTGGTGCAGGATCAAAAGGACTGTCATACCGATGCCGAACCACTCGTGCAGCTCCTCGCCGGTCACCTGATAGGCCATGAGACAGAGCAGCAGCAGGCTCATGCACAGATCCACGATCAAACGCAGGCTGCGCTTTTTTGTTCCACGCATAGGGGGTTCCTCCTGCTCGCAAGTTGTTGTCCCGCAGCGGCTGGCATTGCCCGCCGTTGCCATTGGTGAAACGCATGTGGTGCTGTGCGTCGCCACAATGGGTCATCTGAGCCCTTCGATCCAGTCCCGCAGCTCATCCTCCGAGGCGCCGGCGCCGAAGCGTTTGCCCTCGAGCCAGGTTCCGCTGCCTGCGTTTTCTTCCAAATTTTGACCGCTTCTGCCCAGACCGCTGCTGCTGGAGGTGCAGAAGGGGATCATGGTGATGCCGTCAAAATTGTAGGCCTCCACAAAGGTGTCCAGGATCCGGGGCTCTTCCCCCCACCAGATCGGGAAACCGATATAGATGGTGGAGTAGCCGGCCAAAGAGACGGCTTCACTGCCGATTTCCGGACGCACGTCCGGATCGTTCTGCTCCCGGGTGGTGCGGCTGCTGCTGTCATGCCAGTCGAGGTCTTCGGCGGTGTACGGCTGGGCAGCCTGGATCTCATAAAGATCTGCATCCGTAAGGGCGGCAATCTTTTCCGCCACAGCCTTGGTGGTGCCGGTGGCGGAGAAGTAGACCACCAGCGTGTCCGTTCCGGCAGCAGGGGGCTCCGTCTCAGCTTCTTCCGAGGCGGGAGACTCCGGCGCAGCCTCGGTGTCAGCGGGCAGGGTGGTTTCGGGGGCGTTCCGGGTTTCCGCTTCCGGGCTCCCGGTGGAAACCGGCTCCCCCTGATCGGGAGCGGCAGAGGAATCGGCGGGCGTGTTTTTGGCGCCGCAGGCGGTCAGGCTCAGCAGAAGTACCAGCGTCAAAAGCATCAAACAAGTCAGAAACAGATGTTTTTTCATTTCAATATACTCCTTAATATTTGTTGACATCGTGTCAGTGATCAAATTATACACCGAAGCTGACACTGTGTCAATACCCTGCGCAGGCATTTTTTTGAGTGGAAACGATGGAAATGGTGTTGACACGGTGTCAATTCTGTGATACACTGAAATAGCTGACACGGTGTCAGCAAATACGCTGCTAGGAGCAAGACTATGATTAAGGGAACCCCGGAGCTGATCGCCACCCGGCGGGAGGAGATCATCAACGCCTGCCGGCGGCTGTATCAGACCATGAGCTTCAAGGAAATCACGTTGAAGGAAATCAGCGAGGCAACGTCCTTCTCCCGTCCCACCATTTATAATTATTTTCAAACCAAGGAAGAGATCTTCCTGGCCCTCTATGAGCGGGAGTATGATCTTTGGAACAAGGAGCTGGAAACGATCCTGATTGCGCACGAGGGGCTCAGCCGGACTGAACTGGCGGAGCTGCTGGCCCGATCTCTCGAGAAGCGGGAGCAGCTATTGAAGCTTCTGGCCATGAACAACTACGACATGGAGGCCAACAGCCGCCCGGAGCTTCTGGTGTCTTTTAAGCGCGCCTACGGCAAATCCCTGGAAAATATGGATCGGATCCTGCAAAAGTTCTGCCCGGAGCTGGATGCTGCACGGCGGCAGAGCTTCCGGCTGGTCTTCTTTCCGTTTATGTTCGGCATCTATCCCTACACCGCGGTGACGGAAAAGCAGCGGACTGCTATGGAGCACGCCGGCGTAGACTTCCACTATCTTTCCATCTATGAACTGACCCTGGCCTGCCTGCGCAGGCTGCTGGGTTGACCAAATCTTTCAAAAAGGAGAATAAGAGGAGCAGAGACAATGGCAAATCGTATTTTGGTGGCGGTGTTTTCCGCCAGCGGCGTGACCAAACGAGTCGGGCAGGAGATTGCCCGGATCTGCGGCGGAGATTTTTATGAGATCCGGCCAAAGGAGCCCTATACCGACGCGGATCTGAACTGGATGGATCGCAGGAGCCGCAGCACTTTGGAGATGAAGGACCCCTCTGCAAGGCCGGAGCTTCAAGGGGCGCTTCCCGATCTGGACAGCTATGACACGCTGATCGTCGGCTTCCCCATCTGGTGGGGCGTGGCGCCGCGGATCGTAGAAACCTTCCTGGAGGGCTGCGAGCTCTCCGGCAAAACCATCCTGCCCTTCTGCACCTCCGGCGGCAGCGGCGTGGGCCGCAGCGATACGGAGCTCCACAAGAACGTCCGTGGCAGCGTGCGCTGGGGCAAGGGCGTCCAGATCAACCGACCTGACGAAAAAGAGATCCGGGCCTGGCTGAAGCAGGCACTGTAGGGCTGGGAATGCAGGAAGGAAAGGACCGATTGCGGAAATGAGCATCACAGTCAATTTGTATTATCACGGAGAGAACGGAAAGGCCCGTTTATTTGCCGAGGAGATGGAGCGCAGCGGGATTGCGGAGGCGATCCGGGCCGAGGAGGGGAATCTTCGGTATCGGTACTTTGTCCCGCTGGATGACCCGGAAACGATCCTTCTCATCGACAGCTGGCGGGATCAGGCAGCCATTGACGCCCACCATGCGAGCCCGATGATGCAGCAGCTGGCTGCTCTGCGGGAGAAATATGACCTGCACATGGAGGCGGAGCGGTTCGGCTCGGCAGACACGCCGGACCCGGACAGCGAATTTATCAGAAAATAAGGAGCGAAAACTATGGAAAAAATCGTACAGAACGCAGGCAGAACGCAACTGGGAAACTTTGCTCCCATGTTCGCCCATCTCAATGACGACGTGCTCTTCGGCGAGGTGTGGAACGAGGAAGCCATCGACGTTAAGACCAAGTGTATCATTACCGTGGTGTCTCTGATGGCCTCCGGGATCACGGATTCCTCCCTGACCTACCATTTGCAAAACGCCAAGGCCCACGGGGTTACCAAGCAGGAGATCGCCGCCATCATCACCCACGCCACCATGTACGTGGGCTGGCCCAAGGGCTGGGCCGTGTTCCGTCTGGCCAAGGAGGTCTGGAACGAGGAGACCCCGGCCCTGACCGAGAAGGACAAGTAATAGAAACGCTACCAAGACTGTCTGATCCGGACAGACCCGAAAACGGGGGAAACCGGTTCGGAGGAAGGAACTGACCTTATTTGACGGAGGCGTAGACTATGCGAAAGCAACAAAAGCGCAGCCTGTTTTGGACGTTTTTCAAAATCGGCCTGTTCACCTTCGGCGGCGGCTATGCCATGCTGCCGCTGATCGAATCAATCTGCGTGGAACGGCAGGGGTGGATCACCCATGAGGAGATGCTGCGCATCACCGTGCTGGCGGAATCCACCCCCGGACCCGTGGCCATCAACTGCGCGACCTATGTAGGAAACCGCCGGGGCGGCTTTCTCGGCGCCCTGGCGGCAACCCTCGGCGTTGTGCTGCCTTCCTTTGGGATCATTCTGGGTATTTCTCTGTTATTCCGCAGCTTCCTGGAGATCCCGATGGTGGTGAACGCCTTCCGGGGGATCAAAATTGCCGTCAGTCTGCTGATCCTGCAGGCAGGCTTGAACATGCTGCGTCGACTGGAGAAAAAGGCCCTTCCGCTGACGCTGTTCGTCGGAGCCGCCGCCGCGATGCTGCTGATCAATCTGTTTTCCTGGCGCTTTTCCACAATCTGGCTGCTGCTGATTGCCGCGGTGATCTCCTTTGCAGCCTGCCTGCTCTCTCAGAAGCAGGCGGCAGGGAAGGAGGACGACGGATGATCTGGCTGGAGCTGTTTTGGGGCTTTTTGAAGGTGGGACTGTTTTCCTTCGGGGGCGCTTACGGGGCGATTCCGTTGATCCGGGAGGTGGTCCTGTCCTACGGCTGGCTGGACGAGGGCGCGCTGACCGATATGATCGCCATCAGTGAATCCACCCCGGGGCCGATTATGGTAAACCTGGCTACCTATGTGGGCAGCGAGCGGGGCGGCGTCCTTGGGGCGATTCTGGCCACGGCAGCGGTGGTTCTGCCGGCCTTTGTGATCATCCTTCTGCTGATGGCAGCGCTGAAGCAGCTGCTGAAGCACAGATTTGTCCAAGCGATCCTGAAGGGCCTGGAATCCTGTGTGGCGGGAATCGTCCTGGCAACCGGCGCCTGGATGCTTTGGGAGAACTGCGCCGGAGCGGGGCAGGGAAGGGCGGACTGGCGTGCCGTCGTGATCGGAGCGCTGCTGGCAGGGGTGATGCTTGCGGCAAAGTATCTGTTCCGAAAAAAGCTCTCTCCGATTGTCCTGATCGGGATCTCGGCGGTGCTGGGCTGCGGGCTGTACAGTATTTGAAAAACGCACAATCCGGGCCTTTCTGCCGGCGGACAAAATTGTGCGTTATCCGGAATTCGGAGAAATCCGACAGAATTGCTTGACACGATGCCTGTTTTTTGATATACTCTCGTCTGAAAAGTCTTCAAGGCGGGAATGATCGGCCTGAAAAGACCGCTTCTATCGCTGAAAAAACGTACCCGTCTGACGGACAGGGTACGTTTTTCCTTTTTGCCCTGTTCAGAGTCCGGGGATTTCTTTGCCGAGAGGACGAAACCGCGAGAAGAAAGAGAGGTATCCCCATGAAACTGATCTACGGCATCAAAGACAAACCGAAATTCTCCCAGCGTGTTGTGTTCGCGTTCCAGCAGCTGCTGGCCATCATGGCTGCGACGCTGGCGGTTCCCGCCATTGTCAACGGCTCGATGGGCGTGGACATGAGCCCGGCAGCGGCCCTGTTCGGCGCAGGCGTCGGCACCATTGTGTATCTTCTGTTCACCCGTTCCAAGAGCCCGGTGTTTCTCGGCTCCTCCTTTGCGTTCATCGGATCTATGTGCTCTGCCTTCGCGGGCGCCGCAACCGTCAGCCTCGGTTTCCTCGGACTGATCATCGGCGCAGTGCTGGCAGGGCTTGTTTATGTGATTCTGGCCATCTTTGCCAAGACCCTCGGCACAGACTGGCTGAATAAGCTGATGCCCCCTGTGGTCATCGGTCCCACCGTGGCCATCATCGGTCTGTCCCTTGCGCCCAATGCGGTTTCGGATCTGCTCAAGAGCAGCGTCACGGTACAGGGCGTGGAGAACGTCATCGAGCTGCAGGACGGCATCCCCGCCATCGTGGAAAAGGCTGTCTTCAATCCCGTCGGCTCCGTCTATGTCTGCCTGGTGTGCGGCCTTGTGACCCTGCTGTGTACGATTCTTGCTGCCCACTACGGCAAAAAGATGGCGCGCCTGATTCCCTTTATCATCGGCATCCTGGCCGGCTATGCCTGCGCCTGCATTTTCTATCTGATCGGCGCCGGAACCGGAAATGACGCCCTCAAGGTCATCAGCTTCCAGCCCTTCGCGGACTGCTTCGGCAAGCTGAGCCTGAAGTCCTTTGTGAATCTGCCGGAATTCACCTTCTGGCGGGCCCGGGGCGGCTTTTCCTCTCTGAGCTTCAGCTACTTTGTCACGATCTTCACGGCCTATGTTCCGGTGGCCTTCGTGGTCTTTGCCGAGCATATTGCCGACCATAAGAATCTTTCCACCATCGTGGAGCAGGACCTGCTCAAGGAGCCCGGTCTGCACAACACCCTGCTGGGCGACGGCGTGGGCTCCATGGCCGGCGCGGTCTTCGGCGGCTGTCCCAATACCACTTACGGCGAATCCATCGGCTGCGTGGCCATCACCGGCAACGCCTCCATTGTCACCATCTGGTACGCCGCTGTGCTCTGCATCCTGGTTTCCTTCCTGAGCCCCTTCATCGCCTTCCTGCAGTCCATTCCCTCCTGCGTCATGGGCGGCGTCTGCATTGCGCTCTACGGCTTCATCGCGGTCTCCGGTCTGAAGATGCTGCAGAACGTGGACCTGAACGACAACCGGAATCTCTTCACGGCCTCCGTGATTCTGATCACCGGTGTGGGCGGCCTGGTTCTGAAGTTCGGCGCGGTTGAGATCCGCACCGTTGCCTGCGCTCTGATCCTGGGCATCCTGGTCAATAAGATGCTGCGGGAGAAGAAAGAGACCAAAAAGGTCTACCATCACAAGAAGAAGCGCTGAGTTCAAAATAAGAACGGCCGAACAGAGAACAATGAAAAAAACCGAATTCCCGGAGCCCCTGCGGAGAATGAACCGCAGGAACTCCGGGGGTTTCAGTTACAGGTCGTCCGCGTCCTGGACTGGCTTTTCCCAGGGATTGGCGGGAACGCCGGTCCAGCTGCCCAGAGGATCCAGCAGCGCGTTTGGCATCTGATAATCATCCGGGTTCGGCATATCGACCAGCCGGGGAATTTCCAGAGCGTTGGTGTGTTTGTCTTTTCGCAGCATCATCCTACCTCCGTAAAGCGGTTGCTTCTTCACCGATCCGACCGCTCCGGGAAGACCGGCGCCGTGTGAAAGGGCTCGGTGCCGTAATTACGGGGATCGGTCAAAGCGGTGGGCGTAATGAAATTGGGGTTTTCCAGAGGCTCGCCGATCTGGGGAACCTCCACAGAATTGGTTTTCTTGCGTTTTTCAGACATTTTCATCCCTCCGACCATAGCTTGCCCGGAGCGGAGCGGATTATTCTGCCCATCGGGAAAACAACAGAATAAAAAAACCTCCCGATCTTGTTTATTGCGGCTTGTGTTCGGCTGGCCTTCTGTATATAATGGAAACAAGGAACTGAAAGGAGCGGCACAATGGATTTATTTAAGGACCTGCAATACGAAAGACCCGATCTGAAGCAGCTCAAGAAGCAAGTCAATCGTTGTCTGGCCCGGTTCAAGGCAGCCGGGAGCTTCGCCGAAGCGGACGAAGCCTTTCTGGAGATGCAGCGCCTGCTGGAGAAGGTCTACACGCAGAACACCATCGCCTCCATCCGGAACACCATGAACATGAAGGACCCGTTCTACGACACGGAGATCAAATTCTACAACCGGGAGCTTCCGAAACAAATGCTGCTCCTCAAGAAGGCAATCAAGGCGCTGCTGGCCAGTCCCTTCCGGAACCGGATGGAGGAAAAATACGGCGCGCAACTGTTCCGGAATATTGAGTCCCGGCTGCGGCTGGTCAGGCTGACCACCATCCTGCCCTCGATCCGGGAGAACAACCTGGGCACCGAATACTCCAAGACCGCGGCTGCCTGTTCCGTGGAGTTCAGAGGGGAGAAGTGCAATTTCTACGGCCTGCTGCGTCACATGCAGTCAGTCGACCGGACCGAACGAAAGGAAGCCTTTGAAGCCTGGGCCAAGCTGTACGAGGATGTGTCCGGCAAGCTGGAGGAGCAGTACGGCAGGCTGGTCAGGACCCGCTGCACCATAGCCAAGCGCTTAGGCTTTTCAAATTACATCGATTACGCCTACCTCTCCCGCAGCCGGTACGACTACGACGC
Organism: Oscillospiraceae bacterium; assembly: GCA_902767915.1. Classification (GTDB taxonomy): domain Bacteria; phylum Bacillota; class Clostridia; order Oscillospirales; family Oscillospiraceae; genus JAFRPC01. The sequence continues at coordinate 51,521 of CACXJE010000009.1, read as the reverse complement.
GAAAAAGGTCGCGGAATTCCGGGAGGCTGTCCGGCGATACATTACCCCGATCTGCGAAAAGCTGTTTCGGGAACAGGCGGAGCGCCTGGGGCTGGAAAAGCTGGAATGGTACGATGAGAGCCTGGTATACGCCGACGGAAACGCTACGCCTGTCGGCACCCCGGAGGAATTGATTGAAAAGGCCCGGCAGATGTATGAGGCCATGTCCCCGGAGACCGGGGAGTACTTCAATTTCATGACGGCGCACGGGCTGCTGGATCTGGTGACCCGGGAGAACAAGCACCTGGGCGGCTACTGCACCTTCCTGCCCGACCACAAGGCGCCCTTCATTTTCTCCAATTTCAACGGGACCTCCGCGGACGTGGACGTGCTGACCCATGAGGCGGGCCACGCCTTTGAGGCCTATTACGCTTCCCGGCATCTGCCCATCATGCTGCAGACCACCTCCACCAGCGAAATCAACGAGATCCACTCCATGACCATGGAGTTCTTTGCTTACCCCTGGATGGAGCGCTTTTTCGGGGACAAGGCGGACAAATACCGCTATGCCCATTTCACCGACGCGCTGAAGACGATCCCGTACCTGGTCAGCGTGGACGAGTTCCAGCACCGGGTCTTTGAAAATCCCGGCTCGGGTCCTGCCGACTGGCGCAGGTTCTGGCGGGAGATCGAACAGAAATATATGCCTTGGCGCAGCTACGACGGCAACGCATTTTTGGAGAGCGGCGGTTTCTGGATGCAGAAGCAGCACATTTTCCTCTATCCCTTCTACTATGTGGACTACGCCATGGCCCAGCTGGACGCCTTTGCCATCTTCCGCAAACAGGTGGAGGGCGGCGACGCCTGGGGCAGCTATCTGAAGCTCTGCGGCATGGGCGGCATGTACGGATATTTCGAGACGCTGGAGCGGGCGGGCCTGCCCAACCCGCTGGATCCCGAAACCGTGAAGGAGATCGCGGCCTTCGCCGAAGCCCACGGGGTTGCGCTGAAGGGAAAGCTTGCGGTGTGATACAGCCCGCAGCCCGCAGATTCCATACCTATAGGCAAAACAAAAACGACCGACTGAAACGGGATCCGTTCCAGCCGGTCGTTTTTGAATATTGATTACAGGTGCACAACCGTGCCGCTCTCGCCGCGGACAGCCTTGCCAGCGTTTTCCAGAGAGGCGATGATGGCTTCGCCGCCGGTCTTGGCAAAGGAGATGGCAGCCTTGACCTTGGGCAGCATGGAGCCGGGAGCAAAGTGGCCCTCGGTGCAGTACTGCTCGGCCTGGGCAACGGTCATTTCGTCCAGAGAGGTCTGGTTGGGCTTGCCCCAGTTGATGCAGACCCGATCCACAGCGGTCAGAATGACCAGCGCGTCGGCGTGAACCAGCTCGGCCAGCTTGGCGGAGGCAAAGTCCTTGTCAATGACAGCGGGGGTGCCGTAGAGCTTGCCGTCCTTACGGATGACGGGGATACCGCCGCCGCCCACGGTGATGACCACAAAGCCCTGATCCACCAGCGCATTGACCATGTGCTTTTCAATGACGTCCACAGGCTTGGGGGAGGGTACGACCTGGCGATAGCCGCGGCCGGCGTCCTCAACCATGGTGTAGCCCTTCTCGGCAGCGATCCGCTCGGCGGTTTCCTTGTCGTAGAAGGCGCCGATGGGCTTGGTGGGATTCTGGAAAGCGGGATCCTTTTCGTCAACGAGAACCTGGGTGATGATGGTGGCCACGTCCTTTTCCACGCCCCGGGCGGAGAGCTCGTTGCCGATGGCGTTCTGCAGATGATAGCCGATGTAGCCCTGGCTCATGGCGCCGCATTCGGGGAAGGGCATGTCAGACTTGATGGCCTTGGCCTCGGCGGCGGTGCCCATGCCAAGGTTGATCATGCCGACCTGGGGGCCGTTGCCGTGGGCGATGATGACTTCGTTGCCCTGCTGGATCAAATCCACGATGGGCTTAGCGGTTTCCTCCACCAGCTTCAGCTGCTCATAAGGAGTGTTGCCGAGAGCGTTGCCGCCCAGTGCGATGACGATTCTCTTTGCCATTGATGATTACCTCTCTTTTCTTGTGGTTGCGATCTAAATAAGAAAGAATGTGGAACACAGGTGTCTTGGAATCAAACAATATTCCAATATACAATCCCATTGTAACATAAGTCTTCGGGAAGTCAACCCGAATTCCGAAATAAATCCAATCCACAGGTGCTTTTTTCAGAATTATGATCTCAGATTACTACAAGGCCGTCCTCTGGGCGGTGGAGAATGGGATCACCAGCGGCACCGGCAGCAATGTTTTCGGCGTGGGCAAGACCTGTACGCGCGCCCAGATCATTACCTTCCTCAGCAAAGCCTACGGTCCGGTGGGCTGATGGGCGGGAAATAACCTGTCGAAAATTTTTTACGATTTGTTCAGAATCCCGACGCAGTTTCTTCATTCTTTTCATTGAGAAATATAGTATACTATAAACAAGAGGGTCCGGCCCCCTCCTGACGATGCGCAGTCCGATGCCGCGGCAGCCGCTGCGGATAAGCCGACGGGCCTGCGTGGTTGACAATCGTTTACAAATGCATAAAAAAGCATCCTTGCGCGCAGTTCAGAACGGCGAACTGCGCGCAAGACGATTTTTTAGGACAATGCGCAGCCCCGGGGAAGATGACATAAATTCATCATAAACCGTTCACAATTTTTTCTTGTTTTTCCCGATTTCTGTTCAAATTTTCGCGCTACAATGACACCAGAAAACAAAAGCGCAAAGGAGCGATTCAGAATGAACGATTACGAATATGAATGGAATCCCGGCAATGGGGCAGACCCGGAGACCGAGCAGGTCCGGAAGCCTGTCAAAGCAAAAAAGAACCGGGGCATCGGCAAGGCGATCGTTGCGCTGTGCCTGTGCTGCGCCCTACTGGGCGGCGCGGTCGGAGCGGGCAGCGTGCTCTTTGTTCGGGACGGGGTCAGTGCAGTCAACGAGACCCAGCCCTCGGCACCGGCCCTGCAGCAAACCGCCTCGCAGGAGCCTGTTTCCATCAGCGTTTCCGCCCGGGACACCAATCCGGTCACGGCGGTGACAAAGGAAAACGGCCAGCTGATGACCGCCTCTGAGGTCTATGCAAAGAACGTGAATTCCACCGTCGGCATCACCACGGAGATCACCACCACGAATTACTGGGGTGTGCAGTCCACCGGCGCTGCGGCGGGCTCCGGCTTTATCCTGACCTCTGACGGCTACATTCTGACCAATCAGCACGTAATCGACAGCGCAAATACCATCACGGTGGCCATGTATGACGGAACCACCTATGAGGCCAAGCTCATCGGTGCGGACGCCGGCAACGATATCGCCGTGCTTAAAATTGACGCAGAGGGCCTGACGCCTGTCACGCTCGGAGATTCCGACGCCCTGCTGGTGGGCGAGGATGTGCTGGCCATCGGCAACCCCCTGGGCGAGCTGACCTTCTCCCTGACCCGCGGCGCTGTGAGCGCCCTGGACCGGACTGTGACCATGTCCAGCGGCGTGACCATGAACCTGATCCAGACCGACTGCGCCATCAACTCCGGCAACTCCGGCGGCGCCCTGTTCAACCTCTATGGCGAGGTGGTGGGCATCACCAACGCCAAGTATTCCTCCAACAGCTATTCTAATGAGGCGAGCATCGACAACATCGGCTTTGCGATCCCCATCAATCAGGTCCGGGATATTGTGACATCCATCATTGAGAAGGGCTATATCTCCAAGCCTTACATCGGCGTCACGGTTTCCGACGTGAGTGAGGAAAGCCAGAGCTACGGCGCCCCCAAGGGGGCTGCCATCCGGTCCGTGGAGGCGGGGAGTCCCGCGGAACAGGCCGGCCTGCAGGCGGGCGACATCGTCACCGCCATCGACGGCAACGCCATCACCTCCTATCGGGAGCTCAGCGATGCCATCGCGGAAGGCGGCGTCGGAGCGGTCCTGGAGCTGACCGTATACCGCCAGGGCGAAACCCTGAAGCTGACCGTCACGGTGGGGGAGAAGCAGCAGTCCGCTTTGCCGGATGCACAGACAGAAACCGAACCGCAGCAGTCCGGTAATTCCGGGGAAGGCAGTCTCCCCTGGGGCGGTGAGGGAGAAGGCGGCTTCCCCTGGGGCGGCAGCGACGGACAATCCGGCGGCTGGCCCTTCGGCGGCTGAACCATTTGATTCACAACGATCATAGTCCGATCTCAACGGAAGGGGAGGATGCGGCAGCGCCGCCATCCTCCCCCGCTTTCTGTTCCGGCGTAGTGCCGGGCAGATCCTTGACAAAAAACCGATCATCCTGTATTCTGATTTTCAGAATGACCCATCCAATCACGTACCTATGGAGGTTCTTATGCAAGGAAAAGAAAACGCTTTAGAAATCACGATCAGCTACAACCCGGATCATCCTGCCGAAGCCAGAACCAGTCAGGAAAAGGCCGGAGCTCCGCTGTATGTGCTCTGCGGACTTGTCGGTGCGGGTTTTTCCGCCTTTTTCGGTATCCGGGCTTGGAAGACCGCCAAAGCGTTCCGGCAGCAGAGGGAAGCCGCAAAGTGGGGCTGACTGACGTCGCGAAAAGGATATGTCACAAAAAGGGATAGATTGGAATCAATAATTGACAGACAAAGACAAATATGATATAATCATACAGGAAGGTGCATAAGGCACCAAAAATCAATTTGGAGGTATCGCTATGAAAACGACCCGTAGAATTGTAGCAATCGTTCTGGTCCTCTCGATCCTGTTTGTTCTGACTGCCTGCTCCAAGAAGGACAAGCTGATCGGCACCTGGAAAATGGCCAATGGGATGTCCATTACCTTTAACGAGGACGGCACCTGTGCTTTAAGCGCCGGCGGCGAATCTCAAAACGGCAAATATACCGTTGACGGCGACAAGATCTCGATCAATTGGGAAGGTGAGGAAGAGATGGAAACCATGACCATCAAGTCCGTGGATGACAGCGAGCTTGTTCTGGAGAATAACGGCGTATCAATTACCTTCACAAAATAATACATCAAGGCTTCCCGGCCCTTCCGGGAGTACAAAATAAGAAAAGCCCGTTTGTGAAATTTTCGCGAACGGGCTTTTGATTTCTTGATTGAAAGGATTCCTTGTGATAAAATCAATCTGGCATGGCGCATGCGGTGCGCAAATCACAAATGGAGGGATTCTCATGAAAAACGTTCGCAGAATTGTCGCAATCGTCTTGGTGCTCTCGCTTCTGTTCGTTTTGACTGCCTGCTCCAAGAAGGACAAGCTGATCGGTACCTGGAAGTTTACGGAGACCAGTGAAAAAATCACCTTTCAGTCTGACGGCACCTTCCTCTGGGATGAAGGTGAGGTCGTTCCCGGCAAATACACCCTGGACGGCGACACCCTGACGCTGGATTTCGGCGGCGGGGATGTTGGCAAATTTCATATCGACACGCTGGATGACAGCACGCTCGTGTTGTCCTCTGACGGCGAGACCATGACCTTCGTCAAGCAGTAACGACGGAGATCCGCCCTGCTGATTCACGGTTCTTTACAGGCCTGTTTGCGCGAATTGCGCAAACGGGCTTGCATTTTTTTGATGAAGGATATATAATCGTTCCGGATTATGTTAATCTTTTCCGTTGGAGGACTGCCATGCTGCCGGAGCTGTTTTGCGAGAAACTGAAGGCCCTTCTGGGCGAAGAATATGAGGCCTTTCTCGGGGCGCTGGACCGTCCCCGGGCCGTCGGCCTTCGTTTGAACCCTCTGAAGACGTCTTTGCACGACCGGTCCGGGGACTGGCAGCGGCAATCGCTCTCTGCGACAGTCAAGCTGCAGCTCTCAACCTTCAACTTGTCGCCGGTGCCCTGGTGCGAAACCGGTTACTACTACGACCCGGAAACCCGGCCCGGCCTGTACCCGTACCACGACGCCGGCCTCTACTATCTGCAGGAGCCCAGCGCCATGGCGCCGGTGGCCCTGCTGGATCCCAGCCCGGGGGAGAAGGTCCTGGATCTCTGCGCTGCCCCGGGCGGGAAAACCACCCAGATCGCCGGCCGGATGGAGAACCGGGGGCTGCTGGTCTGCAACGAGATTCATCCGAAGCGGGCGGCGGTGCTGGCCTCCAACGTGGAGCGGCTGGGCGTGTCCAACGCCCTGGTTTTGAACGAGCACCCCGCCCGGCTGGCAGAGCGGTTCGTCGGCTATTTTGACCGGATCCTGGTGGACGCGCCCTGCTCCGGCGAGGGTATGTTCCGGAAGCACGACGCGGCTTTTACCGACTGGAGTCCCGAGACTGTGGAGATGTGCGCCCGCCGCCAGGCGGAGATCCTGGATTCTGCAGCGGGAATGCTTTGTCCGGGAGGCAGGCTGGTCTATTCCACCTGCACCTTTTCTCCGGAGGAGAACGAAGGAACGATCGAGGCCTTTCTGCGCAGACATCCGGAATATGAATTGGAGCCGCCCGCTCTGCCGTACTTTGCGCCCGGCCGTCCGGACTGGACGCCGGGGGGCAGGGAAGCGCTGAACCTTTGCTGCCGCCTGTGGCCCCATAAGCTGCGGGGCGAGGGCCACTTTGCAGCCGTCCTGCACCGCACGGACGGCGACGCAGAAGCCCCAGATTCGGAAGCTTCTGTCAAAATTCCCCAGGCTGCGGCGGAACTTCTCCGGAATCTGAACGTCTTGTTACCGGAAGGACAGGCAATGACCTGGGGCGACCGGGTCTGGTTCACGCCCCGGGGGCTGCCGCTTCTGCGGGGACTGAAGGTCCTGCGGCCCGGCCTGGAGCTGGCCCAGCTGCGGGGAGACCGGGCGGAGCCTGCCCACGCGCTGGCTCTTTGGCTGCACGACGCTGCCTCTGTGGAGGATCTTTCCTCCGAGGACCCGCTGGTTGCCGCCTATTTGAACGGGCAGACGATCCCGACGGGCGCCGCCGGCTGGACCCTGGTCCGGGTGGACGGACTGAGCCTTGGCTGGGGCAAGGGCGTGGGCGGCGTTTTGAAGAACCACTATCCCAAGGGCCTGCGCACCAGAAAATAAGCGCAGCGGACCGCAAAGAACTGCCCCTGCAGCGGAGAACTGTTTATGAAATTTTCCTTTACATTTGAAGGAACCTGTGCTATAATACAATAGCTATGTGTATATTGGATTAGTATAATCCGAATAATGACAGCTTTTTCTCTCTGAAAAGGAGTAAGATATATATGGTCAAGTACGTCATCAACGGCGGTAAGCCGCTCAATGGCAAGGTCGTCATCAGCGGCGCAAAGAACGCGGCGGTGGGCATCCTGCCGGCCACGCTTCTGGTCAACGGCGCCTGCCGGATCGAGAATGTTCCGGATATTTCCGACATTCGTCTGCTGCTGCAGATCCTGGACGAAATGGGTGCCTCCATCCGCCGCCTGAGCCCCAATGTGCTGGAGATCGACTGCTCTCACGTTCGGGATTCCGTCGCCCCCATTGAGCTGGTTCGCCGGATCCGCGCCTCCTACTATCTGATCGGCGCCCAGCTGGGCCGGTTTGGCCACGCAAAGGTTGCGCTGCCCGGCGGCTGCAACTTCGGGCCCCGTCCCATCGACCAGCACATCAAGGGCTTCGAGGCCATCGGCGCCGAGGTGGAGCTGAGCAACGGTTATGTATGCGCCACCGCCCCAGAGACCGGCCTGATCGGCGCGAGAGTCAACCTGGACGTGGTTTCCGTGGGCGCCACCATGAACATCATGATCGGCGCGGTTCTTGCCACAGGCACCACCTACATTGAGAACGCCGCCAAGGAGCCCCACATTGTGGACCTGGCCAACTTCCTGAACGCCATGGGCGCGAAGATTTCCGGCGCGGGTACTGATGTCATCAAGATCCGAGGCGTCAAATCTCTGCACGGCGGCTTCTATTCCATCATTCCCGATCAGATCGAAGCCGGCACCTACATGGCGGCGGCTGCTGCCGTGGGCGGCGACGTTCTGGTGCAGAACGTGATTCCCAAGCACATGGAATGCATCACCGCCAAGCTCCGCGAGATGGGCGCCAGGATCACCGAGTATGAGGACGCCATCCGTGTGGTCCGTACCGGCAAGCTTCGCCGTGCCAACGTGAAGACGATGCCCTATCCCGGGTTCCCGACGGATATGCAGTCCCAGGTGGCTGTGTGCATGGCCCTTGCCAGAGGCACCAGCATCATCACCGAGGGCATCTACGATACCCGGTTCCGCTATTGCGGTGAACTGAACCGGATGGGCGCCTCGATCCAGGTGGACACCAAGGTCGCGGTGATCGACGGTGTGGAGAAGCTCCACGGCTGCTCGGTCAAGGCCTGTGACCTCCGGGCCGGCGCGGCAATGGTGATTGCCGGCCTGGCTGCGGACGGAACCACCACGGTGGAGGACGTACACTACATAGAGCGGGGTTATGAGGCTATGATCGAAAAGCTTCGGGGCCTTGGAGCCGATATTTCCCGCATCGAGACGCCGGACCAGGAAGGAATTCGTTCCGCTGGATAAAGCATACCCGGAAACGGACCTCCTCTGATTTACTTGGAGAAAGGTCCGTTTTCGTTGCGAATATTAAGGCTTTGTGATTGTCATTTAGGAGAAAAACCATGGATCAAAATGAATTTACACGCAACGGCAAGGAGCCTCTGCAGCAGACTCCCCGCACATCCGGAAGCAGCGGCGGCTGGAGGAACGTCGATCTGAACAATGCCCCGCTCTACGGTGCGGATCCGAAACCGGCGCAATACCGGCAGACTGCAGAAGCAGCGTCTGAGGCCGGGCAGCGTTCCGCTGCCCGCAAGAAGAAACGCAAAGCCGGCCCGCTGCCTCCCTGGCTGCTGGTTCTGGTTTGCCATCTGTACTATACATTCCTGTTTCACCTGTGCCTGCCGGGCAAGCTGAATTTCGGACAGCGGTTTGCAATCACCCTGTTTGCCCTGGGCTTTGGTATGCTGAGCGCGCTGCTGGCCACCATTTCCAAAAAGCGCTGGGCCCATACCCTCGGGGCGGTGCTTGTGACAGCCTTCTGGGCCGTGATGTTCCTGATGGAGTTCTTCATCCACGACGCGTTCCAGATGTTCTATACTGCCAAGGGCATTTTCGGCGCAGGCGCAGAGAACGCAGGCCAGTCTGACTTTGCTGCCCGTACCATGGATTCCATCCTGGGCGGCTTCTGGCTGATCGTGCTCTTTATCCTTCCGATTGCAGCGTATTTCCTGATCAACCGCTTCTGTCGGTTCCGCCGGATCCTGACCCGTGGCATCCGCCGGTATCTGGCGATCTGCGGCGGCCTGTTTATTGCCCTGGCCCTGCTGTTCTCCTATAATATTTCCGCCGACAGTCGTCTGCTGACCGACCACTATCAGTTTACCGACGCGGTAAAGCGTTTCGGCCTGCCCTACGTGATGCTGCGTGACATCGTCGACGACCAGCCTACCGGCGATCCTTTGGATGTGTCCTATAACGACGGGGAGACCCATGAATGGGACTATCGGGGCGATCCCTCCGAGACCGATCCGGGCGAAACTGCCAACCCGGATGAAACCGTTCAGCCCGGAGAATCCGGCGAGACCGCAGAGACCGGCGAAACAGAGCCTGTGACGCCGGAGCGTCCGAAGCCCGAGAAGGAATACAACGTCATGCAGATCGATTTCCAGTCTCTGATCGACAATGCTTCCTCCGATCGGGTCAAGAAGGTACACCAGTACGTGTATTCTCTGCGTCCCTCCAAGACCAACGACATGACCGGCCTGTTCAAGGGCAAGAACCTGATCTTCATCTCTGCCGAGGGCTTTGCCAAGGAGCTGATCGATCCCGATCTGACCCCGACCCTCTATCGGCTGGCCACCAAGGGCATCCACTTTACGGATTACTATCAGCCCGCCTGGGGCGGCAGTACCTCCACCGGCGAGTTCTCCAACCTGACCGGTATTGAGCCTGCCGACGCCGTGCAGTCCATCAAGGAAACCATCGGCCATAACATGTATCTGACGATGGGCAACCAGCTCATGCGGCTTGGCTATTTCTCCCGGGCCTACCACAACAACGATTACACCTACTACGGCCGGGATAAGACCCATGAAAACCTGGGCTATGAGAAGTTCATCGGCATGGGCAACGGTATGGAGGAGGGCGTCAAGAAGCAGTGGCCGGAGAGCGATCAGGAGATGATCGACTACACGGTGCCCCTGTACATCGACAAGCAGCCCTTCAGCATCTACTACATGACGGTTTCCGGCCATGGCCTCTACTCCTGGCAGGGCAACTCCATGTCCTATAAGCACAAGGATGAGGTTCAGGATCTGCCCTACGGTGAGACGCTGAAAGCCTTCTTCGCCTGCAACCTGGAGGTGGAGTACGCCATGCGGGATCTGGTGCAGATGCTGGAGGATGCCGGCATCGCCGACGATACTGTCATTGTCCTGGCCACGGACCACTATCCCTACTGCCTGGAAAAGAGCGACGCCTGGGGCAACCCGGTGAGCTATCTGGAGGAGCTCTACGGCTACCCGGTGAACGACTGCTTCGCCCAGGACCATAACGGCCTGATCATCTGGAGCGGCTGTATCGAGGATATGGGCCTGGAGGTCACCACGCCTGTCTACAGCCTGGACATCGTCCCGACCCTGTCCAACCTCTTCGGCGTGGACTATGATTCCCGCCTGCTGGTGGGCCGTGACGTCTTCTCCGATCAGGAGCCGCTGGTTCTGTGGCCCAACTGCAGCTGGATCACGGACAAGGGCCGCTACAACGCCCGGACCAATACCTTCACGCCTGTGGAGGGCGTTGAGATCCCCGACGGCTATGTGGATCAGATCGATACCATCGTCCGCCAGAAGATCCGCTACTCCAAGGAGGTTCTGGATCTGGACTACTTTGCCACCATCTTCGGCAAGAAATAATACCCGCAAAAAGGCCCGCACCGGAACACCGGTGCGGGCTTTTTTGCAGGCTGCTATTCCGAAAGCAGCTCTAACTCCGCTGCTGTCAGCGGTCGGAATGCTCCCGGCATCAGGGCTTCATCCAGCCGCAGGGCCCCGATGGAAAGCCGCTTGAGCGCAAACACATGCCCGCCCACAGCCTTAACCATCAGCTTGACCTGGTGCTTTCGCCCCTCACACAGGGCCAGATATCCCTCCGTCACAGGGCGGTGGGGGTTTTTCATCAGGTGGTTGTGCTTTTTTGGCGGCAGCAGAGCTTCGCAGTCCCCGATAGTGGAATAGCCGGAGAGCCAGGCCCTGGCAGGCCTGGAAAGGACCTCTGTGCCCTCCAGCAGGACCCCTCGGGCCATCCGGTCAAAGGCCTCCTGCTCCAATCGGCCGAAGGCCCGGAAGAAATACAGCTTCTCCACATGGTGCTCCGGCCGCAGCAGCCTGCGGTCCAGCATACCGTCGTCGGTCAGAAGCAGCAAACCCTCTGTGTCCATGTCCAGCCTGCCCACCGGATGCAGCGCCTGCAGCTCCGGCGGGAGCAGCTCCATCACCGTGGGCCGGTTCCGGTCAGACCGGGCCGTCAGATAGCCCTTGGGCTTGTTCATCATATAGACCTGCATGGTATTCCTCCGAAAATCGGGATTTGTAGGGATCCTGCATACTCCGTAGGGGACGGGTTCCCCGTCCCGCGGTAACGTCATCCTGCGCTGCGGCGTGCGGGCCGGGAGACCCGGCCCCTACGGGCGCAGCCCGACAAATCCGAATTTACTCTCCCGATTATATCACAAAACCATCCGGCTTGCAAAGAAAACCTTTGCATATTTGCCCCCGTTATGCTATAATCATTCTAATGAACGCCCGGGGCAGTTGATAAACCCCGAATCCTCTTGTATGGAGTGATGATCTGTGAATCATTCGTTGTTTTTCGCGGTCTCGACCGCGCTTCCGAACGTGACCTGCCTGGCCCGGGAGCCCCTCTCCCGGCATACCTCCTTTCGCATCGGCGGCCCTGCGGAGCTGATGCTCTGCCCGAAAAAAGAGGCGGAGCTCGCCGACTGTATTGCCTTCTGCAAAACACAAGGCATTCCTTACCGGATTCTCGGCGGCGGCACCAACGTGCTTGCCCCGGATGAGGGGGTACCCGGTGCGGTGCTTCTGACCCGAGGATTGGAGGAGATCCGGCAGATTTCCGATACCGAGATCGAGGCCGGCTGCGGGCTGAGCCTGGCGCGGCTGGCACTCTTTGCCCAAAAAGCCGGACTCACGGGCCTGGAGTTTGCCCATGGGATTCCCGGCACCGTGGGCGGCGGTATGTATATGAACGCCGGCGCCTATGGCGGTGAGCTGGCGCAGGTGGCGGTTTCCGCCCGGCTTTTGCGGCCGGACGGAGAGGTCGAAACCGTTGAGGGTCCTGCCATGGGCCTGTCTTACCGGCACAGCGCCTTTATGGAGCGTGAGGGCGTGATTTTGTTTGCCCGCTTCCGCCTGACCCCGGGGGATCCGGAGGCGATTCTGGCCCGCATGAAGGAGCTGGCGGAGAAGCGCCGGAACTCCCAGCCGCTGGACCTGCCCTCGGCGGGCTCCACCTTCAAGCGGCCCGTGGGCGGCTACGCAGCCGCCCTGATCCAGGAAGCCGGTCTGAAGGGCTTCCGGGTGGGGGACGCCGCCGTATCCACAAAGCATGCCGGCTTTGTGGTGAACCTGGGCGCAGCCACCGCTGCGGACGTGCTGGAGCTGGTCGCCAAGGTTCAGGAAAGAGTCTTTGCCGCTTCCGGCATCCGCCTGGAGCCGGAGGTTCGGATCTGGTAACAGCAGATCGGGATTTGTCGAGCTGACACGCTCGTAGGGGCCGATGCCTACATCGGCCCTTCCACCCGATTTTACGGAGGGCCGATGTGGGCATCGGCCCCAACAAATGAAATCCACAACTCCCAATTGATTGGAGATAACCATGAACGAAGTGACATTAATGTCCTTCGGCTGCCTTTACGGGTTGCCGGAGGACGCCGACACGATCATCGGCACCCGGGGGCTGCCGAATCCCTATTGGGTGGAGGAACTGAAGCACGGTACCGGGCTGGACAAGGCTGTCCGGGATTACGTCTTCTCCACGCCTGCTGCAGAGCGCTTCTTTGAAACGACCTTGGAGCTGGTTCGCCAGCGGATCGCCCTCTACGCCGGCTACGACAGTCCCCTCAAAAAGCCACTGGTCATTGCCCTGGGCTGCACCGGCGGAAAGCACCGGTCTGTCAGTATGACAGTCCGCCTTGCCCAAGCGCTGGCAGCCGAGGGCATCCGGGTCCGGGTGGTCCACCGGGACCTGGCAAAACAGTAACTGTTCGTGGATAACTGAAATCCTCTGAACGATGTTCCACCGGAGGTGTTCCTGTGTCATTTTCATCCAATACCAAGGCAGAGCTCTGCCGGGATTTTATCAATAAAAAATGCTGTGCGCTGGCGGAGGCCTGCGGCGTGCTGCTCTACAGCAGCGCGGTTTCAACGGAGCAGATCCGGATCGTTACGGAAAATCCGGAATTTGCCAACCGGCTTCCGAATCTGTTCAACCGGGCCTTTCACGTGGAGTTCGACGAGCGCCAGAACGCCGCAAAGAGCACCTTTCTGATCCGGGACCGGGAAAAGATCCAGACCATTTTCCGGGCCATCGGCTACAGCCCCTCGGATAGTGTTACCCTCCATGTGAACTATGGACTACTGGAAAAGGAGTGCTGTATCCGTTCCTTCCTGCGGGGCGCCTTTCTGTCCGGCGGCTCGGTGACGGATCCGGAGAAGCGCTACCATCTGGAGCTCTCCACCAATCATCACAAGGTGAGCCGGGAAACCTACAGCCTGCTGCTGGAGCAGGGGTTTTCTCCCAAGGATACCCTGCGCAACGGCTGCAGCATCCTCTATTTCAAGCAGAGTGAGGCCATTGAGGACTTCCTGGCCTTTCTCGGCGCGCCGATCGCTTCCATGGGCATCATGGAGGCCAAGATCGAGAAGGAAATGAAGAATAAAATCAACCGGATCGTCAACTGCGACAATGCCAACACCTCCAAGGTGGTGGAGGCCGCCCAGACCCAGATCGCCGCCATCCGCACCCTTCGGGAGCGGGGGCAGTATGAGAGCCTGCCGGAGAAGCTGAAGCAGACAGCCGAGCTCCGGGAGCAGAACCCGGAAGCCAACCTGTCGGAGCTGGCGTCGCTGTTCGACCCGCCGTTGACGAAATCTGCGCTGAACCATCGCCTGCGAAAGCTGACAGAGCTGGCGGCGGAGGAATGAAGTGTGCTTCGCCCATGAAGGATTGCTTCGCAAGATCCGATAAAACAAATCCGAGTTTTCAAACGATTGCAGCAGGCAATACTTCAGATCCCGTCAGGCATACTTCATGTTCCGGAAGAACACTTCATATCGCCGCCGGGCGATACTTCATCAAATACAAGGAGGAACTGTTATGTCATTTGTCCACCTCCATTTACATACCGAATACAGCCTGCTGGACGGCGCCTGCCGGATCGGCAGACTGATGGACCGGGTCAAAGCCCTGGGCCAGGACGCTGTGGCCATCACGGACCACGGGGTCATGTACGGCGTTATCGACTTCTACAAGGCAGCCAAGGCGGCCGGCGTCAAGCCCATCATCGGCTGCGAGGTCTATGTGGCGCCCCGGACCCGGTTTGACAAGGTCCATGGCGTCGACAACGAGAATGCCCATCTGGTGCTCCTCTGCAAAAACGAAACCGGCTACCGGAATCTGAGCTACATGGTTTCCAGAGGCTTTCTGGACGGCTTTTACGGCCGTCCCCGGATCGATATGGACCTGCTGCGGGAGCACGCCGAGGGCCTGATTGCCCTGTCTGCCTGCCTGGCAGGCGCGATTCCCCGCCGACTGAAGCACGACGACTATGAGGGCGCAAAGGAAATCGCCCGGGAATACAGCCGGATCTTCGGGCCGGACAACTTCTATATTGAGCTCCAGGACCACGGCATTGCCGAGCAGGCCAAGGTGAATCCGCTGCTGCTGCGCCTTTCCCGGGAGCTGGATCTTCCGCTGGTGGTCACCAACGACGCCCATTATCTGACCCGGGAGGACGCGGTCAGCCAGGACGTGCTGATGTGCATCCAGATGGGCAAGACCGTGGACGATCCCAACCGAATGAAGTTTGAAACCGACGAATTCTATGTCAAGTCCGAGGCTGAGCTGCGGGAACGGTTCCCTCAGCTGAACGAGGCCTTCGAGAACACAGCCCGCATCGCGGAGCGCTGCAACGTGGAATTCGAGTTCAACCACTATCATCTGCCGGAATTCAAGGCCCCGGACGGCTCCGCCTCTCTGGACTATTTCCGCCGTCTGTGCAACGAGGGCTTTGCAGAACGCTATCCCGACAAACCCGCGGAATACCGGGAACGTCTGAACTATGAGATGGGCGTCATCGAGAAGATGGGCTATGTGGACTACTTCCTGATCGTGGCCGATTTCATCCGCTGGGCCAAGGAGCATGGGATCCCCGTGGGCCCCGGCAGAGGCTCCGGCGCAGGCTCGATCGCGGCCTACTGCATGCACATCACGGAAATTGACCCCATGCAGTACGCGCTGATTTTCGAGCGCTTCCTGAACCCGGAGCGGGTCAGCATGCCGGACTTTGATACGGACTTCTGCGTGGAGCGCCGGGGCGAGGTCATCGACTATGTGACCCGGAAATACGGCAAGGACCGGGTGGCCCAGATCGTCACCTTCGGCACCATGGCCGCCCGGGGCGCGGTCCGGGACGTGGCCCGGGCCCTGAATATGACCTATGCCGAGGCGGACGTGGTGGCCAAGGCCATCCCCAATGAGCTCCATATCACCCTGGAATCCGCACTTACGAAGAATCCCAAGCTCAAGCAGATGTACGACCAGGACGCCAAGGTGAAGAAGCTGATCGACACCGCCATGGCCATCGAGGGCATGCCCCGGAACACCTCCACCCATGCGGCCGGCGTGGTCATTACGAAGCTGCCGGTTTCCGACTATGTGCCCCTGGCCCGGAATGAAGACACCATCGTGACCCAGTTCACCATGACCACCATCGAGGAGCTGGGTCTGTTGAAGATGGACTTCCTGGGGCTGCGCAACCTGACGGTGATCGAGGACGCCGAGCAGCAGATCCGCCGCACAGAGCCCGGGTTCTCCATGAAGCAGATCCGGGATGACGACCCCGAGACCTTCGCCATGCTGGGCGAGGGCAAGACCTCCGGTGTGTTCCAGCTGGAATCCACGGGCATCACCGGGGTCTGCGTCCAGATGAAGCCCCAGTCCATTGAAGATATGACCGCCATTGTGGCCCTCTACCGGCCGGGCCCCATGGAATCCATTCCGAAATTCATCCAGTCCAAGCATCACCCGGAGACCATCTCCTACATCACGCCCCAGCTCCAGCCGATTCTGAACGTGACCTACGGCTGTATCGTCTATCAGGAGCAGGTCATTGAGATCTTCCGGAAGCTGGGCGGCTATACCCTGGGCCAGGCGGACAATATGCGCCGGGCCATCTCCAAGAAGAAGCAGAATGTTATCGTCCAGGAGCGGCAGGCCTTCGTCTTCGGCGATCCTGCCCGGGGGATCCCCGGTGCCGTGGCAAACGGGGTGCCGGAGCAGGCTTCGCAGAAGATCTATGACGAGATCCTGGACTTCGCCAACTACGCCTTCAACAAGGCCCACGCGGTGTGCTATGCCAAGGTCAGCTACGACACCGCCTATCTCAAATGCCACTATCCGAAGCAGTACATGGCCGCCCTGATGACCTCCATGCTTTCCGATACCGGAAAGGTGGCGGAATACATCAGCGAGAGCCAGAGCATGGGCATTGCCCTGGCGCCTCCGGACGTCAACGCGTCCGAGGATGTGTTTACTGTGGAGGGAGAGAAGATCCGCTTCGGCCTGGGCGCGGTAAAGAACATCGGCCGGGGCCTGATCCAGAAGGTCGTCGCCGAGCGGGAGAAGAACGGTCCCTTCGTGAGCCTGACGGATTTCTGCCAGCGCTTGACTGACACCGAGCTGAACAAGCGGGCTGTGGAAAATCTGATCAAGTGCGGGGCCCTGGACTGCCTGAAGCTGCGCCGCAGCCAGATGCTGGCGGTGTATGAGTCGGTGCTGGGCTGGATCTCCAACCGGAACAAGCGGAATCTGACGGGCCAGGTGAGCCTGTTTGACGCCTTCACCCAGGAAGAAACCGCCATGACGGTGCAGATCCCGGATATCCCGGAGCTGCCCCTCCATGAGCTCTTGAGCTATGAGAAGGAGACCACCGGCCTCTACATCTCCGGCCATCCCATGGACCAGTATCGCCAGGCCCTTCGGAGCACCTCCGCCATCCCGATCGCCCGGATCCTCGGAGAGGAATCCGACTGCAGGGACGGGCAGATCGTCACCGTGGCAGGCATCATACAGGCGGTCACCACAAAGACCACCCGGAACAACAGCATGATGGCCTATGTCACCATTGAGGACGACACCGGCGACCTGGAGACCCTGGTGTTTTCCACGGTGCTGAGCCGGTTTGAATCCCTGCTGGTGCCCGGCGCGGCTGTGGCGCTGGAGGGGCGGGTCTCTGTCCGGGATGAAAAGGCGACCCAGCTCGTGGTGAATTCCGTAACGGAGATGGATCAATTCACCGCCAAGCGCAGCAAGCCCCTGCCCCGGCTGAATCGGGTGTCCCCCTGCGGGAAGCTGTATTTGAAGCTTTCTTCCGAGGCGGATCCCGCCTACCGCAAGACAAAGGCCATTCTGAATATGTTCCCTGGCTCGATCCCGGTGGTGCTGTATTTTGCGGACACCGGTGTCCGCCGGGGCACCACCTGCCTGCCGGAGGCCGCAATGCTGGAGGAGCTGCGGAGCCTGCTGGGCGACAGCTGTGTGGTGGAGAAATAATCGCAGCGTCCCAAGCGCTGTGCGGAATCAGACGCAGGCGGCTTTCTGACCCGAAAAGATTACAAAAACCTCTGAAAAGTTCAAAAAAAAGCTACACTTTTTCAACCGCTTGTGGTATACTGTAACCTGAGCTACTATGAATTGTTATTTTTCAAGTTTTGCGCAAAGGAGGGAGCCTATGAAAGGCAAATGGAGCGTCGCGGCGATGATCCTGCTGGTCGTGCTGCTGTTCACGGGCTGCTATGCCTTTGACAGCGACGATTTCTATGCCCTCCCCAAGCGCTCAGAGAAATACCGTTCCCTGCAGGCTGCTGTGGAAGAAGCCATGGGGGACGGAAGCTACTCCGCGCCGGTGTCCGGCGCCAACCGCCAGACGATCCAGCAGGTGGATCTGGACGGCGACGGGGTAGAGGAAGCCCTGGTGTTCTGCAAGATGGACGCCGAGCGCCCCTTGAAGGTTCTGATTCTTAAGCAGAGCCGTGAGGACTACCGGGTCATCTGCACCCTGGAGGGGGACGGCTCCGCCTTTGACAGCGTCCAGTACGCCCAGATCGACGGAGAGCCGGGCCTGGAAATTTTGCTCTCCCGGCGAATCGGTGAGCAGGTCCAGCAATTCTTAAGCGTCTATTCCCTGAAGAACGACACGGTAACGGAGCTGATGAGCTCCCGCTACGCTGCCTTTACGACCCTGGATATCGACGGCGACCAGCTGACCGACCTGTTCCTGCTGCTGGCCAACCCAAACGGGCCCAAGGCGATTGCGGACCTTTACCGGTTCCATGACGGCGAGCTGCAGAAGGAAGCGGAGGCCAGCCTGTCCATGTCGGCGGATTCCGTCAAGCGGATTCTGACCGGCAACCTGGCGCAGGATGTGCCCGCGGTCTTTGTGGCCAGCGCCTATGATGAAAACAATCTGATCACCGACGTCTTTGCCATGGGGGAGAAGGGCTTTGCCAACATCACCCGGAATGACGAGAGCGGTCAGAGCTCCCAGACGGTGCGGAACTACTACGTCTACAGCACCGACATCGACAATGACGGTCTGATCGAAATGCCGAACACCCTGCCCCTGCAGCCCATTGCCGGGGACGAGGGCTCCGAGGGTCAATACCGGATCGTCTGGTACAACCTGGGCGTTGACGGCGCCCGGACCGAAAAAATGACCACCTACCACAACTACGGTGAGGGCTGGTTCCTGTATCTGCCGGAATCCTGGTGTGAGAATCTCTGCGTCACCAAGGTCCAGATCGGAGAAAGCCGTTCCGGCACCGAATTCAGTACCGTGGATGAAACGGGGGACCGGGTTGTGCTGCTGACGGTGATTGCCTACAGCGGCGACGGCGCGGAGGCACAATGCGAGCAGGAGGGACGGTTCCTGCTGTCCAACCGGGGCGACGTGTTTTTTGCCGCTCTGATGGGAGAAGGCTGCACCCTGACCCGGGAAGAGCTGCAGGCGAGATTCAGCTTTATCTCCCTGGACCTGCTCCCGGGCGAAGGAACAAATTGAGAAAAACCGCTTGAAAGGGATTTAAGATATGAAGAAAGTACTGATATTGGAAGACGAGGTTTCGATTCGCAGCTTTGTGGTCATCAACCTTCGCCGGGCCGGCTATGACGCCATTGAGGCGGGAACCGGCATGGAAGCCCTGGAAAAGCTGAAGGAGCATCCGGATATCGGCGTCGCCATTCTGGACATCATGCTGCCGGACATCGACGGATTCGAGGTCTGCCGGAATATCCGTGCCACCAACAAGGTCATCGGCATCATTATGCTGACCGCCAGAACCCAGGAGATGGACAAGGTTACCGGCCTGATGACCGGCGCCGACGACTATGTCACCAAGCCCTTCTCTCCGGCGGAGCTCACCGCCCGGATCGACGCCCTCTACCGCCGGATCGGCGGTGATTCCAACGCCGACGCCGAGGTGCTGAGCCAGGGACCCTTTGTGCTCAACACCCGGAACCGCACTCTGGAAAAGGACGGCCAGCGGATCAAGCTGACCCAGGTGGAGTACGCGATTATGAAGCTGTTCATGCAGAACCCCGGCAGAGCCCTGTCCCGGGAGGATATTCTGACCAGCGTCTGGGGCAGAGACTATGACGGCGAGCTGAAGATCGTGGACGTGAACATCCGCCGCCTTCGCATCAAGATCGAGAATGACACCGCGAATCCCACTTTTATTACCACCGTCTGGGGCTTTGGTTACAAATGGGGTGCATAACGCATGAAGAAGGATCCGGAACAGAAAAAAAGCGATAAAACAAAACGCAAAAAAATCCGGAAAATCATGGCCAGCGGCATCCGCCAACGGTGGCTCAAGAACATTCTGAGCCTGGTCACGGCCCTGATGATTCTGGCGGGCCTGGCCTTTACCCTTGCCAACGGCATCTATACCTATTCCACGATGCGATCCGGCTTGGAGGCGGAGGCCGATACCACGGCAGCCTTTTTGCGGAACTATCTGAACCTGGACTATGACGAGTGCTATGCCTCCTGCGTCCTGCTGGTACAGAACTACGAAAATAAGGACAGGCTGGAGCTGCAGTTTGTAGACGAGAGCGGTAAGCTGGTGGTTTCCTCCTACGGCATGTTCGCGGAGGAGCGGGTGGAAACCGACGACGTCAACAGGGCCCTGTCCACCCGGAGCTCGGTCTATTTCGTGGGCAAGAACCCCTCCACCAAGGAACGGATCATGTCTGTCACCATGCCGATGGTGTATTCCGACGGCAGAGTGGTGGGCGTGCTGCGGTTCGTGACCAGCACCAAGAACGCCGACCGGTTCATTCTTCTGACCCTGCTGGTGGCCCTGGTCTTCTCGGCCCTGGTGGTGCTGATCGTCTATTGGAGCAGCCGGCTCTATTTCAAGTCCATTCTGGTGCCGGTGGCGGAGATCACCGAGACCGCCAAGCGAATTGCCGGCGGCAGCTACGGCGTCCAGATCCAAAAGAAATTTGACGATGAGATCGGCGAGCTGGCCGATACCATCAACGATATGTCCAACAAAATCAGCCAGTCCGAAAAGATGCAGTCGGAGTTCGTGTCCTCGGTCTCCCACGAGCTGCGGACGCCCTTGACAGCTATTACCGGCTGGGGCGAGACCCTGCAGGACGGCGGCGTGGACCCCGAGGAGACCAAGCGCGGCATCTCCATCATTCTGCGGGAGGCCAAGCGGCTGACCTCCATGGTGGAGGAGCTGCTGGAGTTTACCCGGATGCAGGACGGCCGATTTACGCTGAACGTCCGGCAATGCGATCTGCGGGCGGATTTTGAAGATATGATCTTCATGTATGGCAGCCGTCTGCGGCAGGAGGGCATCGAGCTGGAATATCTGGACAGCGATGAGGATATCCCGGAGATCTCCTGCGATCCGGAACGGATGCGCCAGGTGTTCCTGAATATCCTGGACAACGCTGCCAAGCACGGCGGCGAAGGCAAGAAGATCACAGCCTCCCTCAATCGGGAGGGAAGCAGCGTGGTGATTCGGATCCGGGACTATGGCCCGGGCATCCCGGAGGAAGAGCTGCCCCACGTCAAGATGAAATTCTACAAGGGCAGCTCCAAGGCCAGAGGCTCCGGCATCGGCCTGGCGGTCTGTGAGGAGATCGTCACCATGCACGGCGGCAAACTGGATCTGGCGAACGCCGAAGGCGGCGGTACGCTGGTAACGGTTTCGCTGCCAATCACCTGACAAGGCTGCAGCAAAACAAACAAAAGGAGGGACAAGTCATGGCAAAAGAGAGCTGTCCCGTAAAAGAACAATTCAAGACCATGATCGGCGGTCAGGCTCTGATCGAGGGGATTCTGATGCGTGGTCCGGAAAAGCAGGCCATTGTGGTTCGCAATCCGAAGGAGGGCCTGCTCCAAAAGGTGGAGCCTCTGAAGAAAAAGACCGGCATTCTGACCTGGCCTCTGATTCGCGGTATCGTCAATTTCGGAGGCTCCATGATTTCCGGTGTGAAATCTCTGATGTGGTCCGCCGAGAAATCCGGCATGGAGGAGGAAGAAACGCAAAATCAAGAGCCCTCCAAGCTGGATCAATGGCTGGAAAAAAAGCTGGGCAGCGAGAAATTCATGTCCGTGCTGATCACGATTTCCGTGGTCCTGGGCATCGGCTTTTCCGTGGTTCTGTTCTTCCTGGTCCCGATGCTGCTGGGCAACCTGCTCCAGCGGCTCACCGGCTGCGGGGTCGTGGTGCAGCATCTGGTGGAGGGCTTGATCCGGATCGTGATTTTCCTGGCCTATATGATCGGCGTGTCCAAGCTGAAGGATATGCGCCGCGTTTTTTCCTACCATGGCGCGGAGCATAAGACCATCCGCTGCTATGAGGCCAAGCTGCCTCTGACCGTGGAAAACGTCCGGAGGATGACCCGCAAGCATCCCCGCTGCGGCACCAGCTTCCTGTTTGTTGTGATGGCCCTGTCCATCTTTCTGTTTACGGTCCTGTCCGCCCTTTTGAACGCCTGGATCCCCGGGCTGCGGGTGCTGCAGCAGGAGAGCCGGCTGCTCTATAACCTCCTGATGATGGGCATCAAAATCGTTGTGATGCTGCCCCTGGTGGTCACCATCAGCTACGAGATCAACCGCCTGGTGGGCCGGCATGACAACTGGTTCACCCGGATTCTGACGGCGCCCGGCATGTGGTTCCAGAACTTTACTACCAACGAGCCGGACGACTCCATGATCGAGGTCGCCATCGAGGCGCTGACCCTGGTCCTCCCCGAAGAGGAGGGAGCGGATAAATGGTAAAAACCTACGCCGACCTGTACCTGGACGCCCGAAAGGCCATGCTGCCCACAGACGGCATGTACGCCTCCAATATGGCCAGGGAGCTGCTCTGCGCCGCCTCCGGCAAGACGCCGGAGGCCATCGTGGCGGATCGGGCGCTTTACGCCTCCGAGGAGATCTGCCGCCGGACCGAAGACTATGTGCGCCGGCATCTGCAGGGGGAGCCCATTGCCTACATTCTGGGCCAGTGGGACTTCTACGATATGACCCTGACCGTAACGCCGGACGTGCTGATCCCCAGGGACGATACCATGGCGGTGACGGACCTGGCCATTAAAAAGACCATGTATCTGGAGCAGAATCCCCGGGTCCTGGATCTTTGCACCGGCTCCGGCTGCATCGGCCTTGCCATCGCCCGCCGGGTCAAGGACGCGAAGGTCACCCTTTCGGATGTTTCCCAGGCAGCTCTGCGGGTGGCGAAAAAGAATGTCACAGACCTGAAGCTGACGGGCCGGGTCACCTGTGTTCCGGTGGACGTCACCAAGCCTGCGGCGCCGTTTCTCGGAAAATTCGATCTGATCGTGTCCAATCCGCCCTATGTGACTACTGCGGAAATGGAGCAGCTGGATCCCTCTGTGCGGGATTTTGAACCGCATCTGGCCCTCCACGGGGGCACGGACGGCCTGGATTTCTACCGGGCCATCACCAAGAATTGCCTCTCCGCCCTGCGTCCCGGGGGCTTTCTGGCCCTGGAATTCGGCATGGGGCAGGAGAACGCGGTCTGCGCCATCCTGCAGGCCGCCGGCTGTGAGATCCTGGAGCTCCGGGAGGACAACTCCGGCATCGTCCGGGCGGTTCTGGCCCGGTTCGGAGAGGAAACGCTGTAGGTGCGCGCAGGGAGCGCCCGCCAGGTCACAGAGAGAAAGAAGTAATAAGTAATAAGTAATTGGGTATCGAGGCGGAAACTTCTTACCTTTTACTTCTTACTTCCTGCTTATTCCCTGGCAGCCGTCCCGAATATGGGACAAAAAGAAGTTTATAATTGACCTATCTTAAAACAAGTGAGGTAGAAATAACATGGCAACCAAGAAACCCGCCTATGAGGCGCCTACGCCCGCGGCAGATAAGAAAAAAGCGCTGGAAACCGCGCTGCGGCAGATCGAAAAAAGCTTCGGCAAGGGCGCAGTTATGCGCATGGGCGACCGGCCGGAGATGAACGTGGAATCCATCCCCACCGGCTCCCTGGCCCTGGACGCGGCCCTTGGCGTCGGCGGCGTTCCGAAGGGAAGAATCATCGAGATCTACGGCCCCGAATCCTCCGGCAAGACCACCCTGGCTCTGCACATCCTGGCCGAGGCCCAGAAGCTGGGCGGCGAAGTGGCCTTTGTAGACGCCGAGCACGCTCTGGATCCGGTCTATGCCAAGGCCATCGGCGTGGACATCGATTCCATGCTGGTTTCCCAGCCGGATACCGGCGACCAGGCTCTGGAAATCACCGACGCGCTGGTCCGTTCCGGCGCGGTGGACGCTGTGGTTGTGGACTCCGTAGCCGCTCTGGTGCCCCGGCAGGAGATCGAGGGCGAGATGGGCGATCAGTTCGTGGGCCTGCAGGCCAGACTCATGTCTCAGGCGCTGCGGAAGCTGGCCGGCACCATTTCCAAGACCAACTGCGTCGTGATTTTCATCAACCAGCTGCGTATGAAGATCGGCGTTATGTACGGCAACCCCGAGACCACCACCGGCGGCAACGCGCTGAAGTTCTATGCCTCTGTCCGTCTGGATGTCCGCCGTGTGGAGGGCATCAAGGAGGGCGGCAACGTCATCGGCAACCACGTCCGTGTCAAGGTCGTGAAGAACAAGGTGGCGCCCCCCTTCCGGCAGGCGGAGTTCGATATCATGTTCGGCGAGGGCATCTCCAAGTGGGGTGAGCTGGTGGACATGGCCGTGGAATTCGACCTGGTGCAGAAGGCCGGCTCCTGGTTCTCCATGGACGGTGAGCGGATCGGCCAGGGCAAGGACAGCGTCAAGAAATATCTGATGGACAACCCCGACGTCGCCGGCGCTCTGGAGGAAAAGGTCCGCCAGAAGCTGCGGGAGAGCCAGCGGGGCGCCGAAGCCGGTCAGCCCGTGGAGCCCGCCGACCGGGCCGGCGTCGCCAGCGCCGAGGATTTTGACGA
The DNA here is from genome assembly GCA_902767915.1 of Oscillospiraceae bacterium. Taxonomy (GTDB): domain Bacteria; phylum Bacillota; class Clostridia; order Oscillospirales; family Oscillospiraceae; genus JAFRPC01. Next base: position 26,834 of record CACXJE010000009.1, on the reverse strand, counting down.
CGAGCTGTAATGATCAGGGAACCGGGAACAGGGAACAGAGATTGTAGCGCCGGCAATCTGCCGGCCTGCCGCGAATCCCACCCGGATCAAAAAACACGGAGGAGTACCCATGGAGCACATCATCAAGGCGATCCTTCCGCCCAAACGGCCCAACGGGAAAACCGTTGTGGTCTTTGAGGACGGGAGGACCCGGAAATATCTGCCCCAGACGGTACAGGACCAGGGCCTCTATCCCGGCAGATGCCTCTCCGAATCGGAGCTTTCCGCCTTGGAGGAGGCCAACAGCGCCCTCTCTGCCAAGCAGAGGGCCGTGCGGATCATCTCTGCTTCAGCGGTCTCCAAAGGGGACCTGCAGCGTCGGCTCACCCAAAAGGGGGAGAATCCGGAGGACGCGAAGAACGCGGTGGAATGGCTCTCGGATCTCAACCTGCTGGACGACGCAGAGACTGCCCGCCAGATCGTCTCCCGGGGTGTGGCCCGGGGCTACGGCGCGGAGCGGATCCGGCAGATGCTCTATGAAAAGCGGATTCCCCGTCAGTATTGGGAGGAAGCCCTGGAGACCATGCCGGATATGTCCGAGGCCCTGATGACCTTCCTGGAAAAGCGCTTGGGCGCCGAACCGGATGAAAAACAGGTCCGCAGCGCAGCCGCAGCAGCCATCCGCCGGGGCTATACCTGGTCCCAGGTGCGAGAGGCTCTGGAAAAGCTGCAGGCGGAATGAAGCATCCTGTGCCGACAGGCATACTTCATATCCCCATAGGGGATACTTTATCAAGCATAGTAGGAGCATAGCTATGAAGCATACTGTTTCTTTCGTTTCGCTGGGCTGCGCCAAGAACCAGGTGGACTGCGAGCAGATGATGTATCTGATGTCCCAGGCAGGATGGGAGATCCATCCGGAGCCGGAGGACGTGGATCTGGTGGTCATCAACACCTGCGGCTTCATCGACGCCGCGAAAAGCGAGGCCATTGACAATATCCTTGCCGCCGGTCAAAAGAAGGCGGAAGGCCGGGTCAAGAAAATTCTTGTGACCGGCTGCCTGGCCCAGCGTTATCAGCAGGAGATTCTGACGGAGCTTCCCGAGGTGGACGGCATTCTCGGCACAGGCAGCTATCACGATGTGGTGGCCGCTGCCAGGCAGCTGTTCGAGGGCCGGGTGGTCTCCGAGTTCTGCTCCATCCATGAGCCTGTCCGTGAAACCGGGCGGATCCTCACCACGCCGGCCTGGTACTCCTTTGTGAAAATCGCGGAGGGCTGCGACAACTGCTGCGCCTTCTGCGTGATCCCGAAGCTGCGGGGAAAGTTCCGGAGCCGTGCCATGGAGGACATCGTGACAGAGGCCGAGAGCCTTGCGGCAAACGGGACCAAGGAGCTGATCGTGGTTGCCCAGGACACCTCCCGCTACGGCATCGACCGTTACGGCAAGCGGATGCTGCCGGAGCTTCTGCGCCGGCTGTGCCGGGTGGAGGGCATCCACTGGGTCCGGGTTCACTATACCTACCCGGATGAGATCACCGATGAGCTGATCGACGTCATGGCTGAGGAGCCCAAAATCGTCAAGTATCTGGACATTCCCATCCAGCACGTCAACGATGAAATCCTCCGCAGAATGAACCGCCGGGGCAACAAGGCCTATCTGGAGGCGCTGTTCCCGAAGCTTCGGGAGCGGATCCCGGGGCTGGTCATCCGCACCAGCCTGATTGCGGGCCTGCCGGGAGAAGGGGAAGCGGAGTTCGAGGAGCTCTGCGAGTTCCTCCGCCGCCACCGGCTGGAGCGGGTGGGCGCCTTTGCCTTCTCTCCGGAGGAGGGGACCCCTGCTGCCAAAATGGAATACCCCGACGAGGAAGTTGCCCGCCGCCGTGCGGACTACATTGCCGAGCTCCAGTCCGAGGTCATTGATGCCTGGAATGAATCCCAGTTTGACAAGATTCTGGAGGTTCTCGTGGAGGACTTCGACGGAGCCGAATACTACGGCAGAACCTACGCGGATTCCCCCGGCATCGACGGACAGGTCCGGTTTACTTCGGATTCGGACTATGCGCCGGGAACATTTGTAAAGGTTGAGATTTTAGGCGCCGAGGACGGCGATTTGATCGGCAGGGAGGCTGATGAACAATGACAACTGCAAGTAAATTCACTCTGGCCCGTGTGGTAATGATTCCCGCTTTTATGGCGGCGTTCCTTCTGAGCCCCTGTTATGACTGGCTCAAATGGCTGGCCCTGGGCATCTTCATTCTGGCCAGCCTCACCGACTTTGTGGACGGCCACATTGCCCGGAAATACAATCAGGTTTCCGACTTCGGCAAGTTCCTGGATCCTCTGGCGGATAAGCTGCTGGTCATTTCTGCCATGACGATTTTCACGCAATGGGGGCTGTTCCCCGCCTGGGCGCTGATGATCGTGCTGACCCGGGAATTTGCGGTCACCGGTCTGCGTCTGGTGGCGGCAGGGAAGGGCAACGTGATCGCGGCGGGCTGGTCCGGCAAGGTCAAGACCTTCTCCACCATGGTGGCCCTCTGTGTATGGATCGTCTTCCATGATTGGTGCTGGCTCAACTGGGTCATCATCCTGGTGATTCTGCTGCCCACCATCTATTCCGGTGTGGAATATTTCATCAAAAACTGGTCCTGCCTGGGCTTCGGGAAGAAGCAGTAAGGAGAAGGGCCTGACGATCGCGCAAGCCATAAATGTGAAGCACAGCGCCTGTCAAGTTTTTTTGCAAAAAGACTTGACAGGCGCTGTGCTTTATGTTATATTGCTATTGTATTAAGTGAGCAATACAACAAGACAATAAAACAATCATACAGGAGGCGATGCCATGCGGTGGGATTTCCACAATGACGCCCCGATCTATGCCCAGCTCATGGAGCGCATCGAGCGGATGATCGTATCCGGCGCTCTGGCTCCGGGGGAAAAGCTGCCGGCAGTGCGGACCTTTGCCATGGAGGCCGGCGTGAACCCTAACACCATGCAAAGAGCGTTGGCTGAGCTGGAACGCAACGGACTGATTTACAGTCAGCGGACATCCGGACATTTTGTAACGGACCATCCGGAGGCGATTGCGGCGGTCAGAGTTCAGCTGGCAGAGGAGCAGACCGCCCGGTTTCTGCAGAAGATGTCAGAATTGGGCTATACCATTGAGCAGGCGGCACAATTGGTGAACGACCGTCTGAAACAGGAAGGGAGAGAATCGTAAATGGGTATTTTGACCTGTGAAAACCTGTCCAAGCGCTATGGGGCCGTCCAGGCGCTGGATTCCATCAATCTGGATCTGCAGCCCGGTCGGATCATCGGCCTGCTGGGTCCCAACGGCAGCGGCAAGAGCACGCTGATCAAGCTGGCCAACGGGCTGCTGACCCCCACCTCCGGCCGGATCCTGATCGACGGCAAGGCTCCCGGGATCGAGAGCAAGAAGATCGTGTCCTATCTGCCGGAGCGGACCTATCTGGCCAACTGGATGAGCGTCAGCCAGCTGCTGGACTACTTCCAGGACTTCTACGAGGACTTTGACCGGGAACGGGCCCTGACCATGCTGAGCCATCTGAAAATTGACGAAAAGCAGCGGATCAAGCAGATGTCCAAGGGCACTCGGGAGAAGGTTCAGCTGATCCTGGTGATGAGCCGCCGGGCCAAGCTCTATCTGCTGGATGAGCCCATCGGCGGCGTGGACCCCGCAGCCCGGGATTATATCCTGCAGACCATTATCGGCAACTACGAGCCCAACGCGGCTGTTATCATCTCCACCCATCTGATTGCCGACGTGGAGCAGCTGCTGGACGAGGTGATCTTCATCAGCAACGGCCACATTCTGCGCCATACACCGGTGGACACCATTCGCGAGGAAATGGGTATGACGGTGGACGCACTGTTCAGGGAGGAATTCAAATGTTTCTGAAAATGGTAAAGCATGAGTTTCATGCGTCATTCCGGGCATTGATCTTTGTATTTGGCGGCCTGCTGGCCATGGCGCTGCTGACCAGAGCATCCATCTGGATGATGCAGACGACCAATGGCGCCACCCCGGCCTCCATGTTCGGGATCATGATGATCTTTCTGTTTGTCCTGGCCTGTATTGCCTGCATCGTTCTGACCATGGTGCTGATGATGGTCCGCTTTGCCAAATCGGTCCATGGGGATGAAGGCTATCTGACCAACACCCTGCCTGTAGGCATCCATTCCATCATTCTCAGCCGCCTGCTGGTTGCCTTTGTGGCTGTGCTTTGCGCGGTAGTGAGCGTATATCTGGGCTATAAAGTCGTGACCTTTGAAATCAAATCCATGCAGGATCTCGGCAGCGCCTTCGAGATGGCCTTCAGCGCCAGCGGGGTGGAAACCGCAAAGCTGCTGATCGAAACGGTCATTGTGGGTGTGATCGGCATTCTGACGTCGATCCTGATGACCTTTGCCGCGGTCTCCATCGGCCACAGCTTTGCCGGGAAGAAGGCAGGCATGAGCGTACTGTTCTATTTTGTCCTCTATTTCGGCATGCAGATGGCGAACACTTTTGTGATGGTGGCCATGATCGGCATCAACCTGGCCAACGGATCGAGCCGGCTCGATCCAACGGACAGCATGATGATCGTCAGCGGCGTGGAAAGTCTGCTCTTTGGCGGCCTGTTCTATTTCCTCACCTGGATCATGATGAAAAAGCACCTCAACCTGTCCTGACCGGACAGGTAAAATGGAGGATCTGACGATGTACGAAAGGATTGGCTTTATCGGCTGCGGGAATATGGGCTCCGCCCTGGCCCGGGCCTGCAAGGGCAGGGGAGAGCTGTACTTTTCCAACCGCAGCCCGGAAAAGGCGGAGGCGCTGGCAAAGGCGCTGCAGGGGACTGCCTGCGACAATGAAACCATCGCCCGCAGCTGTGATTTGATTTTCCTGGGGGTCAAGCCTCAGATGATGGCAGGGATGCTGGAGCCTCTGCGCCCGGTTCTGGCAGCCAGAGGGGAACGGTTTGTGCTGGTCTCCATGGCCGCTGCCCTGACAACCGAGACCATCCAAGCCTTGGCCGGCGGTTCCTATCCGGTAATCCGGATCATGCCCAATACGCCGGTGGCGGTGGGGGAAGGCGTGATCCAGGTTTGCTCCAAGGCCTGCACGGAGGCGGAGGTCGAAGGCTTCTGCGCTTTGATGGAGCGGGCCGGCCTCCTGGACCGGATCGACGAGCATTTGATCGACGCTGCCGCTTCTGTTTCCGGCTGCGGTCCCGCCTTCCTCTGCCTGGTCATGGAGGCCCTGGCGGATGGCGGCGTGGCCTGCGGCCTGCCCCGGGCAAAGGCCCTGCGCTATGCGGCCCAGACCCTGCTGGGCACCGGCAGGCTGGCCCTGGAGACCGGCGAGCATCCCGGCGTTTTGAAGGACAAGGTCTGCTCTCCCGGCGGCACAACGATTCAAGGCGTCCGGGCGTTGGAGAACGGCGCTGCCCGAGCCGCCTTTACCGAGGCTGTGATCGCAGCATACGAGAAAACCCTGGAGATGAAATAATAGCATACCGAAGCCGACAGACGCTGTTCGGGAAGGAGAGCCGATGGAACCTTACAAGCACAGAGTACATTATTACGAAACCGATAAAATGGGCTGCGTTCACCATTCCAACTATATCCGCTGGATGGAGGAGGCCCGGGTGGACTTTCTGGAGCGGAGCGGAATCGGCTTCCCGATTCTGGAGGCCCGGGGCATCTACTCTCCGGTGGTCGGCGTGGAATGCCGGTATCGCCGCCCTACCTTTTTTGACGACGAGATCCGGGTTGCCGTGGGGGTGGAATCCTATTCCGGCATCCGGTTCCGGTTCACCTATGAAATGACCAACGCTGCCGGCACGGTGGTTGCCACCGGCGCCTCCGAGCATTGCTTCACCGACACCTCCGGTCGGCCCATCAGCCTGAAAAAGCTGCATCCGGACCTGGACGAAATTCTCAGCGCATCCCTGGAAAAAAAGGATTGACACGATTCTGCTTTTCTGCTAATATACTGTGGTAATGTGAATATTCGCAGGGAACGGAAAGAGTATCCGCACAGGACTGCGCCAGAGAGCCTTCGCCATCGGCTGGAAGCGAAGGCGGCAGCGCCCGCGGAGAAGTGCGTCCGGGAGCGAAGGGGAGACCCCGTGAGGCCGCGTCAGAGCCTAAGTGAGAAATCAGAGTGGAACCGCGATTCACGTCGCCTCTGGAGCAATCCGGAGGCGGCGCTTTTTCATCGCATCCCGGGCTTTTGTCCGACATCCTGCGGCGAAAACTGAAATTATCCATCCTTGGAGGCGTCTATGCGTATGCTTGATTCTGTCCGCGAATCCATCGAAGCCTACAAAAAGAACGACCCCGCAGCCAGATCCAGCCTGGAAATTTTGCTGCTCTACAGCGGCTTTCACGCCACCCAGCAGCACCGGCTGGCCCATTGGCTCCATACCCATGACCTGAAATTCGCAGCCAGAGCCGTATCCCAGTTCACCCGCTTCACCACCGGCGTGGAGATTCACCCGGGAGCCAAGATCGGCAAGCGCCTGGTCATCGACCACGGCAGCGGCGTGGTGATCGGTGAGACTGTGGAGATCGGCGACGATTGTCTGATCTACCAGGGGGCCACCCTGGGCGGTGCCGGCGTCACCTGCGGCAAACGCCACCCCACCATCGGCAATAACGTGATGATCGGTTCCGGCGCCAAGGTGCTGGGGCCCTTCAAGGTGGGCGATAATGCGAAGATCGCGGCCAATTCCGTGGTTTTGCGGGAGGTGCCGCCCGACTGTACCGTGGTCGGCATTCCCGGCCATATCGTCCGGGTGGGGGGCGAAAAGCTGGACCACACCCATACCCCGGACCCCATTCAGCTGGAGATCGACGCGCTGAAGCAGAGAATAACAGAACTGGAAAACCAAATGAAGGAGAAAGCATAGTATGTACCTGTATAACTCGCTGACCAGAAAAAAGGAGCTTTTTGTTCCCAACCATCCCGACATCGTGAAGATGTACACCTGCGGCCCCACGGTCTACCACTATGCCCACATCGGCAACCTGCGCTCCTATATCATGGAGGACGTGCTGGAGAAGTACCTGCGCTACGCGGGCTATAACGTGAAGCGGGTCATGAATATCACCGACGTGGGCCACCTGTCCTCTGACGGCGACACCGGCGAGGATAAGATGCTCAAGGGCGCCAGGCGGGAGCACAAGACCGTCATGGAAATCGCCAAGATGTACACCGACGCCTTCTTCGAGGACTGCCGGAAGCTGAACATCAAGCGGCCCGATGTGGTGGAGCCCGCCACCAACTGCATCGACAACTATATCCACATCATCGAAACCCTTCTGGAGAAGGGCTTTGCCTACCGGGCCGGGGGCAACGTCTACTTCGACACCTCCAAGCTGGAGCGCTATTACGTCTTTAACGACTTCAACGCCGAGGACCTGGACGTGGGCGTCCGGGAGGGCGTGGAGGAGGACGTGAACAAGCGGAATAAGAACGACTTCGTCCTCTGGTTCACCCAGTCCAAGTTTGAGGACCAGGCTCTGAAATGGGATTCTCCCTGGGGTGTGGGCTATCCCGGCTGGCACATCGAATGCACCGGCATCTCTCTGAAGCACCTGGGAGAGGATATGGATATCCACTGCGGCGGCATCGACAACGCCTTCCCCCACCACACCAACGAGATCGCCCAGTCTGAGGCCTACCTGGGCCATAAGTGGGTCAACTACTGGTTCCATGTGCTGCACCTGAATACCACCGCCGGCAAGATGTCCAAGTCCAGCGGCGAGTTCCTCACCGTGAGCCTGCTGGAGCAGAAGGGCTACGATCCCATCGTTTACCGGTTCTTCTGCCTGCAGAGCCACTACCGCAAGAATCTGGTGTTCTCCTATGAGAATCTGGACAACGCGGTGGTTGCCTATAACAAGCTGGTGGATAAGGTGGCTGCCATGGATCCGAAGGCCGCCGGAGAGGCGGACCGGAATGTCCTGCAGGAGCTGAAGGCCCGGTTTATGAAGGGCATGGACGCGGATCTGAATACCTCTTTGGGTATTACCGCCCTCTACGATGTGCTGAAGGCCAAGACCAACGACGCCACCAAGCTGGCTGCCATCGGGGACTTTGATCGGGTCCTGGGGCTGAATCTGCTGGAGGCCGCCGCTAAGAAGCGGGCAGAGCAGGAACAGGCTGCTGCGCAGGAGGAGCATGATCCCGAGATCGAAGCCATGCTGGCCGCCCGGACTGCCGCCAAGAAGGAGAAGAACTTCGCAGAGGCCGATCGGATCCGGGACGAGCTGAAGGCCCGGGGTATTGAGATCATTGATACCCCCCAGGGTCCCAAGTGGAAGAGAATTTGATTTTGTATACAAAAACCGGGCTGGAACGCAAGCGTTCCAGCCCGGTGCTGTGATGCGCGTTATTCTTCGTCCTGATGGGCTGCTTCCGGCATGGGGCCGATCACGACAGAGGCGTAATCCACCGTCATGGGCACCTGATCCATCTGCTCGTTGATCCAGGTTTCCATTCTGTGATTCGGATAGTCCTCCTCGACCAGGGTCTTCCAGTAGTAGTTCTCCGTCTGACCCACGAAATACATGATGTGGTAACCGTAGCTGGTTTCCACGATTCCGGTGTCGCCGGGCTTCCGGGATGCGTCGAAGCACCAGTCGTTGAAGCTCTGAACCATCTGGCCGGGATAGACGTCCTCGTAAAGGCCGCCCTTATCCTTGGAGCCGGGATCGGTGGAATTCTCATTGGCCAGCGTTGCAAAATTCTGCTCCGTGGGATCGGAGAGGAACTGGTTGAGGAGCTCTTCGGCCTTGGACTTGGCGGCAGCCTTTTCCTCATCGGTGGAGACCTTGTCCCCGTCCGCATCCTCGGGGGTGATCAGGATGTGCCGGACGCTGACGTTGGGCTGTTCCGTGACGCCCTGATACTGATCCGCATTGTTGCGGAAGTATTCCAGCAGATCATCGTCGTTCCAGGTGATGCCGTTGTAGATCTCATCCTCATAGCAGACCACGTAATAGTACTGATCCAGATAGGTTTCATAGTCCTTCTGGGTGATGCAGGGACCAAAGGAGGCCTGGATATAAGCATCTGCAGACTCAAATCCGTAGGATTCCGCCTGCTCTGCGATGCCGTCCTTGATCTTCTGGAGGGATTCCAGATCTTCTTCACTGAGGGTATAGCCGGCGGCCTTTGCGGCAGCCTCCACCGCGCAGGTCTGATGGAACTGGTTCAGGCCGGACATCAGGAAGAACTGCTCCCAGTTCAGCCCGCCGACCTCCATGCAATCCTGCTCGCTGAGGGGCTTGTTGAGATCCAGATTGAACATTTCTGCGGGATAGCCGTAGGCAATCATCTGCCGAATCTGACCGTAGTAGCCAAACAGCTGCATGAAATAGAACATCTGCAGCTCCCGATTGGTGAGGGAGCGGTCTCCGCATTCGGCAATCACCGTTTCCAGACGGGCGTCGTCGGCGGGCAGCTCCTCCAGGGTGTAGGCAGGAAGGGTCTGCAGTCCCTCATAATCCACAGAGGGATCCGTTTCGGGCTCCGGGACGGTTTCGTCCTCAGTTTTGGGGGCGGAGCCGGGCTCCTCCGACGGCGCAGAGGTGGTTTCCGGAGCGGCCTCGGTGGTCAGAGAGCTGGGGTCAGAGGAAGTCTCGGAGTCTGCGTTCTTGCTGCAGCCTGCGAAGATTCCGAGAACCGCGGCAAGCACCATGCAGAGGGCTGCAAGCCGCAGCCAATTGCGGGAGTAGGAATCGTTCTTCATGTTGTTCACTCACTTTCTTAATGACGTCTTTCTCAGACAATTAAACATATACTAACACATTTTCCGCCGGGATGCAACGAGAAAAGCGTGAATTTTCTGTAAATTGGGCACAGAGCAGGAAGCCGGCACAAAATATTGGGCAGTGACAAATTTCGCGTTCTTTTTTTGTCGGAACTTTTACAGCCTCCATGCTTGTTCCGGGTCAGGTCTTGTGCTATAATGTAAAATACACGCAGAATGGAGGCAAATCGCTATGTCAGAGGTTATTCTCACAAAAGAAAGCATCCGGAGGCTGCTGGCCGCCGGGAATGGAGACAGCGCCCTGCTCTACCTGTGCCGCGCTGCTTCCATCAGTGAGGTAGCCACCGGCTTCAGCGAGTCCCGGCTGGAGAGCGCGGCCAAGCTGCTGCGGCAGCTGGGCCTGGACGACAGCATGAACCCCAAATTTCAGCTTCCCGCCGAGCGGCCGGAGTATACTGAGGAGGATGTTCGCCGGCAGATGGAGCTGCCTCGTTCCGGCTTCCGGAAGCTGGTGGGGGAGGTGCAGCGGTGCATCGGAAAGGTTTTGAGCACCGAGGAGCTGAAAATTCTCCTTTCCATGGTGGAGTATCTGGGCCTGCCGGCAGAGGTCGTCAATATTCTTGTCCATTACTGTGTGGAGCGCAGCCGCAGCCGCGGAACCGGCCGGATGCCCTCCATGCGGACCGTGGAGAAGGAAGCCTTCCAATGGGCGGATCAGCAGATTGACACCGTGGAAAAGGCGGCCGCCTATATGCAGAGCGCCAACCTCCGGAATACCCGACAGGCGGAGCTCTGCCAGCTGCTGGGGATCACGGATCGGCGTCTGACGCCGACAGAGGAACGCTATCTGCAAAGCTGGATCGAGATGGGCTTTGCCAACGAGGCGATTTCCCTGGCATACGAAAAGACCTGCGAGAACACCGGCGGTCTGACCTGGAAGTACATGAGTCGGATCCTGGAGAGCTGGAACAGCCAGGGCCTGTATACCCTGGATCAGATCAAAACCATGGATCGCAAGCCCGGCGCGCCCCAGGGGAAGGCGGGCTATCAGCGCCACGGAGAGCCCTTGAGCCCCCAGATGCAGGAGGCGGTCAATCGGATGCTGGCCACCCAGGAGGAATAAGTCATGGCATATACGAAAGCGGTACTGAACCGGGCCAGAGAACGTCTGGCGGATGAAAACCGAAAAAAGCACGCGGAGTATGAGTCCCATCTGGCGGCGGCCTACGCCCTGCGTCCCCGGCTGCGGGAGATCGACCGTTCCCTGCGCCGGATTTCCGCTCAGGCCGCTATGGCCTGCTTTATGACCGGCGGGGAGTCTGCCCGTACCATCGAACAGCTGAAGCAGGAGAGCCTTCGCCTCCAGGACGAGCGCCAGTGGATCCTCGACGAGGCCGAACTGGCCGACGATTATCTGGATGATACCCCGGTCTGCACGGTCTGCGGCGGCACCGGTTACGTGGGCACGGAGATGTGCGAATGTCTCCATGAGCTCTGCCGGCAGGAGCAGAAGCGGGCCCTGTCTCCGCTGCTGTCCACAGGCAGGGAGCGCTTTGAAAATTTCAATCTGGATTATTATCCGGACCGCTATTATCCCGCCATCGGCACCACAGCCCGGGCCTTGATGCAGAAGAATCTGAACGTCTGCCGGCGGTTTGCCCATGATTTTAAGCCCGGCGCCAAGAGCCTGCTGTTTTCCGGGGCCACCGGCCTTGGCAAGACCTTCCTTTCCGGCTGCATTGCCCGTCAGGTGGCGGATAACGGTCACAGCGTGGTCTACACCTCCGCCTCCCAGTTGTTTGCCGATTATGAAGCGGTACGCTTTGATCGGGCGGAGCCGGAATCGGTCCGGAAGTATGAGCTTTGCGACCTGCTGATCATCGACGATCTGGGTACGGAGATGACCACCCAGCTGACGATATCCTCCCTGTATGAAATCATCAACAACCGGCTGCTTGCCCAGAAAACCACCCTGATTTCCACGAATCTGGATGCCGCCGATCTGGAAGCCCGCTATAAGGGTCAGATCGCCTCCCGTCTGCTGGGCTGCTACCAGCTGGTCTACTTCATCGGCGACGACATCCGCCAGAAGATCAAATAAATATTCCAAAAATGCCGCCGAGGGAATCGGCGGCATTTTTCTGTGTGCAAATCAAGATAGGGGGACGTATCCGCTCTGCTCGATGATCTGCTGACCCTTTTCAGAAAGCAGAAAGTCGAGGATCCGCTGTACGTTCTCATTCTCCTCGCCCTTGCGGTACACCGCGTAGAATTCGGCAGTCAGCGGATAGGCGCCGCTTTGGATGTTTTCCACACTGGGCGCCATGCCGTCCACTTCCAGCAGCTTGATTCCTTCCACCTGCGTAATCCCACTGACATAGTATCGGAAGGAGAAGCCGATGGAGGCGCCGAGGAACGCAAAGGGGCTGTGGGCGGTGGGGGTTCCGTTCATAAAGGCCAGAAACTGAGTCTGGCTGCCGCTGCCCTCGTTGCGCTGGAGGGGAGAGATCAGGCGGTTCGCCCCGCCCACCTGCTTCCAGTTGGTGATCTTGCCGGCGTAGATATCCCGGATCTGCTGCTGGGACAGGTTGTCCACAGGATTCTTTTCGTTGACCAGGAAGACAAACGCTTCCCGCCCGATGGGGACCAGCTCCAGCTCCACACCCTTCCCGGCGGCATAATCCAGCTGTTCCCGGGAGGGCTTTGCGCAGAAGATCAGATCTGCGTCTCCGTCGACAATGGCCTGGTAGGCGCCCCGGGTGTTTCGGTATTGCATCCTGCTTTCCGGGGTGTAGCTGCCGTCGGAGAAGGCACAGGCATCCTCGGGATAGAGGGAGGAGAAAACGGAGGCGTAGACCGGCAGCAGAGCGGCTGCCCCGTCCAGAACCGGAAGCTCGCCGGTGAGGGTTTGGACGCCGTCGATCCGCACGACTCCGCTGTTTTCCCCGAAGGGGAGATAGTCGGCGGGCTCAATGGCCTTGGCGGCGGTGGCGCTGCCGAAGGTGCTGGCGCAGCGCCGGGTAAAGAGAAAGTAGATGGTCAGGTCCACCGAGATAAAGAACAGGGCCAACAGGACCAGACAGAGAATTTGCTTCCACCGTTTCATCCTACCAAATCTCCTCCGCGATATAATTCAGTACCGAGGCGTTCTGATAGGCAATCACGGTATAAACTGTCAGCGCGATGACGGACAGCAGCCCGATGATCAGAATCAGGTTGAATAAACGGGAATAGGTTTTCTTAGACATGCCGCACCTCACATATTCGCAAGCATAAGCCCGCCGACTACCATCACCAGCAAAACAAAACACACAGCTAAAACAAGGGCTGTGATCAGGAGCCGCAGAAAGCTGTGCTTCAGGCTCTCCCGACGTTCAGAGCCCTTCTCCGCACGAAGGAACTGCACCATCCGAACCATGCTGAGGATCAACAGTATGACCGGGATCGGACAGGAAAAGATACACGAGAAACCAAAAAAATCAACAAACATGAGTTCACCTGTTATGGATACCACAGAGAAAGACTTACATATTGAAAACGATCAAGCGGCTCATTACTTCTCCCAGCAAAAGCAGGCAGGCAGCCAGTACAAGGGCGGAAATCAGAAACCGCAGGAAGCTGACCCGCAAATCCTTCCGTCTGCCGGAGCCCTTCTCTGCCAAAAGAAACTGCACCATCCGAATGATTCCCAGGAGAAATAAGACAATGGACAGCAGCCATAGAAGCAGATAGGAATACAGGGCAAAGAGCAATAACATGGCACACCTCCTCAAAAGCAAAACAGGTTTGCGGTTTGTAGGGATTATCTGCCCCGTCGATATAGCCGAGCCAGACCGCCCTCAGCGGTTTCCCGGAAAGCTTTTGCGATGTTGATACCGGTCTGGTACATGGTCTTGACGCACATGTCAAAGCTGATGGACTGGGTTTCATAGAGGAAATAGGCCAGATTCAGACAGTTCATGGCCCGCATGGCAGCCACAGCGTTGCGCTCGATGCAGGGGATCTGCACCAGCCCGCAGATGGGGTCGCAGGTCAGACCCAGATGATGCTCCAGCGCGATTTCTGCGGCAAACTCGATCTGATCCAGGTTCATGTCGCAGAGCTCCGCCAGCGCCGCCGAGGCCATGGCGCAGGCCGCGCCGATCTCCGCTTGGCAGCCGCATTCAGCGCCGGAGATGGAGGCGTTGTGCTTGATCAGATTGCCGATGATGCCGCCAACGGCCAGAGCGTGGAGGATCTTCTCGTCGGAATAGCCGTGGTACTCCTGCATATAGCGCAGGACCGCCGGCAGGACGCCGCAGCTGCCGCAGGTGGGCGCGGTGACGATGGTTCCGTTGTCCGCGTTCTGCTCCGAGACCGCAAAGGCGTAGGCGCAGATGATCCGGGTTTCCCTGAGCTGAACCATCTGGTTTTTGGTGGCCTGCTCATAGAGCAGCTTGGCCTTCCGTTCCAGATGCAGGCCTCCGGGCAGAATCCCCTCGGCGTTCAGACCGTCTGCGATGGCCCAGCGCATGGCCTTCCAGGCCTTGGCCAGATAGGTCCAGATCTCCGGCCCCTCGGTCATCTCCACATACTCCCAAATCCGGACCTTTCTCCATTGGCAGAACCGGATGACCTCTGCCAGGGAGTTTTCGGGATAGACCTCTTCCTCCTCCTTGCCCGGCTCCCGGCCTTCGATCACAATGTCGCCGCCGCCCACGGACTGCACCCGCATCCGGGGGCTTTCCGCGCCGTTTTCCACGGCAAAGAAGTCCAGAGTGTTGGGATGCTGCAGATCGGCAGGATCCTCCTGGGCAAATACGATTTCTGTGGGTGTGGGCTCCAGAACCTCCCGCAGCACCCGATCCGTGCCGTGACCCACGCCGGTCTTGGACAGAGAACCATAGAGTACGACCCGGAAGGCCTCTGCGTCGGGATGCTCAGCTTTGAAAATACGGGCTGCCCGTTCGGGCCCCATGGTATGAGAAGAGGAAGGCCCCTTGCCGATTTTATAGATTTCACGGATGGAACGCATTTTGATCGCCTCCGAAATTGAAAATTTCTGATATAAACCTATTATATATTATAGCAGTCCTTCCGCAGAAATCAATAGGCACAAAAGCGGGAAACCGGCGTTTTTCACCGGTTTCTTGGTTGCCTGTTATGGCAGATTGTGATATACTGTAAAAAAAAGAAAGGGAGGGAGCTTATGCGATTTCTGCATTTGGCGGATCTGCATCTGGGCAAGTCCATCTACGGCAGATCCATGGTTCTGAAGGGGGATCAGCCTGATTGGGTAGATCGGTTCCTGGAGCTGACAGATCAAACCAAGCCCCAGGCTGTTTTGATTGCGGGTGACGTCTACGACCGCAGCGCCCCCTCCGCAGAGGCCGTGGAGCTGTTCAGCCGGATGCTTACCGGCCTGGCGGATCGGGGAATCTCCGTGCTGGTGACGGCCGGCAACCACGATTCCGCCCAGCGGCTCGCATTCCTTCGGGATTTGCTGGAGAAACAGGATCTGCATTTTTCTGTGCCGCTGACCGCCCCCGGAAAGCTGGCAAAGGTCACGCTGCAGGATGCCTGCGGTCCGGTGAACTTCTGGCTGATGCCATACGTGTTCCCGGCCCTGGTCGGCGAGGCTCTGGGTGAAGAACTGCACAGCTATGAGGAAGCCGTGCGCAAGCTCCTGGCAGCCCAGGAGCTGGATCCGACCCAACGGAACGTGATCCTTGCCCACCAGAACGTCACCGTGAACGGGCAGGAGAGTCCCCGGGGCGGATCGGAAACCATGGTGGGGGGCGTCGGTCAGGTGGATTATACCGCCTTCGACGCGTTTGATTACGTCGCCCTGGGTCATATCCACGCCGGGTATGCGGTGGGGCGTCCGGAGGTGCGCTATGCCGGCTCACCCCTTTGCTATCATTTCAACGAGACCAGACAGCCGCCCAAGGGGCCGGTGCTGGTGGAGCTGGGGGCAAAGGGAACGCCCGTCCGCACGGAGGTCTTGCAGATCCCGCCGCTGCATCCGATGACAGCCCTGGAGGGCGCCTATGAGGACCTGCGGGACCGGGAGCTGGCCCGGGATAGTTCTGGAGAATACGTCAGTGTTGTTCTCACAGACCGGCGGATTACCCCGGAGATTTCTGACTTTTTCCACAGCCTCTACGAGAGCCGGGGCAGCGACCTGATGTACCTGGATTCATCCTATCGGATTGCCGCGGCGGAAGGCGATGAACTGACGGTCAGCAAGGTCCGGGAGAAAACGCTGCCGGAGCTGTTCTCGGAGTTTTACGCCTCCCAGCGGGGCGGGATCGACCTGTCCGAGGAGGAGCAGGCGCTGCTGCAGGAGGCTGCCTTCCTGATGGAGGGAGAGGATCTGCAGAAGGAGCCCGGCGAAAAGGCAATTCAAGCGCTTTTGCGGCAGGCGCTCCGAAAGGAGGCAGGGAAATGAGACCGATCACCCTCAAAATGACGGCCTTCGGCTCCTATGCGAAGGAGGCCGGGATTGACTTCACAAAGCTGGTCAACGGCCTGTACCTGATCACCGGCGACACCGGAGCCGGAAAAACCACGATCTTCGACGCGGTCGTCTTTGCCCTGTTCGGAGAGGTCAGCGGCAGCGAACGGAAGCCCCTGATGATGCACTCCGACCTGGTGGACAAATCCGTCCCGACAGTTGTGGAGCTTGTTTTTACCCAGGATGGCCGGCGTTATACCGTCACCCGCAAGATCCAATTTACCAAGAAACGGGCCACGGGGGTCTATGACGACCCGAAGATTCTGGCGGAGCTGAAAGGGGAGGAGATGGCTCCCGTTTCCGGCGCCTCGGAGGTCACGCGCCGCTGTGAGGAGCTGCTGGGTCTCAATGCGGACCAGTTCCGCAAAATCGTGATGCTGGCCCAGGGGGAATTCCGGGAGTTTCTCAAAGCCCCCAGCGAAAAAAAGAACGAGATCCTGGGAAAGCTGTTTGACAGCTCCCGGTTTGTATACCTGCAAAAGCTCCTGTTCGGCGCCCGAAAGCTTCTGTCCGACCAGCGAGATACCCACAGCCGAGCCCTCCGGGAGGCTCTGTCGCGGCTGCAGCCGGCTGACCCGACGCCGGAAACAGAGGCCGCCTATCTGGCGCAGAATCCTGCCCTTCTGGAGAACCTCCTCGCCCTCATCTCGGAGGAAACGGACCGATATGAAGCAGCCCGGGAGGCCTGTGAAACGCTGCGAAACGCGCTGAACGAGCTGCACAGGCAATACGGAGAAGCAGAGATCAACAACCGGTCCCTGGAGGAGCTGGAGAAGGCCAGAACCCGGGAAGCCGAGCTGCAAAAAAAGCAGCCGGAGATGTCCGATCTGCGAAAGAAGGTGGAACGAGCCGAGACGGCGCTGGTCCGGGCGCTGCCCGCCATTGAATCGGAGAAACGTGCGTCGCGTGCATTGAAAACCGCCCGGGAATTCGAACAGCGCTGCGAGGCGTCTGTGCGTGCGCTGGAATCAAAGCGGGAAGCCGCCGGAGCGGTCTGCGGCGGGGATGCAGAGCTGCAGACCCTGCTGCAGCAGACCCGGGAGCAGCGGATTGCGCTGGAGGGCCAGCTGGCCCTGTTTGATCAGCTGAAGCAGGCGGAGCAGCAGCTGCATGGCGCCCGGGAAAACCTGTCTGCCCAACAACTGGAGACAGAGCGGATTTCCACAGGGCTTGCGGATCTGGAGCGCAGAATTGCAGGTTTGCAAGCGGCCCTTGAACCGCTGACGGAGGTGGACAGCAGAGTTCTGCTCGCAGAGCGGGCGGCCCAGGACGCAAAGACCGCCCTGGATGCCTGGAAGGGAGCAGATGGCGTTGAAGCAGGCTTGTCTGCGCTGCAGGAGCGGAACCTCCGGTTTGATCGGCAATACGCGGCCTATCAGGGAGCAGAGCGGAAAGCGGCTGAAGCCAATGACTATGCCTACGTCTGCTATCGCCGGTTTGTGGACGGGCAGGCTGCTGTGCTTGCCGGCGAGCTGCGGGACCGGCTGACCGGAGAGGGAAGCGCCCTCTGCCCGGTTTGCGGAACCCATTTGACGCCGGATGCGCTGCCGCATCTGGCCGAGCCTGAGGGAGAGCCGCTGACCCAGCAAACCGTGGAGGAAGCCAGAAAAGCTGCCGAGGCGCTGGAAAGCCAGCGCAGAAAGCTGCTGGAGACATGCCACGCGGAGCAATCTGCCCTGGAGGCGGATCGAACCGCCCTGCTGCAGCGGGCCCAGGCTGTGCGCTCGGACTGCGACAGCTGGCAGCAGCTCTGCGATCGGACCTGGTTCAAGCAGGCGGGGGATTCCCTGGAGGCTGCCTGCAGGGAAAAAAACAGCGCCTTGCTTGAAGCGCTGGCAGCCAAAGAAAGGCGGGACCAGCTGCGCGGGAAGCTTGAACGGGCAGCTGCCTCCATGGAAAACGGCCGGACTTTGCAAAAGCAGACAGAACGAAAGCTTTCCGATGCGGAAACCTCGGTGGGAGCGGCTGAGGCCATGGTTCGCACACTGCGGGGCCAGCTGACCAGTGGCAGCCGGGAAGCAGCGGAGCAAGAACGCGAAAAGCTTCTGCAGAGCGAGAACGGTCTGTCTGAAACCCTGAGAGCTCATGCGGAGGAGCTGCAAAATACCGAAAAGCAATTGGCGGATGCCTGCGGCAGGCTGAAAAGCGCCGCAGAGGCCCGGATTCACGGGGAAGAAGCCTTTGCGGAAGCCAAACAGAGCTGCGCTTCAGTCCTGGAGGAAACCGGATTTGCGGATGCGGAGACGGTGGAAACCGTTCTGCGCCAATGCGGTGACACACCGAAGCGTTGGATTGCCGACCATCAAGGGGAGCTTTCCCGCTTTGATCTGGAATGGAACGCAGTTGAGAACCGCATCCGGACCCTGGAGGAGCAAACCCGCGGTCGCAGCGCAACGGATCTGCCCGGCCTGCAGGCGCGGATAAAGGCAGCGGATCAGGACTATCGGGAAAAGACCGCGGAAGTCGGGATCATAAAAGCCCGCTTGGATGTGAACCGAGGCGTTCTGACCACGGTAGAACAGGAAAAGCAAGCCCTTGCCGACACCGATGAGGCCTGGACCAGGCTCGACGAAATGGGTCGCTGCGGAATCGGCGTCCAGAGCGAGGGCGGCAAGCTGAGCTTTGACCGCTACGTGATGGGAGCTGTGTTCAAGGAGATCCTGGAAATGGCCAACCGCCGTCTTGCGGTGATCAGCGGCGGAAGGTATGAATTGATCCACAGGACAACTGCCAGCCGCGTCAACGCCAATGCCGGTCTGGAGATCGAGGTTCTGGATGTCACCACCGGGAAACAGCGTTCCTCCGCCAGCCTTTCCGGCGGCGAGGCCTTCTATTCCTCGCTTGCTCTTGCCCTGGGCCTGTCCGACGTGGTTCAGAATCATGCCGGCGGGAAAAAGCTGGACGCTCTGTTCATCGACGAGGGCTTCGGCACCCTGGATGACGATATGCTGGGAAAGGCCTTGGAGGTACTCAATCAGCTGACGGAGGGGAACCGGCTTGTGGGGATCATTTCCCACGTGGACAAGTTGGATGCCAGCATCCCGCAGAAGATCGTAGTCACAAATAACGGTTCCATGGGCAGCAGCCTGAAAATGACAGAATAAGCAAGGAGCGGAAAACGCCGGATGGGAGTCTCAATCAGAGACCCCATCCGGCGTAATACTAATATTTGATTGAAGGGTTCAAAAGCGTTCCGAGGGGGAATTGCGCCAGACGAGGCGGAGGACGCAGGCGGGCTTGACGCCCGGCAAGGACGACAACGAAGTATGGCACGATTCCCGCCGGAACGAATCGAACAATTTAGTCAAATATTAGTATAATTACTCGGCGCGGCGTGCGAGCGCTTCCAAAGAAAGCTCCCCGGCCAGCTTGAATAAGCTGTCTGCCAAAACCGTTTCTACGGTCCGATCCGCCGCCTCAGCGACCCTCTCATAGAAGTCCGCAGCCGCTTCGTCCAGCAAAATTGTGAATGCAATCATCTCGACCTCCCGGGTTGGGAATGCTTTCAAATCATCCTATGCGGGGGCTTGACAGATGTGATACAATATAAAGGCGACTGATACCTTGGGAAAGGAAGAAATAATCATGGCAAAAGAAAAGAAAATGGATAAAAAAGTTGAGCAGATCACCGATATGGAGAAGGACTTTGCCCAGTGGTTCACGGATGTGTGCACCAAGGCCCAGCTCATCGACTACTCCTCCGTAAAGGGCCTCTTCATCTACCGTCCCTACGGCTATGCCATCTGGGAGAACATTCAGCGGATCATGGACGCGGAGTTCAAGAAAAACGGCGTGGAGAACGTCTATATGCCCATGCTGATCCCCGAAAGCCTCCTGCAGAAGGAGAAGGATCACGTGGAGGGCTTCGCACCCGAATGCGCCTGGGTCACCATGGGCGGCAACGAAAAGCTGGAGGAGCGGCTCTGCATCCGTCCCACCTCCGAGACCCTGTTCTGTGAGCACTTCAAAAATGTGATTCAGTCCCACCGGGACCTGCCTCTGAAGTATAATCAGTGGTGTTCTGTGCTCCGCTGGGAGAAGACCTCCCGCCCCTTCCTGCGTCACCGGGAGTTCCTGTGGCAGGAGGGCCATACCATGCACGCCACCGCCGAGGAGGCCGAAAGCTTCACCAAGACCATGCTGAACGTCTACGCCGACTTCTGTGAGAACGTGCTGGCCATGCCGGTTACCCGCGGCCAGAAGACTGAGAAGGAGAAGTTCAACGGCGCCGAGGCCACCTACACCATCGAGTGCATGATGCATGACCGCAAGGCCCTGCAGGCCGGTACCTCTCACTTCTTCGGCGACGGCTTTGCCAAGGCCTTCGACATCACTTTCACCAACAAGGAAAACCTGCGGGTCAACCCCTTCCAGACCTCCTGGGGCGTGTCCACCCGTCTGATCGGCGGTATCATCATGACCCACGGCGACAACAACGGTCTGGTTCTGCCTCCGAAGATTGCCCCCATCCAGGTGATCGTGGTGCCTGTTGCCCAGCACAAGCCCGGCGTCATCGAGGGCGCGACTGCGCTGATGGACCGCCTGCAGGCTGCCGGCGTCCGTACGAAAATCGACACCTCTGACAACAGCCTCGGCTGGAAGTGCGCCGAATATGAGATGAAGGGCGTGCCCCTGCGTCTTGAGATGGGTCCCCGCGACATGGAGAACGGCGAGTGCGTCCTGGTCCGCCGGGACAACGGCGAGAAGCTCACCGTCAAGGTGGAGGAGCTGGAGTCCAAGGTGGAAGAGCTGCTCCAGGCTGTCCATGACGGACTGTTTGCCAGAGCCAAGAAGAATCTGGACGAGCATATCTATGAGGCCCATTCTCTCCAGGAGGCCAAGGAGCTGCAGGAGCAGAACGGCGGCTTCATCAAGACCATGTGGTGCGGTGACGAGGCCTGCGAGATCAAGATGAAGGAAGAAGCAGGCATGTCCTCCCGCTGCATGCCCTTTGCTCAGGAGCACATTGACGACGTCTGCCCGGTCTGCGGCCGGAAGGCGGTCAAGTCCATTCTGTGGGGCGTGGCCTATTAATTGACAATTTGAAACGGAGGGTTGTCCCGTGAAAACCATCACCGTTAAGGGCGTCGGAAAGGCTTCCGCGCCGGTGGATACCGTGGAGCTGAGCTTCCGGATCTGGGAGAAGAATAAGGACTACGCCGCCGCTTTGAAGGGCGCCTCGGATAAGGTGGACGCGCTGGAGCGGGCGCTGGTCCGGGCCGGGTTCCCGAAGGAGGATTTCCAGGCGGACAGCTTCCATGTGAATACGGAGTATGAAGGCGTCCGGGATCCGGACGGAGAATACCGCAACGTGTTTGCGGGCTACGTCTGTACCTATGAGCAGCGCCTCTGTTTTGATTTCGACGTTGCCCGGCTCAGCAAAGCGCTGAACGCCGTGGCAAAAAGCAAAGCCCAGCCGGAGCTGAACGTGAGCTTCACCGTCAAGCAGCCGGAGCTGCTGCAGGCGCAGCTGCTGGAAAACGCCGCCGAAAGTGCCAGAACCCGGGCGGAAATCCTCTGCCGGGCCTCCGGCATGCGGCTGGGCGAGCTGCAGACCATCGAGTATGACGTGGCCCATCTGAGCTTCCGGTCCAATACCATGATGGATGTGGCGGAATGTGCCGCGCCTATGCTGGGCGGCAGCGCCAAGCGCAGCATGGCTGCCAATTTCCGTCCCCAGGACATCGACCTGCAGGACAGCGCGGTATTTGTCTGGGAGCTGCTTCCTGAGGAAGCCTGACCATCCGTTTCTGTTCTCAGAGGAACCCTGCATATTGTACAAAAAACCGAATCCGAGGCTGATGCGCCCCGGATTCGGTTTTTTGCTCGCTGCATCCGTTTTTGCTTTTGGCCGCATTTATCATGATAGCAAAAAACCATAACAATAGGCGCCCCATTCTCCGGTAATTCCATAAAAAACGTGACCCATGCCGTCGAATCGGTAGTATAATAGATAAGAGAGAAGCACTGCGGAGAGGGGGAATGCCGGATGGAGGATGCGCAGATCGTCGCGCTGTTCTGGGAACGGGACGAAGCGGCGATCCGGGAAGCGGAAGAAAAGTACTTTATAAGGATAGCAAGGGTCTCGTTCTTTCCAACCTCCGTCTGGATTCTCTGAGGGATCGGTTCCATACCATTGCCCCAAGCACTACTGTTTTTGTTATTGGCATCATAAGGAACATCATTTTCGTCACAAAGAACAATTTCCCCGTTGGGATCAAAAAGAGGAAAAAAGAGCAAGCGAGCAACGGGGGTAAATCCACCGTCAATTACTCCCAGCTTAAACGCCTCATAATAGGATTTGTAGTTCAATATCCTCAACATTGCTCACTTTTCACCGACCTTTCAATTCTTCTCTATGGTACGCTCAACCCAATTTTCTCATAGTAACGGCATAAGCATTTGCCGTCTGCGGGGTTGCAGTTTCTCTTGCGAAATAGCAAACCTCATCGTTAGCAAGACTTTCTACAGTTCTCTGCCTCAACCTCACCACTATAATAGCACGTGGAACAGTCTTATTTCAACAGGCTAATAACACTAGGGTTCCCGCCTCACAAATTTTTTCCGTTTTTGTAAAACTAAGTGCTGTTTCATAACTGCGTTTTCGGCGCTTTCTTTTACAAGGATCGCCTTTCCGGAAATACTCTTTTGTCATTTAGTGTTCCTTTTATGCTATCAAAAAATTGGAAAATAAATCCGATTATTAATGCACACAATATTATTGCTGCCGATATAAAATTATTTTGAATTACACTCATCTATAGCGCTTTCTCCAAGTCATTACTTGAATAGTGTGGGATTGTTTTCGAGAGAGTTTGCTCGCAATAAAAACGAAAAACAATTCGTCTAATAACGATCTGCTCATTCTATTTCTATGGGAAAACGCGATTCGATCTTCTAACAGTATCTCATGACAAAGAGCTGCCCAAATCCTTTTGATTTCTTATTACTGCGCTTATCGGTATTATAGGGCTGCTCCTTTATGTATGTTTGACGAAAGTCATGATTAGGGTCGGGAAAGAATACCTCTCATTAATTAGCTCAAAGTATAAAGACAAAACGGCACATAGTTCTGCAACACATTTCGACATTTTTATTAAATATTATTCTCTGTTTAGAATAACGTCCTTACTGCAATAGAATGCGCCACAAGTTGGGACGCATTCTTCGGAATTGTTGAACAGCATAACACTTGATGATATCTGTGTTACTTATGTTTTTAGCGGTTTGAGGCAAGTGTTGCGTGATAATCATCAGAAGGTATCTCCCACTATGTGCAATTCAGACGCATTTCTACAACGAACTGCCCATTTTCTTTTGTAATGCTTAGGCTGCCATGATACTTTTCCACGCATTGTCCAACATTTCTCAGGCCGTAGCCGTGGAATTGACTGTATTTCTTCTCAGTTTGCTCCGTGGCGCAGGGATTCGTGATCCGGTAGAACAGAATATCGTTGTGTTGTCGGAGTTGGAGCCTGATCTCCCTTTGTGTTTCCGGCAGACACATACAGGCGTCCAACGCATTATCAAGCGTGTTCCCAAGCAGAATATACAGATCAGCGGCGGTGACAAACAATTCAGAGGGAACCTGGACGTCAAAGGCCAGCTTGGCTTGAATGTCGTTTGCCGCCGTCAGGTAATCGTTCAGAATCACACTGACTGCGCGGTTGTTCACGTCGACGACCGTTGTAACCGAATCGACCTTCTCCTGCAGCTGCAGTAGTGTTTCTCCTGCTTGAGCATCCGCCTGCATAGCACGAAGATATTTGCCAATATCGTGCCATAGCGCCCGCGTTTCCTCCTGCTGGGCGTGCAGCTGTTCGTAGTATTCCTCCTGCATTGCGTAATGGTGCGCCGCGAGTGCGGCGTCTGCCTTGTCCTGTTCCTGCTTTTTGATGCGGTTTGTGTAATAAACGATTACGATGTTGGTATAGAGCAGCCCGAAAACCACGGCAAGATACAGGGGGTTCATGTCTTTCCCGGTCTGATACATCTCGGCCGTCAAAATACAGCAGAGCAGGATCCCGGAGAGCCAACACGGAAGCAGCGGCAGCAAAAGCTTCGGAGACAACGCAATGTTTTTCCTCCGCCGATTCAGCATGCAAACGGCAACCACTAACGCAAACAGCGAAAGATGCCCAATGATCAGATACAGAAGCCGCGCATTTCCTACTTGCATCAATTCCAGATTATTCAAGCCAAACAGCATCAGAAATGCCATCAACAGCACGTCGCTCAAAGCAACCAAAGCGGAAAAGGTCAGGCTGGCAAGAATGGCGTGCAGCGGCTTTGCCTCAAACAAAACCAGCGCAAGAACGGCAACGCCAAAAAAGCACAGCAGCAGCCGCAGCAGGGCGGCGTCCAGAAACAAAGAGGCAGCAAAGACGGCAGCCCCGAACAGCCCATAGCACAGAAGACGAAGCCACGGCCTTCTCTCCCGTACAGGAAACGTGTTTTGCAGGAACAGCGCGATCACAAGCACCTCGGCAACGACACAAATCAGTTCGGTCAGTTCATACATTGGACTACCTCCCAAGATAGGAATAAAGCTGTCGTTCGAATTCCTGCTGCCGTCTTCTGCTGATCGGGATCCTTGCGCCGTTCGTCAACTGAAGCTCGGTAGTGGAAACGGTTTTGACGTGCGCGAGATTTACAATATAGCTTTGGTGCGGCATGGCGAAGAATCCGCTCGGAAGCTGCGACAGCACATCCTTCAGCGCAGATCGGATCAGGAACTGTTCGTCCTTCAGATGAAGCGTCGTGTAGTGCTTATAGACCTCAAAGTAATAGATCTCCTGCATCGTTGCAACATGATGGATATTGTCAACGCTGAACGAAAAGCGATTGGCGAGAAGCTCCCGGACGGCAGCATCCATCACAGAATGAAACTGCACGGCCTCCAGCGGCTTGACAAGATAGCGGAAGGCGACGCCGTAGCCGCGCAGGGTATACGCCATGCTTTTTGTCACGAAGACGATCAGCGGCGGTTTTGCCTGCCGGAGCAACATCTGCGCGGCCTCAAAACCGTTCGGCGCTTCCATTTCAATATCCAGAATTGCAAGGTCAAAAGGTGTTTTCTCTGACGCAGCAAGCAACTCCTTCGCCGCGAAAAACGTCGTGATTTCCAGAAGCCCGCCGGAATCGTACCGTTTCAGCAGCGACACGATCTCATCCAAATCTTTTCTCTCGTCATCACAAACGGCAACACGCAGCATACGGCGACCTCCTTTCTGAAAGATACTGTCATTATACAACGCGGCAGCTTGTTTTTGCAAGCTGCCGTTTTGCCACTTGTGCTCTAAAATCGACCAAGTGTGCCAGAAAACTTGAAAACGCCAGGACTATATGCTATTAACAGTTTTAGGAGATGGTTTTCTGTATACGTAACTAACGCATAAATTGTTGTACAATACTTTTTGTTCAAGGTGGCAATGCTGTAATCTTCTCTATTGAGGGAAGATTACAGCATTGCAATAATTGCGGATCTGCGGCAAACACCTGCAAGGAACAGTAATCGTAATGGATCATGGAGGATTAACGATGAAAAAGATGGCGGCATCAATTGTTTTTGTGCTTGTTTTTATTATGCTGGTAGTTTGCATGGGGTGCAAAAAAGCGACAGAAAAAACAATTGAGGTTGATACAAATCAACGAGAAGAGTATCTGCCTAAAATGTATTTGATAGAAGTTGGCGAACATTTTGATATTGCTCTAAATGGGAATGATGTCCTGTTAGTGACTGAACGTGGTGGGTTCTATTTGGATCAGTACTATGCTGCAGCCGAGGAAAAAACATTTGCGCAGGATCCCGTATGCTTGGACGGGAAAGCAGACATTTACACTTCTATTTCCGAAAACGGGACGGAGCTGTCTGTCTGTGACTCATCGGGAGAACTGTATCGTATCCCAATGGGTATGGATACCTTCGGGCAGCTCCTGAAACAAGGCGAGGTCATATGGTACTGTGACGGGAATCGGCTGTTCCGAAACGAGATGCAGATCGAAATGCCGCAGGCAGGAAACGGTCGATGGCAGGCCGCTGCGTTGGTTAATACAGATCACGGATTGTTCGTCCTTCTGCGTAAGCTTGTCGGGGAAGGAGAAAATGCGGAGAATCTGTTTATTCCTTTGTTGGAAGAGACCAAAGCCATTCGAGCACAGGATGGCGCGCAACTGCCGGAGCAGCTCTGCGGCGCCTTGCCGCTTTGTATGCCGGAGAGCGGCTGCGTCTATGCGGGCGGCAGCGTTTGGAGGACGGATGGCAAAAGCTTTTTTCTGCTTGCAGATCTGCAAAAGTGCGGTGTCAACCCCGCAAAGCTGCGAAGAGTGCTGGTTTTGGAGGACGGGCGGATCCTCTGCCTGCAGCAGGACTGCCTGATCGTGCTGTCGGCCAAGCCTGCCGGAAGCACCCAGCAGGCAGACGGTACACAAGCAAGTAGCGAAGCACAGGTATCAGAACCCCCTGCCGAGCCTGCCGGAAGCACCCAGCAGGCAGACGGTACACAAGCAAGTAGCGAAGCACAGGTATCAGAACCCCCTGCCGAGCGGGTAACGCTGCGCCTTGGCACACTATACT